>NZ_JBVJGW010000018.1:0-166226 GCF_055587105.1 Streptomyces sp. NPDC048461 | reverse complement strand
GGCGGGGGGGGGAGTCCAAGGGCGGCGGGTGCTGGGGCGGTTAGGCGCGCCTCGGTGGGTCTGTTGCGTTGGGTTTTTGTGTGGCGCGGCCCGCGGGGGGGGGGCGCCCCCCCCGGCCGGGGGCTCCGTGCCGTTCTGGGTGCGGGGGCGAGGGGGGTGCGGGAGGATGGGGCGTCCGGGTCCCGGCCCCTGGGAGGTAGCCGTGCGGCGGTCGCTGCGCATATCCGTCGCTCAGGCCCTCGCGCTGACGGTGGGCGTGCTGTGGTGGTGGGCCGTGCTGCGCCTCGTCTTCGCACCCGCCGAGGCGGGGCCCGTGGAGGGCGCCGTGGCCGTGGGCGGGTGGGGGCTGGGGCTCCTGCCGGTGCACTGCGTGCCGGGCCCGGTACGGAAGGCCCGGCGGGCCGCGGGGGCCGCTGCGGCGGCCGCGGTGGACGTGACCGGGGTGCACGGTGTGGCCGGCGTAGGCGAGGCGCGGATCGCCGGGGGCGGCGGGGGAGCCGCTACCAGGGCATCGCGACTCCGCCGTTCGGGCGAAGAATCTGGCCCGTCATGAAGGACGAGGCGTCGGAGACCAGGTAGAGGACGGCCTGGGCGATGTCCTCGGGCTCGCCGACCCGGCGCAGCGGGGACATCCGGATCATCATCGCCTCGGTCTGCTCCTGGACCTCGGGGCTGTGGCGGCCGGTCATCGGCGTGCGGATCCAGCCGGGGGCGACGGCGTTGACCCGGATGCCGTGCGGGCCGGCCTCGGTGGCGAGGGTCCTGGTCAGCTGGACGACCGCGGCCTTGGAGGCGCTGTAGCAGAGCAGGCCGGACTGCGCGGCGTCCACGGCGCCGGAGGCCATGGTGACGATCGAGCCGGGGCGGCCCGCGGCGATCATGGCGCGGGCCGCCTCCTGGCAGGTGCGCAGGACGCCCTTGAAGTTGACGTCCAGGATCCGGTCGAGGTCCTCGTCGGTCGTCTCCAGCACGCTGCTGGTGTGCATGATCCCGGCTATCGCGGCGGCGATGTCGAGGGGGCCCGCCGCGGCGACGGCGGCCCGGAGCGCGGCCCGGTCGGTGACGTCGAGGGCGTGGACGGTGGCGGCGCCGCCGGCCTTGGCGACGAGGGCGGCCGTCTCGGCGAGGCCGGGCTCGTCGCGGTCGGCGCAGTGCACGTGCGCGCCCGCCCCGGCGAGGGCGAGGGCGGTGGCGCGGCCGATGCCGCCGGCGGCGCCGGTGATCAGGGCGGTGCGGCCGGTGAGGTCGTGGGGGGCGGGCGGCGTGGCTGCGGGCGGGGGCGTGGGTGTGGGCGGGGGCGTGGGTGTGGGTGTGGGTGTGGGTGTGGGCATGCCGGGACCGTACGACCCAATCTGACGGAGCGTCAACTAGGGGGTGGGTCCGGCCTGACAGCTGGGGCACCAGTACGTGGGGCGGCCGTCCTGCTCGGCTTCCCTGACGGGGGTGCGGCAGCGCAGGCAGGGGCGCCGGGCACGGCCGTACACGAAGAGGTCGGGGCCGGGGCGGCCGATGCCCGTGGTGTTGCGGCGGCCGCCGGACCGGTCGCCGATGTTGGCGGCGAGGAGGCGCTGGGCGGCGGCGGCGATGCGGGGGAGGGTCGCCGGGGGGTCGGGGAGGGCTCCGACGGGGGTCCAGGGGGTCGTCCGGGCCAGGAAGCAGAGCTCGGACTTGTAGATGTTGCCGATCCCGGCGAGGTTGCGCTGGTCGAGGAGGGCCTCGCCGAGCGGGCGGTCGGGGGCCGCGAGGAGGTTCGCCGCCGCCCGGGCCGGGTCCCAGTCCGGGCCGAGGAGGTCGGGGCCGAGGTGGCCGACGGCCTGCTCCTCGTCGGCGGTCCGGATCAGCTCCAGAACGGGGAGGCGGTACCCGACGGCGGTGTGCTCGGCGGTGCCGAGGACCGCCCGGACCTCGTAGTCGGGGCCGCCGCGCCAGCGGGCTCCGACGGGGAACACGTGCCAGGCGCCGTCCATGCGGAGGTGGCTGTGGAGGGTGAGGCCGCCTTCGAACCGCGCGAGGAGGTGCTTGCCCCGGGGCGTGACGTCGAGCGTGGTGCGGCCGGTGAGGTCGGCGGTGGCGAAACGGGGGACGCGGAGGTCGCTCCGGGTGAGGGGACGGCCCGCGAGGGCCGCGTGGAGGCGGGCGGCGGCGCGGTGGACGCTGTCTCCTTCGGGCATGCGGACATTGTCGCGCGGCGCCGGGCCTCGTGCGGGGTCCCGTGCCGGACGGGAGGGCAGGGTCCGGGCGACCCCGGTCGGGCGGTCGTGTCCAGGGTCGGCAACCGCCGCGCCGGCCGTGCCGGGGACCGCCGCGGGGCGGACCGCTGCGCCGGTTGCCGTCGGCCTGTTGACCGCGGCGTAGCGGAGCCGGAGCAGCCGAGCCGGGGCTGCCGGTGCGCCGGCTGTCCGTGGCGGGTCCCCCGGTGGCGTCAGGTGCGCAGGCGCAGGCCTCGGGGGGTGGCGTGGAAGCCGGAGGCTTCCAGGGGCGGGCCGTACGGGGACGTCAGCGAGGCGGCCGCGTTGACGCGCTCCACCGTCAGGGCCGGGACGGTTCCCGCGCGGGCGGCGTCGGCCAGGGCCCCGACCGCCGCCGTGAGGCGGGGGTCCTCCGGCGGGGGCCAGGCCAGGAGGGTCTTGCCGCCGCGCTCCAGGTACAGGGTGAGTTCGCCGTCGACCAGCACCACCAGCGAGCCCGCCTTGCGGCCGGGCTTGTGGGTGGCCCCCTCCGGGGGCTCCGGCCAGGGCAGGGCCGCGCCGTACGCGTTCGCCGGGTCGGCCGCGGCCAGGACCACCGCCGCCAGCGGCGGAGGGTTGCGCTCGGCGGCCCGGAGCCGGTCCACCGCGCCGTCCATCGCGAACTGCGCGGCCCCCAGGCCCTCCACCACGTACCCCCGGCGGGCCTGGCCGCTGTCCTCGAAGGCCGACAGGATGCGGTAGACCGCGCTGAAGCCGCCCTCCACGCCCTCCGCCGCCACCGCTCCGCGGGTGACCACGCCGTGGCGGTCCAGCAGCGTACGGGCCAGGGCGTGGGCGCGGTGGGTGGGGTCGGCGGCCGGGACGGGCAGGAGGGACCAGCGGCCCGACACGGTCGGCGGGCCGGTACGGGACACGGTGGCGCTCAGGGTGCCGTAGCGGCCGCGGGGGACCGTCCGCCGGGCCCGGTGGGCCGTCGCGCCCGCCGTGCGCCCCGAGCCCAGCAGGGAACGCAGCGGGGCCAGGGTGTCGTTCGTGAGCCGGCCCGACCAGGCCAGGTCCCACAGCGCCTCGGACAGCGCCAGGTCCGACGCCTCGGGGTGGACCGCCCGTACGGAGTCGGTGATCTGGCGGAAGAACAGTCCGTACCCCCCGGCGAGCGAGTCCAGGACCGCCTGGTGGAGCGGGCCGGTCTCCAGCGGGTGCGGCGGGGGCAGGAGCAGGGGGGCCGCGTCCGCCAGGTACAGCGAGACCCAGCCGTCCTTGCCCGGGAGGGCCCCGGCGCCCGCCCAGACGACCTCTCCGGCCGTGGTCAGGTCGTCCAGCAGGGCGGGGGAGTAGCCCGCGACCCGGGAGGGCAGGACCAGGCGCTCCAGCGCGGACGCCGGCACCGGGGCGCCCTGGAGCTGCTCCACCGCCCGGGCCAGGCCGTCGATGCCGCGCAGGGCGCCGCCCACGTGCTGCCACTGCGGGAGGAAGGTGGCCAGCGAGGTCGGCGGGACCGGTTCGAGCTCCTGGCGGAGCGCCGCCAGCGACCGGCGGCGCAGCCGGCGCAGCACCGTCGCGTCGCACCACTCCTGGCCGATGCCCGCCGGGTGGAACTCGCCCTGGACCGCCCGGCCCGCCGCCGCGAGCCGGTGCAGCGCGCCCTCGGTGACCGCCGCGCCCAGGCCGAAGCGCGCGGCCGCGGCGGCGGTCGTGAACGGGCCGTGGGTGCGGGCGTACCGGGCGAGGAGGTCCCCGAGGGGGTCCTTGACCGGCTCCGTGAACGCTTCCGGGACCCCGACGGGGAGCGCCGTGCCCAGCGCGTCCCGCAGCCGGCCCGCGTCCTCGACGGCCGCCCAGTGGTCCTGTCCGCCGATCCGGACGGAGATCGCGCGCCGGGCCGCGGACAGGTCGGCGGCCCAGGCCGGATCCGCGCCGCGCTCGGCCAGCTCGGCGCCGGTGAGCGGGCCCAGCAGGCGCAGCAGGTCGGCCACCGACTCGGCGTCCTTCGCCCGGCGGTCCTCGGTGAGCCACTGGAGCTCCCGCTCCAGCTCCTCCAGCACCTGCGCGTCGAGCAGCTCGCGCAGCTCGGCCTGGCCCAGGAGCTCGGCGAGCAGGCGCGAGTCCAGCGACAGCGCGGCCGCCCGGCGCTCGGCCAGCGGCGAGTCGCCCTCGTACAGGAACTGCGCCACGTAGCCGAAGAGGAGCGAGCGGGCGAACGGCGAGGGCTCCGGGGTGGTGACCTCGACGAGGCGGACGCGGCGGGCCTCGATGTCGCCCATCAGCTCGGTCAGGCCGGGCACGTCGAAGACGTCCTGGAGGCATTCCCGTACGGCTTCCAGCACGATCGGGAACGAGCCGAACTCGGAGGCGACCTGGAGCAGCTGGGACGCGCGCTGGCGCTGCTGCCACAGGGGGGTGCGCTTGCCGGGGCTGCGCCGCGGCAGCAGCAGGGCGCGGGCCGCGCACTCGCGGAAGCGGGAGGCGAACAGGGCCGAGCCGCCGACCTGGTCGGTGACGATCCGGTTGACGTCGCCCCGCTCGAAGACGACGTCGGCCGCGCCCAGCGGGGCCTGCTCGTCGTCGAACTCGAAGGCGGGCGCGCCCGCCGGGTCGTGGTCCAGGAGGTCCATGGACAGCAGGTCGGCGTCCGGCAGCCGCAGCACGATGCCGTCGTCGGCGTGCATGACCTGGGCGTCCATGCCGTACTTCTCGGCGAGGCGGGCGCCGAGCGCCAGCGCCCACGGGGCGTGCACCTGCGCCCCGAAGGGGGAGTGGACGACGACCCGCCAGTCGCCCAGCTCGTCGCGGAAGCGCTCCACGAGGATGGTGCGGTCGTCCGGCACGTGGCCGCAGGCCTCGCGCTGCTCCGCGAGGTACGCCTGGAGGTTCTCCGCGGCCCAGTCGTCCAGACCGGCCGCCAGCAGCCGCAGCCGGGCGTCCTCGGCGGAGAGGGCGCCCAGTTCGCGCAGGAACGCGCCGACCGCGCGCCCCAGTTCCAGCGGGCGGCCCAGCTGGTCGCCCTTCCAGAACGGCAGCCGGCCCGGCACCCCGGGGGCCGGGGTGACGAGGACCCGGTCGCGGGTGATGTCCTCGATCCGCCAGGACGTGGTGCCCAGGGTGAACACGTCCCCGACGCGGGACTCGTACACCATCTCCTCGTCCAGTTCGCCGACCCGCCCGCCGCCCTTCTTCGGGTCCGACCCCGCGAGGAAGACGCCGAAGAGGCCGCGGTCCGGGATGGTGCCGCCCGAGGTGACCGCGAGGCGCTGGGCCCCGGGCCGCCCGGTGACCGTCCCGGCCACCCGGTCCCACACCACGCGCGGCCGCAGCTCGGCGAACGCGTCCGACGGGTAGCGGCCCGCCAGCATGTCCAGTACCGCGGTGAACGCCGACTCGGGCAGCGCGGCGAACGGCGCCGCCCGCCGCACGAGCGCGATGAGCTCGTCCACCTGCCAGGTGTCCATCGAGGTCATCGCGACCAGCTGCTGCGCGAGGACGTCGAGCGGGTTGGAGGGGATGCGCAGGGATTCGATCGACCCGGTGCGCATCCGCTCGGTGACCACGGCCGCCTGCACGAGGTCGCCCCGGTACTTGGGGAAGACGACCCCGGTGGACACCGCGCCCACCTGGTGGCCGGCCCGGCCCACGCGCTGCAGCCCGGAGGCCACCGAGGGCGGGGACTCCACCTGCACCACCAGGTCCACGGCGCCCATGTCGATGCCGAGCTCCAGGCTGGAGGTGGCCACGACGGCGGGCAGCCGGCCCGCCTTCAGGTCCTCCTCGACGAGGGCCCGCTGCTCCTTGGACACCGACCCGTGGTGCGCGCGGGCCAGCAGCGGCGGCGCGCCGTGGGCGGCGCCCGACTGGGCCATGATCTCGGCGGGGGGCGAGCCCTCGGGGAGCTTCTCGCCCATGGCGCGCTCGTACGCGATCTCGTTGAGCCGGTTGCAGAGCCGCTCGGCGAGCCTGCGGGAGTTGGCGAACACGATGGTCGAGCGGTGGGCCTGCACGAGGTCGGCGATCCGCTCCTCCACGTGGGGCCAGATGGACGGCTTGTCCCCGCCCTCGCGCCCCTCGGTGGCCGGGGAGCCGCCCAGCTCGCCCATGTCCTGCACCGGCACGACGACCGACAGGTCGAACTCCTTCGTGGACGGCGGCTGGACGATCTCCACCTTGCCCCGCGGCGCCAGGTAGCGGGCCACCTCGTCCACCGGGCGGACCGTCGCGGAGAGACCGATGCGGCGCGCGGGGCGCGGCAGCAGTTCGTCCAGCCGCTCCAGCGACAGGGCGAGGTGCGCGCCGCGCTTGGTGCCGGCGACGGCGTGCACCTCGTCCAGGATCACCGTCTCGATGCCGGCGAGGGCGTCCCGGGCGGCCGAGGTCAGCATCAGGAACAGCGACTCGGGCGTGGTGATGAGGATGTCCGGCGGGCGGGTGGCCAGGGAGCGCCGCTCGGCGGGCGGGGTGTCCCCCGAGCGGATCCCGACGCGGATCTCCGGCTCGGGCAGCCCGAGCCGGACCGACTCCTGGCGGATGCCGGTCAGCGGGCTGCGCAGGTTGCGCTCGACGTCCACCGCCAGCGCCTTCAGCGGCGAGACGTACAGCACCCGGCAGCGCATCTTCGGCTCGGCCGGCGGCGGCGTCGAGGCGAGCTGGTCGAGGGCGGCGAGGAAGGCTGCCAGCGTCTTGCCCGAGCCGGTGGGCGCCACGACGAGGACGTCCGAGCCCTCGCCGATCGCCCGCCACGCACCCTCCTGGGCCGAGGTGGGCAGGGCGAAGGCCCCCGTGAACCAGGAGCGGGTCGCGGGGGAGAACGATGCGAGCGCGGAGCCGACCATCCCCCCATCCTGCACCCCGGCACCGACAACGGTCCGGACCTGGGGAAACGAGGGTCCGCGGCGAGGCGCAGAATGGGGGGATGGGGACGGACGAGGACCACCGGGAGTGGGCCCGGCACTGGCGGTACCCGGAGCTGCCCGGGCTGGACCTGCTGCGCGCCCGCTACGTCCGCCACACCTTCCCGCGGCACACTCACGACGGGTACGTCATCGCGGCGGTCACCGGCGGTGTCGAGGAGATCGGTCTGCCGGGCGGCACCCTGCGGGCCGGGCCGGGGAGCGTGGTGCTGATCAACCCCGAGGTCGCGCACGCCGCGCGGGCCGGGGTGCCCGAGGGATGGGCGTACGCGACGCTCTACCCCTCCCGCGCGCTGATCGGCGAGGTCGCGGCCGAGATCGGGACGCTGCGCGGAACCCCCGGCTTCACCGCCGACATGGTCACCGACCCGGACGCGTCCCGGGCGATCGCGGACGTCCACCGGGCCGCCGAGGCGGGGAACGCGCTGGCCGCCGACACCCTGCTGCGGGGCGTGGTGGCGCGGATGCTCGGCCGGCACGCGGGCCCGCTCCCGCCGCGCGCGGTGCGCGGCGCCGGCGCCGCCGACGCGGCGGCCGCGCGGGCCGTGCTGGAGGAGCGGATGGCGGACCCGCCCTCGCTGGAGCAGCTCGCCGCCGGGCTGGGGACCAGTCCGTTCGCCCTGCTGAGGGCCTTCCGGGACCGGTACGGAATGCCGCCGCACACCTGGCTGACCGACGCCAGGGTCCGGCGGGTGCGCGGACTGCTGGACGCGGGGACCCCGCCGGCGGAGGCGGCGGTCGCCGTCGGGTTCACCGACCAGCCGCACCTGAACCGGCACTTCACCCGGATCGTGGGGGTGCCGCCCGGCGCGTACCGGACGGGCCGGGCCGCGGGCCGGGGCCACTGACCCGGGCCGTTGACCGGATGCCCGGGCCGGATCCGCAGCCGGAACCGGAACCGCGGGTCGGGGGCGCGGGTCGGGGGCGCGGGTCGGGGGCGCGGGTCGGGGGCGCGCAAGAACGTACAAGACCGGACCGCCGGGCCCTGCGTACCTTCGGGGCGTGGGAGAACATCAGATGGTGATATCAGAGGCCCCCGGCGGGGCCGCCGACAAGCCGCGGGGCGCGGTCGTCCGGGACGCGCTCGGGGTCGGGGTGGCCGTCGGGCTGTCCGGGTTCGCCTTCGGGGTGACCGCGGCGGGGGCGGGGATCAGCACGCTCCAGGCCTGCGTGCTCAGCCTGCTCGTCTTCACCGGGGCCTCGCAGTTCGCCCTGGTCGGGGCGCTGGCCGCGGGCGGCAACCCGTTCACCGCGGCCGCCGGCGCGTTCTTCCTCGGCACCCGCAACGCCTTCTACGGCCTGCGGCTGTCCCAGCTGCTGGCGTTCCCCCGGCCCGTACGGCCGCTCGCCGCGCACTGGGTCATCGACGAGACCACCGCCGTGGCGCTGGCCCAGCCCGACCGGAAGACGGCCCGGCTCGGCTTCACCGTCACCGGGCTCACCCTCTACGTGCTGTGGAACCTCACCACGCTGCTGGGCGCCCTGGGCGCCGAGGCCATCGGTGACACCAGGGCCTGGGGGCTGGACGCGGCCGGTCCCGCCGTGTTCCTGGCGCTGCTCGCGCCGATGCTGAGGACGTCCACCGAGCGGGCCGTCGCGGCTCTGGCGCTGGTCCTCGGGCTGGCCTTCCTGCCCGTGCTGCCCGCCGGGGTCCCCGTGCTGATCGCGGCGCTCGCCGCTCCCGTGGTGCTGTGGATGAAGGGTCGCCGCTCGTGAACGTCTGGATCGCCATCGGGCTCACCGTCGTCGGCTGCTACGCCGTCAAGCTCGCCGGGCTGCTCGTACCCGCCGCGGCGCTGGAGCGGCCGCTGGTCAGCCGCCTGTCCGCCCTGCTGCCGGTCGCGCTGCTGGCCGCGCTCACCGCCCAGCAGACCTTCAGCACCGGCCACGAGCTCGTCCTCGACGCCCGCGCCGCCGGGCTCGCCGCCGCCGGGCTGGCGCTGGTGCTGCGGGCGCCGTTCCTCGTGGTCGTCGCCGCGGCCGTGCTGGTCACCGCGGGGGTCCGGGCGCTGGGCTGGTAGCGGCCCCGTCCGGCAGGCGCCCGTACGCCCGCAGGGTGAGCAGCGCCTCCAGGGTGGCGATGGGCCGCCGCTCCAGCGAGCTGCCGGGAGCCCGCTCCCGGCGGTGCACCGGCCAGCCGCCGTCCGGCTGCTGCCGCGCGGCCAGGAAGTCGAGCGAGCGGCGCACCTCCTCGTCGGTGAACCAGCCGCGGGCCAGCGAGCCGGGCTCCCGCGCGACGTCGTGCGGGAACAGCGGCTCGTCCGGCGCGCCGCCCGGGGCGGGCGGGTGCGCGCCGTGCCGCCCGGGGTCGAGCACCACCAGCCGCCGCTCGCGCACCAGGCGCCCCAGCCGGTCCGCGGCCGCGGCGGCGCGCGCCCGGTCGGGGACGCCGTCGAGGAAGGCCACCGCGCTCCGGACCTCGTACGGATGCGGGTGGCGCAGGTTCTCGACGCGGTCCCAGCAGAAGTCCGTGGCCCGGAACAGCCAGGCCTGCCAGATCCGGTTGCGGTGCAGCAGGCCCACGACCGGGCCCGTGGCCAGCAGCTCGCCCGGGGGGTCGCCGGGGGCCGGGCGGTACGGGGCCGCGAGGTGGCCGCGGGGGTCCGGGACGACCGCCGGAAGGGCGCCGTCCGGGGTGGAGACCCGGGTCAGGTGGCCGCAGAGCCGCTCGATGCGCTGCCCGGAACAGCGGCCCAGGCCGTCCAGGACGCGCAGCGCGTGCGCGGTGTGCAGGGGCTGGCTGACCGGGCCGCGCAGATCCGGATCGAGCGCGTGCCCGTAGCCGCCGTCCCCGCCCAGGTAGGCGCCGAGGGCGGTGTCCACCGGGTCGGCGTCCGCGCCGAGGAAGTGGAACGCGAACCGGCGCTGTTCCAGCACCCGGGCCGTGAGCCAGATGAACTGCTCGGCGCGGGCCAACCGGTCCTGGGTCGGGACGGTCGGGGCCGGCGGGGGAGCTTGGTCTCCAGACATGCGAGAAACGTAGGGCGCGGCGGTGCGCCGGAGGGGGACGAACGGGACGGGTGCACTCTCCGGGGCGGGATACTGGACGCATGCGGTTGACGATTTTCTGGGAGCGGATGGCGGAGCACTTCGGTGCGGGCTACGCGGACTCCTTCGCACGGGACCACGTCATGACGGAGCTGGGCGGACGCACCGTCCACCAGGCGCTGGACGCGGGCTGGGAGGCCAAGGACGTGTGGCGCGCGGTGTGTTCCGCGATGGACGTGCCCGCCTCGATGCGCTGACCCCGGACGGGCGGGAGCGCCGGCGCCGGGCGGCGGGAGGCGGCTTCGCCGGATGGGCGGCCGGTGGGCCAGACTTGGCCGCGTGGCACCCACTGATGAGACGACCGACCAGCCCGCAGACGCCCCGCACTCCGCTGCCGGGGTGCCCGTGACGGGCGGGGCGCCCGAGACGCCCGGGCAGCCGCCGCGGCCGGCGGACCCGGCCGCGCCCGGCGGACCGCCCCGGGGCGGCCACCCGGCGGGTGCGGGCGAGCGGATGCCGCGCTGGCTGCCGCGCGCGGTGATCCTCGTACTGGCCCTCGTCGCCTGCTTCCAGCTCGGCAGCTGGGCCTTCCACCAGCTGATCGGTCTGCTGGTCAACATCCTGATCGCGTTCTTCCTCGCGCTCGCGATCGAGCCCGCGGTGGCCAGGATGGCGGCCCGCGGCATGCGGCGCGGATTCGCCACCTTCCTGGTGTTCCTCGCGGTGTTCGTCTTCACCGCGGGCTTCCTCGCCCTGCTCGGCTCGATGCTCGCCGGGCAGATCGTCGCGATGGTCGAGGGCTTCCCGAACTACCTCGACTCGGTCATCGACTCGATCAACGCGACCTTCCACACCGACCTGTCCCGCCTGGACATCCAGGACAGCATGCTGCACTCCGACTGGCTTCAGAAGTACGTGCAGAACAGCGCCAGCGGCGTGCTCGACGTGTCCGCCACCGTGCTCGGCGGGCTCTTCAAGCTGCTGACGATCGGGCTGTTCTCCTTCTACTTCGCCGCCGACGGACCGCGCCTGCGGCGCGCGCTGTGCTCCGTACTGCCGCCCGCGAAGCAGGCCGAGGTGCTGCGCGCCTGGGAGATCGCCGTCGCCAAGACCGGCGGCTACCTCTACTCGCGCGGGCTGATGGCGCTGATCTCAGGCGTGGCGCACTACATCCTGCTGGCCGTCCTCGGCGTGCCGTACGCGCCCGCGCTCGCGGTGTGGGTGGGGCTGGTCTCCCAGTTCATCCCCACCATCGGCACCTACCTCGCGGGCGCGCTGCCGATGCTGATCGCCTTCACGGTCAACCCCTGGTACGCGCTGTACGTCCTCGGGTTCGTGGTGGTCTACCAGCAGTTCGAGAACTACGTCCTCCAGCCGAAGCTGACCTCGAAGACCGTGGACATCCACCCGGCGGTGGCGTTCGGCTCGGTGATCGCGGGCACCGCCCTGCTGGGCGCGGTCGGGGCGCTGATCGCGATCCCGGCCATCGCCACGCTGCAGGCGTTCCTCGGCGCGTACGTGAAGCGGTACGCGCTGACGGAGGACGCGCACGCCTCTACTGCGGCGTCCCGTCCGTGGAACCGAGTACGGATGCCAGGGCGTCGCTGACCCAGGCTTCGACCCCGGCCTTGTCCGCGCCGAGCCCGCTGAGCACGCCCGAGCCGTTCTCCAGCTCCAGGAGGGCGAGCAGGACGTGCTCGGTGCCGATGTAGGGGTGGCCCAGCCGCAGGGCCTCGCGGAAGGTGAGCTCCAGTGCCTTCTTGGCGGAGGCGTCGAAGGGCACCAGGTCGGGGACCTCGGCCTCGGCCGGGGGCAGGGCGGCGACCGCGGCGGCGCGCAGGTCCTCGGCCACGACCCCCTGGGCGGCGAGCGCGTGCGCGGCGAGGCCCTCGGGCTCCGCCAGCAGGCCGAGGACGAGGTGCTCGGTGCGGATCTCGGTGTTGCCGGCGGCGCGCGCCTCGTTCTGCGCGGTCACGACGACGTTGCGGGCGCGGGGCGTGAAGCGGCCGAAGCCCTGGCTGGGGTCGATCGCCGCCTCGCCCTCCTTGTCGGCCTTGGGGACGAAGCGCTTCTGGGCGGCCTGGCGGGTGACGCCCATGCTGCGGCCGATGTCGGTCCAGGAGGCGCCGGAGCGGCGGGCCTGGTCGACGAAGTGGCCGATGAGGTGGTCCGCCACGTCTCCGAGTGCCTCGGCGGCGACGACGGCGCCGCTGAGCTGCTCCAGGGTGTCGGTGTGGACCTTCTTGATGGCCTCGATCAGGTCGTCGAGGCGTACCGGGTTGGTCATGCGAACGGGTTCCACGGAAGGGTTCGTCATAGAGGCAACCGTAGGTTGACAGTCGAGCGGGTGTCAACCCTGGGTTGTCACTGACGGGCGCCGTGGCCGCGGTGTCCCGTCAGGGGCGCGTCGCCTCGTCGTAGGCCCCGATGACGCGCTGCAGGAAGGCCGTCACGGTCGCCCGGTCCCCGGGCGTCAGGGCGTCGGCCGCGTCCGTGATGCCCCGGACCAGCGGTGAGACGTACTCCCAGGCCGTCGACTCCCAGTCCGCCGCGGGCGTGACGACCACCCTGCGGCGGTCGGTGGGGTGCGGCTCCCGGGTGGCGTGGCCGCCGGCGACCAGTCGGTCGATGACGAGCGTCATGGCGGCGGTGGAGGTGTCCAGTCCGCGCGCGAGGTCCGTGGGGGAGGCCGGGCCGACGTTCACGAGGTGGTCCATGACCGCGAGGCCGGCCGGGTCCGCGTGCAGGCGGCGGCCCAGGTACCGCTCGAAGCGCTGCTGGCGCAGGGTCAGGTGGCGCAGCTGGGTGCGGAGCGCGTCCGCGTTCGCGCCGCCGCTCGTGTCCTCGTCTGCGTGCGGGGCCGCGGCGTTGACATCCATGGGGCCGACGATACTCTGAATATTGCTAAGAATATTGGTAATCAATGATCTGAGGTAAAATGGAAGAGCAGCCCTACCGGTGGAGGTGGCTGATCCTGGCCGTGATGCTCGTCGCCGAGGTCATGGACCTGCTGGACGCATCGATCGTCAACGTCGCCGGGCCCGCGCTGGAGGAGTCCCTGGGGGCGTCGGCCGTCGGCCTGCAGTGGGTCATCGGCGGGTACGCGCTCACGCTCGGCGCCGGGCTGGTGCTGGGCGGCCGCCTCGGCGACCGGTACGGACGCCGCCGCATGTTCCTGATCGGCCTCGGCACCTTCACCGCCGCCTCGCTGCTGTGCGCGCTGGCGCCGGACATCGAGACGCTGATCGGCTTCCGCCTGCTCCAGGGCACCGCCGGCGCCGTGCTGCTCCCGCAGGGGCTGGGACTGCTGCGCGAGAACTTCTCCGGGGCCGAACTCACCAAGGTCTTCGGGATCTTCGGCCCTGTGCTCGGGCTCGGCGGCATCATCGGACCGGTCCTGGGCGGCGGACTGATCTCCGCCGACCTCTTCGGCCTCGGCTGGCGGACGGTCTTCCTGATCAACCTCCCGATCGGCATCGCGGCGATGGCCGTCGCCGCCAAGGTCGTGCCGAAGAAGCCCGGCGACCGCGCGGTGTCCGTGGACGGGGTCGGCGCCGCCCTCGTGGTGGCCGCCTGCGCCCTGCTGGTCCTCCCGCTCAACCAGGGGCAGGAGGCCGGGTGGCCGCTGTGGACCTGGCTGTCCATGGCCGGCTCGGTGCTCGCGTTCGGGCTGTTCGCCCTGCGGCAGCGGAGCACGGCGGCCGCCGGGCGCATGCCCCTGATCACCCCGGGGCTGCTGCGCAAACCCGCCTTCACCGTGGGGCTCGGGGGGATCGCCCTGTTCTTCGCCGGTCTCGTCGGTACCCAGCTCGTGCTGACCCTGTACCTCCAGATCGGCCGGCAGTTCACCGCCGGCGAGGCCGGCCTCGGCAACCTGCCGCTCGCCCTCGGCACCGCGGTCGGCGGCGCCGTCAGCGGAGCGTTCCTCGCGGACCGGATCGGGCGGGCGGTGCTCCAGCTCGGCCCGCTGGTGCAGCTCGGGGGGTCGGCGCTGCTCTGGTACGAGCTGGGGCGCGTGGAGACCTTCTCGATCTGGGACGTCGCCCCGGGCGTCGCGGTGGCCGGCGTCGGCTCCGGCATGGTCATCGCGGCGCTGTTCAGCTTCATCCTGGCCGCCGTCGACGACGAGGAGATCGGGTCCGCGTCCGGGGTCCTGTCGGCGGTCCAGTCGATCGGCGGCTCGATCGGCGTGGCCGTCTTCGGCTCGCTGTTCTTCGACCGGGCCGCGCAGGGCGACTTCACGGAGGGCTTCCGGCACGCGCTCGTCGCCCAGGCCTGCCTGCTCGCGGCCTTCCTCGCGATCACCTTCCTGCTGCCGGGGAAGGGCCGCCCGGAGGGGGAGGGGAGCGGGACGCCGGAGCCGGCCGCGGCCGCCGGACAGGGCGCGCCCGCGCGGTAGCGCCGGCCGCAGGCACCGCCCCGCCGCTCCCCCCGTCCGCCGGCCGTCCGTCTGCCGTCCGCCGCCGTCGCTACGCGGTCGTCCCGGCGCCCCGCTCCCGCATCGCGGTCAGGCGGACGACGACGTACACGGCGGCCCCGGCGGCGGCGGCCTGGAGGACGTCGGCCGCCATCACCTGCAGGGCGGCGTCGCGGATCTCCAGGAGGCCTTCGGCCTTCCGGTAGCGCCCGACGGCGTACCGGCCGTACACGAGCTCGGCGACGAACAGGCCCCACCACAGGTTCACCGGCCAGAGGGCCGCTGCCGCTCCGGACGCCGCGCCGCCGCTCCGGACGCCGCGGCCGAGGGCGCCCCACATCTCGACCGCGATCCGGTACGGCAGCCAGAAGCTCGCCACCGGGATGAACCAGGACCCGACGGCCCAGCCGGGCCCCCTGCGGAACGCCTCCGGAGCGAGCGCCCCGGCGGCGCGGCGCATCGAGTGGAACCAGCCGACGAAGAGGAGCGCGCAGAGCCCGAAGGTGAAGCCCTGGAGCCGGCCCGCCGTTCCGAAGAGCGCCTCGGCCCGGTCCAGGTCGTCCTGCGCGGCGTAGGTGAAGCCCCCGTCGCCTTCGAGGAGGGCGTACAGCCGGATGTCGGTGTAGAGCGCGAAGAGGGCGGCCAGAGCGGCGGCGGCGAGCACCGACACGACTCCGGCGGCGAGCGCCCGCGAGGGCCCTGCCGCCGGGGACGGCAGGAAGGGACGGGGCCGCAGATCGCCGGATGCGGACATGATGGAAGACCCCCCACGGGTACGGAACGGACGCGCGCCTCACGAACTCACGGAGATGCACCGACGGAACATACGTGAGCCGGGGGCAGGCCGTCCACGGCGTTACCGCAGGTCGCCGCGGGGGCGGACACGCGGTTCCGGCCCCGCGCAGCGCCGGGCGCGGGACGGTTCGGCCGGGTCGGGCGTGGCGCGCTTGACAGGGAAATCGAACATCCATTCTGATTGGTTGTCCACAGCCGGAACGGTGGTGGAGGCGCGTTGTCAGTGGCAGGCATTAGCGTCAAAGGCGTGAAGCGATCGACTCAAGCAAATCGGGTGGAACCCATGGCAGGCACCGACCGCGAGAAGGCTCTCGACGCCGCGCTCGCACAGATTGAACGGCAATTCGGCAAGGGCGCGGTCATGCGCCTCGGCGACAAGCCGAACGACCCCATCGAGGTCATCCCCACCGGGTCGACGGCGCTGGACATCGCGCTCGGCGTCGGCGGGCTGCCCCGCGGCCGCGTGATCGAGGTCTACGGACCGGAGTCCTCCGGTAAGACGACCCTGACCCTGCACGCCGTGGCCAATGCGCAGAAGGCCGGCGGCACCGTCGCCTTCGTGGACGCCGAGCACGCGCTCGACCCCGAGTACGCCAAGGCCCTCGGCGTGGACACCGACAACCTCATCCTGTCCCAGCCGGACACCGGCGAGCAGGCGCTGGAGATCGTGGACATGCTGGTCCGCTCCGGTGCCCTCGACCTGATCGTCATCGACTCCGTGGCGGCCCTCGTGCCGCGCGCGGAGATCGAGGGCGAGATGGGCGACTCCCACGTGGGTCTCCAGGCCCGCCTGATGAGCCAGGCGCTCCGGAAGATCACCGGTGCGCTCAACCAGTCCAAGACCACCGCGATCTTCATCAACCAGCTCCGCGAGAAGATCGGCGTGATGTTCGGCTCGCCCGAGACCACCACCGGTGGCCGCGCGCTGAAGTTCTACGCCTCGGTGCGCCTCGACATCCGCCGCATCGAGACCCTGAAGGACGGCACGGACGCGGTCGGCAACCGCACCCGCGTCAAGGTCGTCAAGAACAAGGTCGCGCCGCCGTTCAAGCAGGCCGAGTTCGACATCCTCTACGGCCACGGCATCAGCCGCGAGGGCGGCCTGATCGACATGGGCGTGGAGCACGGCTTCGTGCGCAAGGCCGGCGCCTGGTACACGTACGAGGGCGACCAGCTCGGCCAGGGCAAGGAGAACGCGCGGAAGTTCCTCTGCGACAACCCCGCCCTGTCCGACGAGATCGAGCGGAAGATCAAGGAGAAGCTCGGCGTGGGCATCCGCAAGACCGACGCCGCCGCCGCTCCCGAGGCCGCCGCCGGTGCGGACACGGCCGACGCCGCGGCTGCCGCCGCCGTACCCGCCCCCGCATCGAAGGCCAAGACGACGGCCAAGGCCGCCGTGGCCAAGAGCTGACCCGTGCGGGAGCAGGAGAGGGGCGGCGAGCGCCGGCGCGGCCGTGAAGACCGCCCGGAACTGCCGCCCCAGAGCCCCGAGGAGCAGGCGCGGGCGATCTGTCTGCGCCTGCTCACCGGGATGCCGCGCACCCGGCGGCAGCTCGCGGACGCCTTGGCGAAGCGGGGCATCCCCGAGGAGGTGTCGGAACAGGTCCTCTCCCGGTATGAGGAGGTGGGCCTGATCGACGACGCCGCCTTCGCCGGAGCCTGGGTCGAGTCCCGGCACCGCGGCCGGGGCCTCGCCCGTCGCGCGCTGGCACAGGAGCTCCGCACCAAGGGGGTGCACACCACCCTCGTGCAGGAGGCGCTGGAACAGCTGGACTCCGACCAGGAGGAGGAGACCGCCCGGGAGCTCGTGGAGCGCAAGCTCCGCGCCACCCGGGGCCTGGAGCGGGACAAGCGCATCCGGCGCCTCGCCGGCATGCTCGCCCGCAAGGGGTACCCGGAGGGCATGGCCCTGCGGGTGGTGCGCCGCGCGCTGGAGGCGGAGGGCGAGGACGCCGACGGGCTGGGCTACCCGGGAGAGTGACCGGGGGAGCGCCCGGAGCGGCGACCGCGCCCGCGCCGGACCGCGGCGGGGCACACGGCGGAGCGCACCCCGGAGCGCGTCAGGAGGGGACGACCGGCAGCCCCGCCGACTTCCAGGCCTGGAAGCCGCCGGTCAGGTCCGTGGCGCGGTGCAGGCCCAGGGCGTGGAGCGACGCCGCCGCGAGGCTGGAGGCGTAGCCCTCGTTGCAGATCACCACCACCTGGAGGTCGTGGCCGGTGGCCTCGGGGACGCGGTGGCTGCCCCGCGGGTCCAGTCGCCATTCCAGTTCGTTGCGCTCGATCACCAGCGCGCCCGGGATCAGGCCGTCCCGCTCGCGCAGGGCCTGGTAGCGGATGTCCACCAGCACGGCCCCGGACCGGGAGGCTGCGGCGGCCTCCTCCGGGCCGACCCGGGTGTAGCCCGCGCGGATCCGTTCCAGCAGCTCGTCGATGCCGACCGGGGCGCTCACTGCCAGTCCGCCGGACGCTCGACGTGCTCCAGGCTGAGGACCGGTCCGGTGCGGCTGTAGCGCCGGATCAGCGGCAGCGGCGGGTAGTAGGCGTGGACCGAGATCGCGTGCTCCTCCGTGGACTCGTTCAGCACCTCGTGGACGTGGTGCTCGACGAAGGCCCGGCCGGATCCCGCGTCCAGGTGGCGCAGGCGGTCCACATCGGGGGCGAGCTCCAGGGACTTCCAGCCCTCCGAGGGCAGGCGTACGGCCAGCGAGTTCTCGGTGAGCCGGCCCCGGGCGGTGGCGAACGCGCCCCGCGACTGCGCGTGGTCGTGCCAGCCGGTGCCGGTGCCCGGCGGCCAGCCGATCAGCCACGCCTCGCTGCCGGCGGGCCCGTCCAGCCGGATCCAGGTGCGGCCCTGCGGGTCCAGCGGCAGCGACGCGACGACGTCGGGGTCGGCCGCGGTGTTCAGGGCGAAGTCGAGGAGCTCGCGCGCCGTCGGGCCCGAAGGCGCCGTCGGGCCGGGAGGCGCAGCCGGTGCCGGTGCGGCGGCCGGCGCCGGCACGAGACCCGGAGCGGGGACGGGGACGGATGCCGGAGCGGGGGCGTGCGTGGGTGCAGACATGAAGGGGACCGTTCCTGGGGTTCGCGGAGGTGCGCGCGGGCCGGTGACGGCACGGGGCGCGCGGAGGAGAGGCGAATCAGCAGGAAGGGCGACACACGCAGCCCGCGTAGCGGAGCAGGTCCATATGGACCCTCCGCCACAGGCGTACGTCGTTGCCGGTCATGTTCGCGAGTGAACCACGAGTCCGCGGGAGGGTCAATCGATCACGGTTCGAGTCCCGGTCGAGCACGGCCGCCGACCAGGGGCGGCCGTCAGTCGACCACCACCGTGGGCGTCGTCGAGGGGGCCGGCAGCGGCGCAGGGTCCGGGGCTCCGGCCCGGACGGCGTCCGCCGCCTCGTACAACTCCGCCGGGCGGACCCCCGCGAAGGTCGCCGCCAGGTGTCCGTCGGGCCGTACGAGGAGCACGGTGTGCGCCGGGGCCCCCGGGTAGCTGTCGGCGACGAGCAGGTCGGTCCGGACGGGCAGGGCGCCCACCGCGGCCGCGAGCCGCGGCATCAGCCCGGCGCCGAGCCAGTGGCGGCGGTCCCAGACCCCCGTGCCCGGGGCGACCAGGACCACCAGCAGCCGGCCGCCCAGCAGGTCGCGCAGCGGCACGGTCGAGCCGTCGGTCGCGGTCACCGCCACGTTCGCCACCGGTCCGCCCGGTTCCGTGGCCGTCGGCACCTCGCGTACGGCCACGGGCGGGGCGTACGCGGGCTCCGCGCCCAGCGGGCCGCGCCCGAGGTGGCCGTCGGCGAGCAGGGACTCGGCGGAACGGGCCGCCCCGGGCAGGTACGTGCGCAGGCCGCCGCCGGACCGCAGCACCGGCATCGCCTGGTCCGCGGCGCGCAGCCGGGAGGCGACGGCGGTGCGCCGCTCGGCCTCGTACGAGTCGAGCAGGGCCTCGGAGGCCCCCTGGTGCCAGGCCAGGGACAGCTTCCACGCCAGGTTCTCGGCGTCCCGGAGCCCCTCCTCGACGCCCTGGGTGCCGAGGGCGCCCAGCAGGTGCGCCGCGTCCCCCGCGAGGAAGGCGCGGCCCTCGCGCCAGCGCCGGGCGAGCCGGTGGTGCAGCGTGTGGACCCCGGTGTCGATCAGGTCGTACGGCGGAGTCGTACCCCCGCACCACACCGCCAGGGTGTCGCGCACGAGGTGGACCAGCGCGTCGGGGGTCACCAGGTCGCCGCGCGGCGGCAGCAGCCAGTCCAGCCGCCACACCCCGTCGGGCAGCGGCCGGGCGGTGGCCTCGTCGGGCCCGGACGGCGGATTGCGGTGCAGCAATGCCTCGCCCGGCCAGGGGAGTTCGGTGCGCAGGGCGGCCACCGCGTGGCGTTCCACGGCGGTCCGGCCCGGGAAGCGGATGCCGAGCAGCTTGCGCACGGTCGAGCGGGCGCCGTCGCAGCCGACCAGGAAGCTCCCCCGCCACCACGTGGTCTCGGAGCCCCGGGTGTGGGCGGTGACCCCGCGGCCGTCCTGCTCCACGGAGTCGAGGCGGCTGTCGGTGACCAGCTGGACGAGCGGGTGCGCGGAGGCGGCGTCGCGCAGTCCGCGGGTCAGGGCGTGCTGCGGCAGGTGCAGGGGGGCCGGGCCGTCGTCGAAGGTGCTGCGCTGGGCGGACTGCCGACGCCGTACGGTGCGCCAGGCGGCGAAGTACGCCCCTTCGTCGCGCAGGGTCGTGCAGCCCAGCCGGTTCACCATGGCCGCGGTGTCGGAGTGCAGTACGACCGTACGGGCAGGCCGGGGCTCCTCCTTGCCGGGCCCCTCGTCGAGCACGACGGTGGGTACGCCCTGGCCGGCCAGGGCGAGGGACAGGGACAGTCCGACGGGCCCCGCGCCGACGACGATCACCGGGTCCATGGCGCGGCTCCCGATGTCCGGTATGTGATCACAGAAGGTATGCAACCCACTGGAGGTGCCTGCGTCAAGTGACACCGGTCGCGTCAACGCCGCGTGGTGCGGCGGAAGGGTTCCGCCGCACCACGCGGGCTGCGCACTATGACTGACCGTACGTCAGACCCACCGGGGGGTCCGGACCGGGGAGGGGGTCAGACCCCGCCGGTGGCCATGTCGTCGACATCGGCCGCGCCGACCACGGCGCCGGTGCCCTTCTTCGACTTCCGCAGCCGGCGCTCCAGCCAGGAGGCAAAGCTGGTGAGGCCGAAGTTCACCACGATGTAGATCAGGGCGATCACGACGAGCGTCGCGATGGTGTTGCTGTAGTTGGCCGAGATCTGCCGGTTCGTGGAGAGCAGTTCCGCGAAGCCCAGCAGCGCGCCGCCGAGCGCGGTGTCCTTGAGGATCACCACGAGCTGGCTGACCAGGGCCGGCAGCATCGCCGTCACGGCCTGCGGGATCAGCACGTAGAACATCGTCTGGCCCTTGCGCATGCCGATCGCCTTGGCGGCGTCGGTCTGGCCGCTGGGCAGCGAGAGCACACCCGCCCGGACGATCTCGCCGATGACGGCCGAGTTGTAGAGGACCAGGCCCGTGACCACGGCCCAGAAGGGCCGGGTGTCGGACGGGACGTCCAGGAACTGCGGCGCCATCAGCGCGCTGCCGAACAGCATCAGCATCAGGACCGGGATGGCGCGGAAGAACTCCACCCACGCCCCGACCGGCCCCCGCACCCACGCGTGGTCCGACAGCCGGCCGATGCCCAGCAGCGCACCCAGCGGGAGGGCGATCACCATGGAGAGCGCGCCGGCCTTGAGGGTCTCCACCAGGCCGGGGAGCAGGTACGTGGTCCAGACCCGGCTGTCGGTGACGAACGGCGTCCACTTGTCGGCGTCGAGCTGGCCCTTCTCGCCCATGAGGGACAGCGCCCACCACAGGACGAGCCCGAACAGCACGACGAAGATCCCGCTGTAGATCCAGTTGCGCACCTTGGCCTTGGGGCCGGGGGTGTCGTACAGCACGGAACTCATCGCTTCACCGCCACTCGCTTGGCGACCCAGCCCAGCAGAAGACCGGTGGGCAGGGTCAGCAGGACGAAACCGAGGGCGAAGACCGCGAAGACCGCGAAGACCGCCTGCGCCTCGTTCTCGAGCATTTCCTTCATCAGCAGGGCCGCCTCGGCCACGCCGATGGTCGCGGCCACCGTGGTGTTCTTGGTGAGCGCGATCAGTACGTTGGCGAGCGGTGCGATGACCGCCCGGAAGGCCTGGGGGAGCACGATCAGGGTGAGCACCTGGAAGAAGCTCAGCCCCAGCGCGCGGGCCGCCTCGGCCTGGCCGACGGGCACGGTGTTGATGCCGGAACGCAGCGCCTCGCAGACGAAGGTGCCGGTGTAGGCAGTCAGTCCGAGGACCGCCAGCCGGAAGCCGATCTCCTTGAACGTGCTGCCGCCCAGAGCGATGCCGAGGGTCTGGTTGAGTCCCAGCGAGCAGGCGATGATCAGCAAGGTCAACGGGGTGTTGCGCACCAGGTTGACGTACGCGGTGCCGAAGCTCCGCAGCAGCGGGACCGGGCTGACCCGCATCCCGGCCAGGGCGGTGCCCCAGACCAGGGATCCGGCCGCCGAGTAGAGGGTGAGCTGAACCGTCACCCAGAAGGCTCCGAGCACGTCGTACTGCCCGGAATCAAGAAAATCGAACACGATGCCCTGCGCTCTCCCCAGGATGGCCGGTGAGGTGCGCCGCCGCCCGCGGCAGGCGGGCGGCGACGCTCCTCACCGATGAATCAGCTGCCTTCGGTGATCTGCGGGGCAGGCTCGCTCTTGAAGTTGGCCGGACCGAGGTTGGTGTCCACGGCCTTCTGCCAGCTGCCGTCCGAGACCATCTTCTTGAGCGCGGCGTTGATCTTGGTCTGGAGCTCCTTGTCGCCCTTCTTCAGACCGATGCCGTAGTTCTCGTTGCTCAGGCTCAGCCCGGCCAGCTTGAACTTGCCCTTGTTCTTCTCCTGCGCCGCGTAGCCCGCCAGGATCGAGTTGTCCGTGGTCAGCGCGTCGACGGCCTTGTTCTCCAGGCCGGTGAGGCACTCGGAGTAGCCACCCTGCTCCAGCAGGTCGGCCTCGGGGGCCAGCTTGGTCTTGACGTTCTGCGCCGAGGTCGAACCGGTGACCGAGCAGAGCTTCTTCTTGTTCAGGTCCTCGGCCTTGGTGATCGAGGTGTCGTCGGCGCGGACCAGCAGGTCCTGGTGCGCGAGGAAGTACGGGCCGGCGAAGTCGACCTTCTCCTTGCGCTTGTCGTTGATCGAGTAGGTCGCGACGATGAACTTCACGTCGCCGTTGCCGATCAGGTTCTCGCGCTCGGCGCTGACGGCCTGCTTGAACTCGATCTGGTCCGGCTGGTAGCCGAGCTCCTTGGCCACGTACGTCGCGACGTCGACGTCGAAGCCCGTGAACTTGCCGTCCGGGGTCTTCAGGCCCAGGCCGGGCTGGTCGAACTTGATGCCGACGACGAGCTTGTCCTTGGCGGTGCCACCGGACGCACCGCCGTCACTCGCGGCGTCCTTGGCGCTGCCGCCACAGGCGGTCGCGGTCAGGGCGAGAGCGACGGCGATGGCCGCGGTCGCGGCAACCTTGGAGATCTTCATGGTGAACTTCCCTCGGATGAGACGTTGTTGAACGACGAGCGACGCTTTACGGGCACGTGCGCAGGGGGCAGGGACCGGTCGGGCTGCGGCCCGTCACCGGATCACTACCAGACCCGAACCTCAGTGGTGCAGGATCTTCGACAGGAAGTCCTTGGCCCGGTCACTGCGCGGGTTGCTGAAGAACTGCTCGGGCGCGGCCTCTTCGACGATCTTGCCGTCGGCCATGAAGACGACGCGGTTCGCCGCGGAGCGGGCGAAGCCCATCTCGTGCGTGACGACGACCATCGTCATCCCCTCCCGGGCGAGCTGCTGCATGACCTCCAGCACCTCGTTGATCATCTCCGGGTCGAGAGCCGAGGTCGGCTCGTCGAACAGCATCACCTTCGGGTCCATCGCCAGCGCGCGGGCGATCGCCACGCGCTGCTGCTGACCGCCGGACAGCTGCGCCGGGTACTTGTCGGCCTGCGAGCCGACGCCCACCCGGTCCAGCAGGGCCACGGCCTTCTCGCGGGCGACCTTCTGGTCCGTCTTGCGGACCTTGAGCTGGCCCAGCATGACGTTCTCCAGCACCGTCTTGTGCGCGAAGAGGTTGAACGACTGGAAGACCATGCCGACGTCGGCGCGCAGCCGGGCCAGCGCCTTGCCCTCCGCGGGCAGCGGGCTCCCGTCGAGCGTGATGGTGCCCGAGTCGATGGTCTCCAGACGGTTGATGGTCCGGCACAGCGTGGACTTGCCCGATCCCGAAGGACCGATCACGACGACGACCTCACCGCGGGCAATGCTCAGATCGATGTCCTGAAGCACGTGCAGCGCGCCGAAGTGCTTGTTGACGTTGCTCAGTACGACCAGGTCGTCCGCGGCACCGGCCGCGTCCTGCACGTCCTTGGTCACTGATACTCCGCTCATCGGCTTCTTGCTCCGTCCTCCTCGGTTGGGAGGACAGTAGTGACGTGGCGCGCACAACGTCATCACATCTGAGGGAGAATTGAGGATAACGATCCGGCCTCGCCCGGACACGCTCCGTGCGCGCCGCCCCCGCGGCCGCTCCGGGCGCGTACCGGGTGCATAACGGAAGGCGCGCCGTACCGGAACCCCCTTGACGTGGGACTCCGCATCGGCGTGGATGCAGGGTGGCCATGCGTACGGAAGCTGAAGAGCAAGAAGAGGAGAGGGGGACGGCATGAGACTGCTGCTCGTCGAGGACGACGACCACGTCGCCGCCGCCCTGTCCGCGATCCTCGCCCGGCACGGCTTCCGGGTCACCCACGCCCGCAACGGCGAGGAGGCCCTGCAGGCGCTGCTGCCCGCCGGAGCCCCGCCCTTCGGCGTCGTCCTCCTCGACCTCGGCCTGCCCGACCAGGACGGCTACGAGGTCTGCGGCAAGATCCGCAAGCGCACCGCCACGCCCGTCATCATGGTGACCGCCCGGGCCGACGTCCGCTCCCGCATCCACGGGCTGAACATGGGCGCCGACGACTACGTCACCAAGCCGTACGACACCGGCGAGCTGCTCGCCCGCATCCACGCCGTCGCCCGGCGGGCCGGCGCCTCCGAGGAGGCCGCCGCCACCGGCACCGGCACGCCCGCCGTGGTCCGGCTCGGCACCGTCAGCATCGAGCTGCCCACCCGCCGGGTCAGCGTGGACGGCGCCGACGTGCCGCTCACCCGCAAGGAGTTCGACCTGCTGGCCCTGCTCGCCCAGCAGCCCGGGGTCGTCTTCCGCCGCGAACAGATCATCAGCGAGGTCTGGCGGACCAGCTGGGAGGGCACGGGCCGCACCCTGGAGGTGCACGTCGCCTCGCTGCGCTCCAAGCTGCGCATGCCCGCCCTCATCGAGACCGTCCGCGGGGTGGGCTACCGGCTCGTCGCCCCGGCCGCCCCCTAGCGGGATCCCGACGTGCGTGCCCGGCTGCTCCCGCTGCTCGTCGTCCTGATGGCGGGCATGCTGCTCGCCCTCGGGTTCCCGCTGGCCGTGAGCCTGGCCGCCGGCCAGCAGCAGCGGGTGGTGGTCGACCGGATCGACGACAGCGCCCGCTTCGCCGCCCTCGCCCAGTTCGTCGTCGACGCCGAGGGCTCCGGGTCCACCGGCGCCGACGAGCGCCGCGCGACCCTGCAGCTGGAGCTCGCCCGCTACCAGGAGCTGTACGGCATCCGCGTCGGCATCTTCTACCGCGACGACAACGCCATGGCCCGGGCTCCGGGCTGGTGGGAGCTCCCGGAGAAGGGCAAGGGCCGGGCCGCCTTCGTCGAGGCGCTCGCCGGGCGCCGCAGCCACGACCCCCCGCAGGTGTGGCCCTGGCAGGCGCACGGAAAGCTGCTCGTCGCCTCCCCGGTCATCCTCGACGGGGACGTCGTGGCCGTCGTCGCCACCGAATCGCCGACCGACCTGATGCGCGGCCGGATCCTGCGCGGCTGGCTGATCATCGCGGGCGGACTGGCCGCCGCCATGCTCGTCGCCTTCGGCGCCGCCCTGCGCCTGACCAGCTGGGTCCTCAAGCCCGTCCAGACCCTGGACGCGGCCGCCCACGGCATCGCCACCGGACGGATGAACTCGCGGGTCGCGGCCGCCGGCGGACCGCCGGAACTCCAGCGCCTGGCCCACTCGTTCAACGAGATGGCCGACAACGTCGAAGAGGTGCTGGAGCAGCAGCGGGCGTTCGTCGCCGACGCCTCCCACCAGCTGCGCAACCCGCTCGCCGCGCTGCTCCTGCGCATCGAGCTCCTCGCCCTGGAACTGCCCGAGGGCAACGAGGAGATCGCCTCCGTGCGCACCGAGGGCAAGCGCCTCACGCAGGTCCTGGACGACCTGCTCGACCTGGCGCTCGCCGAGCACGCCTCCGCGGAGATCAGCCTCACCGACATCGGTGCGCTCGTCGCCGAGCGGGCGGCGTCCTGGCGCCCGTACGCCGAGGAGCAGGGCGTACGGCTCACCGTGACCGGCCGCAGCGCCGTCACCGGCTGGGCCGACCCCATCGCGCTGTCCAGCGCGCTCGACGCCGTCATTGACAACGCCCTCAAGTTCACCCCCTCGGGAGAGGAGGTCGAGGTGTCGGTCGCGGCCGCCGCACGGACCGTCCGCGTGGTCGTCGCCGACCGCGGGCCCGGCCTCACCGAGGAGGAGCTGCTGCGCGTCGGCGACCGCTTCTGGCGCAGCGGACGGCACCAGAACGTCAAGGGCTCCGGCCTGGGCCTGTCGATCTCCCGGGCCCTGCTCGCCGCGGGCGGCGGGTCCCTCGCATACGAGAACAACCCGCCGCACGGGCTCCGGGTGACCGTGACCGTCCCGCGCACCGACCCCGGCGCCGCCTGAGCGCTCAGTCCCAGGCGAGCGCGGTGCGGGCCGGGGCGGAGACCGCGTACAGCTCGTCCACGGCCCGTACCTCGAAGGTGACCGCCCGCTCCCGGCCGGCGCGGGGGACCGCCGGGAGGTACAGGGCCGTCCCGCAGGTGCCGCCGAGGAAGCGCCGGGTGCCGTCGCGCAGGACGCGGGAGACCTCGTGGTGCCGGAACGGGCTCCGACCCGCACCCCGCCCCGGCGCCCGGTGCCAGGACAGGCGGACCGCCGCCGTGCCGTCGCGTACGGCCGAGGCGTCCACCCTCAGTGCGGCGGGCGGGGCCGGCCGCCCTCCGGCGGAGCCGTCGCGCACCGACAGGGCGCCGAGCCGCCACTCCACCGGACCGCTCCCGCGCGCGGTGATCCGTACGGCGAGCCCGTACGCCGTCCTGCCCGCGAGGGCGGCGAGCCCGAACCGCGCGGTGCGCCAGCCCGGCCCCGGGGCGGGTTCCCGCGCCGGGAACCAGAGGTACGGGACCGGCGCCCCCGGGGCGGCCGGCTCGCGGACGGCCACCCCGACCTCCACCCCGACCGGGACCGCCCCGCCGGCGTGCACCAGCTCCAGCACGGTGGAGCGGGTCAACCGCAGGCGGGTGGCGTGCAGCCCGACCGCGGCCGGCGCGGTGAGCGGCCCCGTCACCAGCAGGCTGGAGCCCCCGCGCCAGGCCCGCGCGAAGTCCAGGGCCACGGCGGGCCGCGTCCCGGAGGTGTCCACGACCCAGCGGCGGCCCGGGAGCCGGTCCTGCAGCCCGAGGTGGCTCCAGGGGGCGTCGGAGACCACCTCGCCCGCCTCGTACCAGCGCTCCCCGTGCCCGGTGTTGAACGCGCAGGCGAACGGCAGCGAGGCGACCGTGGACCGGTCGGCGACGACCGTGGCGGGGGCCCGCCACGTGCCCTCGGGGGCGGGGCGGGAGGGATCGAGGGACTCGCCCGTCCAGAACCGGTCGTCGGCGCGGTGGAAGGCGCCGGGAGAGCGGTCGGCGAGGTGGTTGCGCGTCCACTCCGGCCGGTAGAAGCCGTAGCTGACGACGTGGTCGCGCCCGCGCGGGACGATCGCGTCCCAACGGGCCGCGCTGTTCCAGCCGTTGGACTCCACGTCCACGCCCGCCCACAGCTCGTGGCGGCTGCGGCCGAGGCGGTCCGCGAGCGTGCCGGACGCGGCCAGCTTCTCCGGGGTCCAGCGGAAGTCGACGAACAGGGTGTCGCTGACCGGTCCGGTCCGGTCCTCGAAGAACTCCTGGTTGAGCCCGTTCAGCGCCCCCTGCCAGCCGACCCGGCCGGTGCTGTTCATGGCGTCGTACCAGGTGGTGCGCAGCCCGTGCGGAGCCCCGGCCGCCCGTAACGCGCGCAGGAACTCCCGCATCCGGGAGGCGAGTTCGCTGTTCCCGCCGTCGGTCTCGGCGTTGACGAACCAGCCGTCGAAGCCGTACGCCGACGCGACCAGGGCCAGTTTCTCGGCGATCGGGAAGCGCCCGAGGGAGTCCCTGTGGACGAGGTCGCGGGTCCACCGGAGGTCGCCGCCGTAGGCCACGGGGGGCAGGAAGACGTTGCCGAGCACGCGGACCCCGTTGCGGTGGGCGGCGTCGACCACTGGCGCGTTCGGGGCCAGCACGATCCCCTCGCCGGCGGAGCCGCCCCAGAAGACCAGCTCGTCGATGTACGCCCAGTGCGTCAGGGCGTAGGAGTCGGCGGTCGGGGAGCCCTGCGACGGGTTCCCCGCGGTCGGCCCGAAGGAGACCAGCGAGGAGATCCGGGCCTGGCCGGCGCGGGCGCCCGGATGGGGCGGGACCGGGGTGAAGCGGGGGGCGAGCGGCACGGTGGCGGTGTTGTGGGCGAGGTCGGGATCGGACTCGGGGGTCCACTGCTTCAGGGAGCGCCACACGATGCCCGGGCCGGGGGTACCGGGCGGGAGCGAGTCCGGGAACCAGTACGAGGCGTACGGGGCCGGGTCGGCGTCGTCCGGACCGCCCGCCGCCGGACCGCCCGCCGCCGGCCCGGTGGCCGGGGGCGCGGACACGGGGACCGCCCGGGCGGGGGCGGGCGCTCCGAGCAGGGCGGCGGCCCCGGCCCCGGCACCCGCGGTGAGCACCCCGCGCCGCGTCGGGCGTACGGGGAGGCCGCGGGCGGCGGTGGTGGCGTCGGCGGCGGTACGAGGGGCGACGCCGTGGTCGGTCTCGGACATGCGGGGCTCCTCCGGAGGGGCGGGCGAGGGATATGCGGTCGGGATGCGGGGGCGGGATCGGAACCGGGCGGATCGGCAGGAGGCGGGCGCCGGTCCCGCCGTGCGCGGCCGGCGGTCGGACGACCGGTGGGCCGCGGCAGCAGGCGGCGCGGATCCGGCGGCGTCGGAACGGCGGTCCGCGCGGGGCGGCCGTCCGCGCGGGCGGGAGCCGCGGGCCGTCAGGCGGGGGGCGGCACGTGGAGGACCTCCGTGATGCCGCGCGCCGCCAGGTGGGCCTGGTCCCCGGCCCGCTCGGCCAGCACCACCGCCGGGCGCACCCCGTCGGCGGTGAGCGCCGCCCAGGCCTCGAAGAAGGCTCCGCCCGGCGCGCACACCGAGCGCCGCGGCGCCTCCTGCGCCCCGCCGACGTCCACGGCCAGCGCGGTGGTCCGTACCGGCGGCCGGTGCTCCCGGCCCCGCCACTCAGCGGCGATCCGGGCGATGGCCGCGCCCGCCGGCTTGGTCCGCCGGTCGTTGGTGAGCAGGCCGAGCCCGTATTCCAGCTCCGGGAAGTCCGCCAGCTCGCGGGACACGTCGTGCGAGCACCACCAGGTCACCCCCCAGACGTCCGCGCAGTCCAGGGCGTTCGCCACGGTGGCCTCGGCGAAGCGCGCCGCCCGTCCCGGCCGGATCAGCGGCGCGGGCGCCCCGACCTCCTGGAGCCACACCGGCCGGTGCGGGTCGGGGGCCCAGGCCTTCGACAGCTCGATCAGGTACGCGGCGTGGTGCTCGGTCGCCGTCCCGGACGGGCCGTGGCGCTGCGCGGTGCCGTTGAACACCCAGGAGTGCACGGCGGTGGCGGCGCCCAGGCGCGCCGCCTGGGCCGGGGTGAAGGGATGCCCGTCCCGGAACCAGGCGGCGTCGTACTCGGCGTGCACGTGGGAGCGGCCGGGCGCGCCCTCCTCGCAGGCGGCGAGCATCCGCTCCAGCCAGCGCCCGGCCTGCTCGCGGGTGATCCGGTCGGGCTCGGGGTGCGGGTCGCCGGCGAACTGGTTGACCTCGTTGCCCACCGTCATGCCGAGGAAGTTCGGCCGGTCGGCGAGTGCGCCGGCGAGCGTGCGCAGGTACTCCTCCTGCGCGGCCACCACCTCCGGATCGCCGAAGATGCTGCGGCGGTGCCAGGTCCCGGTCCAGGAGGGCAGGAAGTCGAAGCTCGACAAGTGCCCCTGCAGCCCGTCCACGGTGACGTCGAGGCCCCGCTCGGCGGCCGCGTCGGCCAGAGCGACGAGCTGTTCCACCGCGCGCGGCCGGATCAGCGTCCGGTTCGGCTGGAACACCGGCCAGAGCGGAAAGACGCGGACGTGGTCCAGCCCGAGGGCGGCGATCGAGTCGAGGTCGGCCCGGACCTCGTCGAGGTCGAAGTCCAGCCAGTGGTGGAACCAGCCCCGTGTCGGGGTGTAGTTCGCGCCGAAGCGGAGGGTGCGGGGAGTGGATTCACCGTGCATGGGGGTTCCCGGAGTCCGAGTTCTGGGAAATGCCGGAGGACGCACTTTCCGCGTTGGCGACCGGTAAGTCAACAGGGCGTCGAACCCTCCTCGGGACGGGTGTGCTCAAGCGCTTCAGCCCCGTTGACACAGGGGATCCGACGCCTCAGGCTTGCTGGAGCTAATGCGCTTTAGTCACGCGCGGGGAATGGCTCGACATCGGACGTCTCCGGGAGAGAGGAAGCGGTATTCCGCCCGCCGGAAACAATCGGGCATCCGGTACGCGTCCGCATCCGTATCTGTGCCCCCATCCGCATCCGCATCCGCATCCGTAAGGGACGGCCCGACCGTCCCCCTCCGCACGTCGGTGCGCACGGCCCCGGCGCGGCCGCCCGTACGTGCTGGCGGCGGCCGGAGCGGTGTCCCGTGGCGTGATCGCGTACCGTCCGGCCATTGCCGTCCGTGTTCCGCCGCGCGCGATCCACCCGGAACGCGATCCACCCGAAGGACGAATGAGGCAGGCCATGGCCCGCAGACCCACCATCAAGGACATCGCCCGCCGGGCCGGGGTGTCGGAGAGCGCCGTCTCCTTCGCGCTCAACGACCGGCCGGGCGTCTCCCGGGACACCCGCGCCCGCATCCGCCGGGTCGCCGACGAGCTCGGCTGGCAGGCCAACAGCGCCGCGCGCGCCCTGTCCGGCGAACGCTCCGGCGCCGTGGGGCTCGTCCTCGCGCGGCCCGCGCACACCCTCGGCGTCGAGTCCTTCTTCCTCCAGCTCGTCTCCGGCATCCAGGAGGCCCTCTCCGCCGCCCGGACGGCCCTGCTGTTCCAGGTCGTCGAGGACATCGACGCGGAGTGCGCGCTCTACCGCCGCTGGTGGGCCGAGCGCCGCGTCGACGGGGTGCTCGTCGTCGACCCGCGCACCCGGGACCCGCGTCCAGAGCTCCTGGCACAGCTGGCCCTGCCCGCCGTCACCGTCGGCGAGGCCGAACCCGACGCCGGTCTGTCCTCGGTCCGCGCCGACGACGCCCGTGCCATGGCCCAGGTCCTGGACCACCTCCACGGGCTGGGCCACCGCCGCATCGTCCACGTCGCCGGGCTGCCCGGCCTCGCCCACACCGCCCGCCGCATCGCCTCCCTGCGGGCGGAGGCCGCGTCGCGCGGCCTCGGCCCCGGCCAGGTGCGGTCCGTCGTCACCGACTACTCCGACGCCGAGGGGGCCGCGGCCACCCGCCGGGTCCTGGCCGAACCCGGACCGCCCACCGCGCTCGTCTACGACAACGACGTGATGGCCCTGGCCGGCCTCGCGGTCGCCGCCGAACGGGGCATCCCCGTACCGGGCGGGCTGTCGATCGTGGCCTGGGACGACTCCGCGCTCTGCAGGGTCACCCACCCCCGGCTCACCGCCCTCGTACGCGACACCGCGGGCTTCGGGCGGCTGGCGGCCGAGGAACTCCTCGCCGTCCTCGGCGGCAGCGCCCCGCGCATCCGCGAGGGCGAGCAGCCGCGGCTGGAGCCCCGGGAGAGCACGTCTGCGCCTTCGGCGCATACTGAATCCTGACCCCTCACTGGAGCCGCCACCGTGACCACCCCCACCGCCCCCTTCCCCGCGCCGCGGGCCGGCGCCCAGGCGTCCGGACCGACCGTGGCGATCGACATCGGCGGCACGAAGATCGCCGGTGCGCTCGTGCACCCCGACGGCACGATGACGGCCGCCACCCGGCGCCCGACCCCGCGCGGCACCGACGCGGAAGCCGTCATGGCGGCGGTGACCGAGGTGATCGCCGACCTGTCCGGCTCCGCGCTGTGGCCCTCGGCGGTCCGCTGCGGGATCGGCAGCGCGGGCCCGGTGGACACCTCCCGGGGCACGGTCAGCCCGGTCAACATCGGGGCGTGGCGGGAGTTCCCGGTCCAGGCCCGCGTCGCGGCCGAACTCGCGGCGCGCGGGACGGACCTGCCCACCGTCCTGGCCGGTGACGGCGTCGCGATGACCGCCGCCGAACACTGGCTCGGCGCCGCCCAGGGACACGCGAACGCGCTCTGCATGGTGGTGTCCACGGGGGTCGGCGGCGGCCTGATCCTCAACAACCAGCTCCACCCCGGACCCACGGGCAACGCGGGCCACATCGGCCACATCAGCGTGGCCTTCGACGGCGAGCGCTGCGCCTGCGGCGGCCACGGCTGCGTCGAGTCGATCGCCTCCGGTACGGCCATCGCCCGCTGGGCCCTGGCCCAGGGCTGGACCCCCGGCGACGACGCCACCGCGGCGGGCGTGGCGGCCGCCGCCGAGGCGGGCGACCCGATCGCGCGCGCCGCCTTCGACCGGGCCGGCCGCGCCCTGGCCGCCGCCATCGCGGCCACCGCGACCCTCGTCGAGACGGACATCGCGGTCATCGGGGGCGGGGTCGCCGCCTCCGGCGACACCCTCTTCGCCCCGATCCGCCACCACCTCGCCGCCTACGCCACGCTCTCCTTCGTCGAGGAGCTGCGGGTGGTCCCGGCGGCCCTGGGGACCGACGCGGGACTGATCGGCGCGGCCGCGGCGGCGACCATGCTGCTGCCCGCCTGAGCCCCGGAGCCGGGTCGCCTGGGGACGGTCCGCGGAGCGCCCTGCCCGGGGGAGGGCCGCGGAGCGCCGCGGGCTACGGCTTGACCGAGCGGTAGTAGCGCCGGGCGCCCTCGTGCAGGTCCAGCGGATCGGTGTAGATCGCCGTGCGCAGGTCCACCAGCTGCGCCGCGTGCACCTCGCGCCCGATCCCGTCGCGGCTGAGGATCACCGTCCGCGTGAACTGCTCGGTGAGCTCCGGGTCCGCCTTCTCCGTGGTCACCAGCAGGTTCGGCACGGCCAGCGTGGCCACCGCGCTGGTGTTCCGGGAGAGCTTGTAGGCGTCCTGCGGCATCACGGCCGCCCGGTAGTACCGGGCCGGACTTCCGCTCGCCTGGAGCTGCTCCACCAGGTCGCCCAGCTGCACGAGCCGGATCTCGAACCGCTCCGACAGCTCGCGCACCGCGTTCGTCGGGAGGCCGCCGGACCAGAAGAAGGCGTCGATCCGGCCCGCCTCCAGCTCGGACGGCATGGTGTCGATCCCTATCGACACCGGGGTGATGTCGCGGCGCGGGTTCAGTTTGGCCGCCGTCAGCAGCCGCTCCGAGATGAGCCGCACCCCCGAACCGTCCTGCCCGACCGCCACCCGCTTGCCGCGCAGGTCACGGGCCGACTGCACGGGGGACCCCGCCGGGACCACCAGCTGCACGTAGTCGTCGTAGAGCCGCGCGACCCCGCGCAGCCAGGCCGCGCCGGGCTTGCCGTCCTGCCGGTACTTGGCGACCGCGTCCGCCGTCGCCACCGTGAAGTCCGCCTCGCCGGAGGCCACCCGCTGGAGGTTCTGCTGGGACCCCTCGCTGGTCTCCAGCCGCACCTTCATCTCGGGCATGTCCTGGCGCAGCTCCTGCTCCAGCAACTGCCCGTAGCGGTGGTAGACCCCGGTACGGACGCCCGTGCTGAACGCCAGCTCGCCCTTGAGCTCCGGCTCCCCGAACGGTTTCAGCCACCACACCAGGACGCCGAGCACGGCCAGGACGGCCACCAGGGCCCGCAGGGCGTGGCGCCTGCTGATCCGGGGCGGTACGAGAGGCATGGCCGCGATCCTGCCACCCGCCCGCCGTCCTGTCACGGCGCGTCCTGCCGCGGCAGCCCCGCACCCCGTCCCCGGCCGCCTCCGCCGCCTCGGCACCGGGCGGAACCACCGCGACGCCCAGGACCTGCTGCTCGTCCTCTCGTCCTCTTCGGCCGCCGCCTCCCCCGGGGCAGCCCGCACGCGGGACCGGAGGGCTCCCGGGTACCGCCTACCCTTGTCGTATGACCAGCAGCAGCGACCGGAGCACGGCAGTGGACGTCAAGGGAACATACGAGGTGCGCACCTACGGGTGCCAGATGAACGTGCACGACTCCGAGCGGCTGTCCGGTCTGCTGGAGGGCGCGGGCTACACGCGCGCCCCCGAAGGCTCCGACGGCGACGCCGACGTGGTCGTGTTCAACACCTGCGCCGTCCGCGAGAACGCCGACAACAAGCTCTACGGCAACCTCGGCCGGCTCGCCCCGATGAAGACCAAGCGCCCCGGCATGCAGATCGCGGTCGGCGGCTGCCTCGCCCAGAAGGACCGCGACACGATCGTCAAGCGGGCCCCCTGGGTCGACGTCGTCTTCGGCACGCACAACATCGGCAAGCTCCCCGTGCTGCTGGAGCGCGCCCGCATCCAGGAAGAGGCGCAGGTCGAGATCGCCGAGTCGCTGGAGGCCTTCCCCTCCACGCTGCCGACCCGCCGCGAGTCCGCCTACGCCGCCTGGGTGTCGATCTCCGTCGGCTGCAACAACACCTGCACCTTCTGCATCGTCCCCGCGCTGCGCGGCAAGGAGGAGGACCGCCGCCCCGGCGACATCCTCGCCGAGGTCGAGGCGCTGGTCGCCGAGGGCGTCTCGGAGATCACCCTCCTCGGACAGAACGTGAACGCGTACGGCTCCGACCTCGGCGACCGCGAGGCGTTCAGCAAGCTGCTGCGCGCCTGCGGGCAGATCGAGGGCCTGGAGCGGGTCCGCTTCACCTCCCCGCACCCGCGCGACTTCACGGACGACGTGATCGCGGCCATGGCCGAGACCCCGAACGTCATGCCGCAGCTGCACATGCCCCTGCAGTCCGGCTCCGACCCGATCCTGAAGGCGATGCGCCGCTCGTACCGGCAGGAGCGGTTCCTCGGCATCATCGAGAAGGTCCGCGCCGCCATCCCGCACGCCGCGATCTCCACCGACATCATCGTGGGCTTCCCCGGCGAGACGGAGGAGGACTTCCAGCAGACGATGCACGCCGTGCGCGAGGCCCGCTTCGCGAACGCGTTCACCTTCCAGTACTCCAAGCGGCCCGGCACCCCCGCCGCCGACATGGACGGGCAGATCCCCAAGGAGGTCGTCCAGGAGCGCTACATGCGGCTGGTCGCGCTCCAGGAGGAGATCTCCTGGGAGGAGAACAAGAAGCAGGTCGGCCGCACCCTCGAGGTCATGGTCGCGGAGGGCGAGGGCCGCAAGGACGGCGCCACCCACCGCCTCTCCGGCCGCGCCCCCGACAACCGCCTGGTGCACTTCACGAAGCCGGACGCGGAGGTCCGCCCCGGCGACGTCGTCACCGTGGACATCACCTACGCCGCCCCCCACCACCTGCTGGCCGAGGGCCCGACGCTGGCCGTGCGCCGCACCCGCGCCGGAGACGCCTGGGAGAAGCGCAACGCCGCCCCGGCCGGTCCGGCGGGCGTCATGCTCGGCATTCCGACCCTGGGCGTTCCGGCGCCGCTGCCGGCCGTGACGTCCGGCTGCGCGGTGCCGCAGGGCTGACGCCCCCGCGTCCGGAACCCGCGTCCGGAACCCGCGTCCGGATCCCGCCGCCGGAACCGCCGGGGAACGCGCCGCCGGGCGGCCGTGACCGTCCGCGTCGCCGGGACGGCCGCCGGGTCCGCCCGGCGGACCCGCGTTAGGCTGCCGATCATGCTTGTTGCCGCCGCTGTCTGCCCCGCCCCGCCGCTGCTCGTGCCCGAGGTGGCGGCGGGCGCCGCCGCCGAACTCGGCGACGCGCGCACCGCCTGCTCCGACGCGCTCGCCGTGCTCGCCGCCTCGCGCCCCGACCTCCTGGTCGTCGTCGGGGCCGCCGACCGGGACCACCGAGGGCCGTACCCGCAGGGGGCCCGCGGCACCTTCCGGGGCTACGGCGTCGAGGCCGGCGTACAGCTCGGAGCCGGTGACGAGGGGCCGCGGCTGCTGCCCCCGTCCCTCGCCGTGGGCGCCTGGCTGCTGGAGCACGCCCGCTGGGGCGCCGCCCCGGTGGAGGGGCTCGGCGTCGCGGAGCCGCTGGACACCGCCGCGTGCCTGGAGGCCGGGGCGGAGCTCGCCGCCCGGGACGCCCGCGTCGCGCTGCTGGTGATGGGCGACGGCAGCGCCTGCAGGACCCTCAAGGCCCCCGGATACCTCGACGAGCGGGCCGCCGCCTTCGACACCGCCGCGGCCCGCGCGCTCGGCGCCGCCGACACCGCCGCGCTCGCCGCCCTCGACGCCGGGCTCGCCGCCGAGCTGCAGGCCGCCGGCCGGGCCCCGTGGCAGGTCCTGGCGGGCGCCGCCGAGGGCGCGGGCCTGGACGGGCGCCTGCTGTACGAGGACGCGCCGTACGGGGTCGGGTACTTCGTCGCCGCCTGGTCCTAGCGGCGTACCGGGTCGGGTTCCGGACGTACGAAAGGGGCGCGCACCGGCCGCAGCCGGTGCGCGCCCCCTCCGGGCCGCGTCAGGGAGTGACCGGCGGCGTCGGCCCGCCGGGAGAGTCCTTGTGCGCGACCTTGCCCAAGGCGTCCTTCGCCTTGCCCGTGCCGTTCGTGATCTGGCCGCTGTACTTGCCCTTGGTCTTGGAGTCGACGGCCTTGGCCACCTTGTCCAGACCCTCGCCGATCTTGCCCTCGTGCTGCTGCGCGAGGGCGCCGACCTTGTCCTTGGCCGGAGCGAGCTTGGCCTTCAGATTGTCCAGCAGACCCATGGGGCACCTTCCGTTGGCGTGGCTACGTACGGGCGCCCTCGCCGGCCTCGCTGTCCGCTGCGACCTCGGCCGACTGCTGCTTCGGAATCTCCACGGCCTCGGCCGGGACCTCCGCTTCCGCAACAGCCGGCGCGGCCTCGGCCGCGTCGGCCGAACCGGACTCCGCAGTCAGGGCCTCGGCCGCGACCTGATCGGTCGCCGCCTCGTCCTTACTGCCGAAAAACCGACGAAAAATGCCCATGTCTACTCCCATAACGCTACTCGTGTGAGTGAAGTTCCGCGGTGACCGGACCGGCCTCACACGGTGGCGCGCCGGGCCGGAACCACGCCAGGGCAACGACTCCGGCCCGGCCCCGTCACGTAGCCCGATCGGGTACATGCCGCCGGGTTTGCGAGACTGGGGCGGTGAGGAAAGCAGCCCCCGCCCCGCGGGTCATCGCCGTCGTAGGTCCCACCGCGGCCGGGAAGTCCGATCTGGGCGTAGCCCTGGCCCGTCATTTCGGCGGTGAAGTCGTCAACGCGGACTCCATGCAGCTGTACCGGGGGATGGACATCGGCACCGCCAAGCTGACGCCGGGGGAGCGCGGCGGCGTCCCGCACCGCCTCCTCGACGTCTGGGACGTCACCGAGACGGCCAGCGTCGCCGAGTACCAGCGCCTGGCCCGCGCCGAGATCGACGCCCTCCTCGCCGAGGGCCGTACGCCGGTCCTCGTCGGCGGCTCCGGCCTGTACGTCCGGGGCGCCCTCGACGCCATGGAGTTCCCCGGCACCGATCCCGAGGTCCGCGCCCGGCTGGAGGAGGAGGCGACGCTCCGCGGCCCCGGCGCCCTGCACGCCCGGCTCGCCGCCGCCGACCCGGCCGCTGCGCAGGCCATCCTGCCGAGCAACGCCCGCCGGATCGTCCGCGCGCTGGAGGTCATCGAGATCACCGGCCGCCCCTTCACCGCGAACCTCCCCGGCCACGAGTCCGTCTACGACACCGTCCAGATCGGCGTCGACGTGGCCCGGCCCGAGCTCGACGAGCGGATCGCGCTGCGCGTGGACCGCATGTGGGAGGACGGCCTGGTCGACGAGGTCCGCGCGCTGGAGGCCCGTGGCCTGCGCGACGGAATCACCGCCTCCAGGGCGCTCGGCTACCAGCAGGTGCTGTCCGCGCTCGCCGGGGAGTGCACCGAGGAAGAGGCGCGGAACGAGACCGTCCGGGCCACCAAGCGCTTCGCGCGCCGCCAGGACTCCTGGTTCCGCAGGGACCCGCGGGTCAACTGGCTCAGCGGGGCCGTTGCCGACCGCGGGGAACTCCCCGGACTCGCGCAGTCGTTGGTCGAACGAGCGGTCACAGCCTGATCACGTGATGGCATCGGGACGCCCCGGGCGCCTGTCGAGGGGCCGGGGGCGTGCCATCATCAAACTCGTGCCGGTGTGGTCATCGGTGCTGAACTGCGGCGTACTGAGTCCGAGTGGGGAGGGCGCGTGGCGATGGAGGCCGGCCCTCGTGACACCGGGCGGGACGACACCCTGCGGGAAGCGGACCCGACGCTCCTGCACCAGCCGGACGGACCTGACGGTCCCGCAGGGCTCGGGCTTCCCGCGGATCCCGCGCGCCTGACCCCGGACGGACCGGACGCCCCGGACCCCGCCGAGGCCGTCGCGGCCGCGGGCCCCGAATTCGAGGTCGAACTGCGTCCGCAGCGCCGCCTGCGCCTGTGGCAGATCGCCCCCATCGTGCTGCTGGCCGCCACCGGCTCGCTGATGTTCGCCTTCCCCCTCGCCTTCGAGTTCGGCGACGGCGGAGCGGTCGTCGCCATGCTGGGCTTCCTCATCAGCTGCTGCGCCGGCGGCTGGGGCATGATGGCCGCCCGCCGCGTCGGCTACACCTGGCCCGGGCTCCCCGCCCGGGGGAGCGGCCGCCGCCCCGACTGGCGCATGGCCGCGCTGTACGCCGTGATCGCGCTGGGCATCGTCGCCCTGGCCGTCTACCGGGTCGCCAGGCTCCGCTAGGCCGTGGGCCCGCCGGAGCCCCGTGTCCGGGCTCCGGCCGGGGAACGCCGTCCGTGCCGCCCGGGAGGGCTTCCGCGGCCCCCACCTGGCCCTCGGTACCATGGGCCGGTGACGCACACCACCCTCTCCTTCCTCAAGGGCCACGGCACCGAGAACGACTTCGTGATCGTCCCGGACCCGGACAACGCCGTCGAGCTGCCCGCGTCCGCGGTCGCCAGGCTCTGCGACCGGCGCGCCGGGATCGGTGCCGACGGCGTGCTCCACGTCGTGCGGTCCGCCGCCCACCCCGAGGCGGCGCACCTGGCCGGCGAGGCGGAGTGGTTCATGGACTACCGCAACAGCGACGGCTCCGTCGCCGAGATGTGCGGCAACGGCGTGCGCGTCTTCGCCCGCTACCTCCAGCATGCGGGCCACGTCGAGCCCGGCGACCTCGCCATCGCCACCCGGGGCGGGGTCAAGCACGTCCACCTCGACAAGACCGGCGACGTCACCGTCTCCATGGGCCGCGCCGAGCTCCCCGCCGGCGAGGTCACCGTCACGGTCGGCGCCACGAGCTGGCCCGCGCGCAACGTGAACATGGGCAACCCGCACGCCGTGGCCTTCGTCGACAGCCTCGACGACGCCGGGAACCTCCTCTCGGCCCCCTCCTTCGCCCCGGTGTCCGCCTACCCGACGGGAGTCAACGTCGAGTTCGTCGTCGACCGCGGCCCCCGGCACGTCGCCATGCGCGTCCACGAGCGCGGCTCCGGCGAGACCCGCTCCTGCGGCACCGGCGCCTGCGCCGTCGCCGTGGCCGCCATCCGCCGCGACGGCGCGGACCCGGCCGCCACCGGCGCGCCGGTCACGTACACCGTCGACCTCCCCGGCGGCACGCTGGTCATCACCGAGCACCCCGACGGGCGGATCGACATGACCGGACCCGCCGTGATCGTCGCCGAGGGCGAGTTCGACCCGGCCTGGCTCACCGAAACGGCTTTCGCCTGAAGCTTCCCTCTAATGGGTGATCCGTTTCACGCTGAGCGAGAGGTGGACTGCGCCACGTGGTGGGGTCGGTAATATCAGGCACCGGCCCTGAGGGCTCACCGCATGCCCGCCACCGCCGGTCGAAGCCGCCGGAGGTGCCCATGAGTGCAGAGGCCACGAACCCCGAAGCACACCCCGAAGCGCGCCCTGAGCTCCGCAGACGCGGCCGGACCAGGCTCGATCTGCGCCGGCTCGGGCGCGCGGCCCTGCTCGGGCCCACGTCCAGGGACCGCCTCCCGGATGCCATCGGGCACGTCGCCGAGGCGCACCGCGCCCATCATCCGGACGCCGATCTGTCCGTATTGCGACGCGCCTACCTGCTCGCGGAGACCTCGCACCGCGGTCAAATGCGCAAGAGCGGTGAGCCGTACATCACACATCCGCTCGCCGTCACCCTGATCCTGGCCGAACTCGGCGCCGAGACCACGACGTTGACGGCGTCGCTCCTCCACGACACCGTCGAGGACACCGACGTGACCCTCGATCAGGTCGGCGAGGAGTTCGGCGACGAGGTCCGCTTCATCGTCGACGGCGTCACCAAGGTCGAGAAGATCGACTACGGCGCCGCCGCGGAGCCCGAGACCTTCCGCAAGATGCTCGTCGCCACCGGCAACGACGTCCGCGTCATGTCCATCAAACTCGCCGACCGTCTGCACAACATGCGGACCCTGGGCGTGATGCGCCCCGAAAAACAGGCCCGCATCGCCAAGGTCACCCGCGACGTGCTCATCCCCCTCGCCGAGCGGCTCGGCGTCCAGGCCCTGAAGACCGAGCTGGAAGACCTCGTCTTCGCGATCCTGCACCCCGAGGAGTACGAGCGCACCCGCGCCCTCATCGCCGCCCACGCAGGCGAGCGCGACCCGCTGCCCGCCATCGCCGACTCCGTACGGTCCGTACTGCGCGACGCCGGCATCGCCGCCGAGGTACAGGTCCGGCCCCGGCACTTCGTCTCCGTGCACCGGATCGCGCTCAAGCGCGGCGAGCTGCGCGGCTCCGACTTCGGCCGCGTCCTCGTCCTCGTCGGCGAGAACGCCGACTGCTACGCGGTGCTGGGCGAGATGCACACCTGCTTCACGCCGGTCGTCTCCGAGTTCAAGGACTTCATCGCCACCCCGAAGTTCAACCTCTACCAGTCCCTGCACACGGCCGTCGCCACGCCCGAGGGCTACGTCGCCGAGGTCATCGTCCGGACCCGGCAGATGCACCGCGTCGCGGAGGCCGGCGTGGTCGCGCTCGGCAATCCGTACACCACCGGCACCCCGCCGGAGGCCGCCGACTGCGACGAGGAGAGGGTCGACCCGACCCGTCCCGGCTGGCTTTCGCGCCTGCTCGACTGGCAGCAGTCCGCGCCCGACCCCGACACCTTCTGGAGCGTCCTGCGCGCCGAACTCGCCCAGGACCGGGAGATCACCGTGTTCCGGGCCGACGGCGGCACCCTGGGCCTGCCCGCCGGGGCCAGCTGTATCGACGCCGCCTACGCCCAGCACGGCGAGGCGGCGCACGGCTGTATCGGCGCCCGGGTCAACGGGCGCCTCACCTCGCTCTCCTCCTCCCTCTCCGACGGGGACACCGTGCAGCTGCTGCTCGCGCACGACGCCTCCTCGGGGCCCGCCGCCGAGTGGCTCGACCACGCGCGGACCCCGGCCGCCCGGATCGCCATCAGCAGCTGGCTCCAGACCCACCCCGACCCGGCCATGGCCACCACTTCGGCCGCCCGCGCGCCGCTGTCCGTGGTCGGCGCCCGGGGCGGCGGGGGCAACGCCGTCGCCGACCTGCCCGACGCCACCGTGCGGCTCGCCGGCTGCTGCACCCCGGTACCGCCCGACGCGGTCGCCGGTTTCGTGGTCCGGGGCGGCGCCGTCACCGTGCACCGCGTGCAGTGCGCCGCCGTCGCGCAGATGCGCGCGGTGGGCCGCACCTCGGTCGCCGTGCACTGGCGGGCCACCGCGGACTGCCGGGTCACGCTGCTCGCCGAATCGTTCGGCCGCCCGCACCTGCTGGCCGACCTGACCGAGGCGATCGCCCGCGAGGGGGTCGAGGTCGTCTCCGCCACCGTCGAACCCCCGGTCGAACAGCGCGTCCGCCACTCGTACACGCTGCAGCTGCCCGACGCCACGGGGCTGGCCGCGCTGATGCGGGCGATGCGGGACGTGCCGGGGGTCTACGACGTCAGCCGGGCGTAGCGGCTTCCCCCACCCGGCCGACCCGTTCGGGTGGCTCCGTCGCGCGCCGTTCGCGGCCGTGCGGCGGGCGCTGGTAAGCGGTGGTGGATGCAGCTCACCTCCCCGCGCCTGCGCGCCGCCCTGCTCGCCGCGGCCTCCCTGACCCTCGTCGCCGCCGTGCTGCCCCCGCCGGCGCCGCTGGGCATCGGCGACCGGCTGTTCCCGGAGCTCGGGAACCCCGGGTACGACGTGCTCTCGTACGACCTGTCCTTCACGTACAAGGACAACCGGACCCCCCTCGACGCCGTCACCGTGATCAATGCCCGGGCCCTGCGGCCGATGGAGCGGATCAACCTGGACTTCACCCACGGGAAGGTGGCCTCCGTCGAGGTCAACGGGGAGCCGGCCCGGTTCGAGAGCGCGGGGGAGGACCTCGTGCTGACCCCCGCGCGGCCGGTGGCGGGCAGCGGGCCGCTGCACATCACCGTCCGGCACACCAGCGACCCGCGCGGACGGGGCGACGGAGGCTGGGTGCCCACCGAGGACGGCCTGGCCATGGCCAACCAGGCCGACGCCGCCCACCGGGTCTTCCCCTGCAACGACCACCCCGCGGACAAGGCGTTCTTCACCTTCCGGATCACCGCCCCGGACGGGCTCACGGCCGTGGCCAACGGCATTCCGGGCGCCCTCCCGGCCCGCCGGGCCGGCTCCGCCACGACCTGGACGTACCGGACCCTGCACCCGATGGCCACCGAGCTGGCCCAGGTGTCGGTCGGCCGCTCCGCCGTCGTCCACAGCACGGGACCGCACGGCCTGCCGCTGCGCGACGTGGTGCCCGCCGCCGACCGGGAGCGGCTGGACCCCTGGCTGAAGAAGACCGCGGGCCACGTCGCGTGGATGGAGAAGCGGGTCGGCCGCTACCCCTTCGAGAACTACGGGGTGCTGATCGCCCGGGCCACCACCGGGTTCGAGCTGGAGACGCAGACCCTCTCCCTGTTCGAGCACAGCCTGTTCTCCGGGGAGGGCTACCCCGACTGGTACGTCGAGGCCGTGATGGTCCACGAGCTGGCCCACCAGTGGTTCGGCGACAGCGTGAGCCCGCGCACCTGGTCAGACCTGTGGCTCAACGAGGGACACGCCACCTGGTACGAGGCGCTGTACGCCGACGGCCTCGGGAAGTACTCCCTGGAGCGGCGCATGCGCGAGGCGTACCAGCGCTCCGACCAGTGGCGGGCCGCGGGCGGCCCCCCGGCCGCCCCGAAGGCCGCCGCCCCCGGCGAGAAGATCGGGCTGTTCCGGCCGGTGGTCTACGACGGCTCCGCCCTCGTCCTGTACGCCCTGCGGCAGGAGATCGGTACCGCGGCCTTCGACCGGATCCAGCGCCGCTGGGTGGCGGAGCACCGGGACGGCGTCGCGGGCACGGCGGACTTCGTACGCCTGGCCTCCCAGGAGGCGGGCCGGGACCTCGAAGCGTTCCTGAAGCCCTGGCTGTACGGCACGACGACCCCGGCGATGCCCGGGCACCCCGAGTGGGGCACCCCGAAAAGCGTGTGACCGGGGTGGAGCGGGCATGTCACCATCGACGGGGTCGTTCGGGGAATCACCCGAAGATGTGACACGTTGAACGTGACAGTGTGCCGTGCAACGTGACGGCACACACGGCGCGCGTTCCACGGGCCGCGGCCGACGCATACGAAATCGACGTAAGGATCCAATGACCTCCTCTTCTTCCCCTTCCCAGGACGCGCGGGACGCACAGGACGTGCCGGACTCGCCGAGCTTCACCGAGAGCCTCCGGGCCGACGCCCTGATGGAAGAGGACGTCGCCTGGAGCCACCAGATCGACGGAGACCGGGACGGCGAGCAGTTCGAGCGCTCCGAGCGCGCGGCCCTGCGCCGCGTCGCCGGCCTCTCCACCGAGCTCGAAGACGTCACCGAGGTCGAGTACCGGCAGCTGCGCCTGGAGCGCGTCGTGCTCGTCGGTGTCTGGACCTCGGGGACGGCGACGGACGCGGACAACTCCCTCGCGGAGCTCGCGGCCCTCGCCGAGACCGCCGGCGCCCTCGTGCTCGACGGCGTGATCCAGCGCCGTGACAAGCCCGACCCGGCCACCTTCATCGGCTCCGGCAAGGCGCGGGAACTGCGCGACATCGTGATGGAGAGCGGGGCCGACACCGTCGTCTGCGACGGCGAGCTCAGCCCCGGCCAGCTCATCGCGCTCGAAGACGTCGTCAAGGTCAAGGTGGTCGACCGGACCGCCCTCATCCTGGACATCTTCGCCCAGCACGCCAAGTCCCGTGAGGGCAAGGCGCAGGTCGCACTCGCGCAGATGCAGTACATGCTTCCGCGCCTGCGCGGCTGGGGCGCCTCGCTGTCCCGGCAGATGGGTGGCGGCGGCGGTGGCGGCATGGCCACCCGCGGCCCCGGTGAGACCAAGATCGAGACCGACCGGCGACGGATCCGCGAGAAGATGGCGAAGATGCGCCGGGAGATCGCGGAGATGAAGACCGGCCGTGACATCAAGCGGCAGGAACGGCGCCGCAACAAGGTGCCCTCGGTCGCCATCGCCGGCTACACCAACGCCGGAAAGTCCTCGCTGCTCAACCGCCTCACGGGCGCGGGCGTGCTGGTGGAGAACGCGCTGTTCGCCACCCTCGACCCGACCGTGCGCCGGGCCGAGACGCCCAGCGGCCGGATCTACACCCTGGCCGACACGGTCGGCTTCGTCCGGCACCTGCCCCACCACCTCGTCGAGGCGTTCCGCTCCACGATGGAGGAGGTCGGCGACGCCGACCTCATCCTGCACATCGTGGACGGCTCGCACCCGGCGCCGGAGGAGCAGCTGGCAGCGGTGCGCGAGGTGATCCGCGAGGTCGGCGCGGTGAACGTGCCCGAGATCGTCGTGATCAACAAGGCGGACGCGGCGGACCCGCTCGTCCTGCAGCGGCTGCTGCGGATCGAGCGCCACTCCCTCGCGGTGTCGGCCCGCACGGGCATGGGCATCGAGGAACTCCTCGCGCTCATCGACACCGAGCTGCCGCGGCCCGAGGTGGAGGTGGAGGCCATGGTGCCGTACACCCTCGGCTCGCTGGTCGCCAAGGCGCACGCCGAGGGCGAGGTGATCTCCGAGGAGCACACCCCGGAGGGCACCCTGCTGAAGGCGCGGGTCCACCCGGAGCTGGCCTCCGACCTGGCGCCGTACGCGCTGGCCAAGCGGTGACGCGTCGGCGGGTGTGACGCGAGAACGGGCGTCCGGCGCGACAACGGCCGTCCGACCTGACAACGGCTGAGGGCCCCCTGCACCGCAGGGGGCCCTCAGCCGTACGTTCACCACGCTGCGGGAGGCACCCGCCCGCCGGCTACTTGAACTTGCCGCTCACCGCGTTGAAGATGCCCTTCGCCTCCGGACCCAGCCGGGGTCCGGCCAGCCAGCCCGCCTTGACCGGGCCGATCGAGGTGTTCGACACCAGCGCCGGCTTGCCGTCCGCGCCGGACGCGATCCAGCCGCCGCCCGAGGAACCGCCGGTCATGGTGCAGCCGATGCGGTACATCACGGGGTCGGCCGCGTTCAGGGACAGCCGGCCCGGCTTGTCCGCGCACTGGTAGGCCTTCTGGCCGTCGAACGGAGCCGCCGCCGGGTATCCCGTGGCGGTGATGCCGGCGACCTTCGGCACGGCCGGGGCGTTGAACTCCACCGGGAGCGCCGAACCGACGGTCTCCTCCAGGGACTTGCCGCTGCCGGCCTCCGGGGTCACGTGGAGCACCGCGAAGTCGTACGGGGCACCCGCGCCGCCGGTCGGGCCGCCGTTCGCGATCCACTGGTCGGAGGTCTGCGCCCAGTCGCTCCACCAGACGCCGAACGGGGCCACCTGCTCGCGGGGCGCGCCCTTGAGCTGCGCGGACGGCTTGCCGGCGTTGTTGTAGGACGGGACGAAGGCGATGTTGCGGTACCAGCCGCCCGCCTTGCCCGCGTGCACGCAGTGGCCCGCGGTCCAGACCATGTTGGACTTGCCGGGACGCGCCGGGTCCTTGACCACGGTCGCGGAGCAGACCATCGAACCCTCGGGCCCGTCGAAGAAGACCTTGCCGGCTTCCGGAACGCTCTTGTGGTACGGCGCGACCGCCGGCTTGGCGGCCACCGCGGCCGGGGCCGGGTCGGTGACGCCCTGGTCCTTGCCCGCGTCCGGATCGACGGACGGGCGCTGCGGCTGCTCGGCGTCACGCATCCGGTCGGAGTCCCACAGACCCTCGATGATCGGGTTGACGTAGTCGCCCGCCTCGCGGAGCCAGTCCTCCCTCTTCCAGTTCTTCCACGCGCCCCCCTTCCACTTCTCCAGGTCGAAGCCGTGCTCCTTGAGCTTTTCCTTGAGGTGGTCCGGGATCTGGATCCCGTCCGTGCTCGGCAGGGTCGCCGCCACGGTCGGCTTGGCGTCGCCGCCGGCCTCCGCGTCGCCGGGGCCGCAGGCCGAGGCGGTCAGCGCGAGCGCGGCCGCGCACAGGATCGCGGTGACCGGTCGGTTCGGTCGCATGTCTTTTCGTCCCCCTGAAGTTCTTTCGAGCGTGGAGTACCGCACCCCACTATGCCGCTGCCGCCCATGACGACACAGCCCGGGGCCGCGGTTCCCGGTGCGCGACCCGTGCCGGGCAAGGATCTTGGGCCCACCCGTGATCCGTCGCCGCCATCGTCGTTGGTACGTACGGGGGATGGGGGAGCAGCGTTCATGTTCGAGGCGCAATCCGGAAGAGCAATCCGTGCGGGAGGACCGACACTCGTGGCTTTGACCGAGCCTGCGGCGGCTGCGGCCGCGGCGCAACTTCCCCCGCAGGTGCCCGCGCAGGGCGTACGGGCACCGGCGCCCGGGGGCGTGACGGGGTCCACGGCGGGCGGGGCCCCCGCGGGGGCCCCGGCCGGGGTTCCGGCCGGTCCGGCGGACTTCGGCGGGTCCGGAGCGGGCCCCGGAGCGGGCCCCGGCGCGACCGTCGCCGGCGAGGGCATCCTGCGCCGGCAGGCGCAGCGGGAGTCCGCGGCCCGGACGTACGCGCGCTCCCTGCCCATCGTCCCGGTGCGCGCCCGGGGGCTGACCATCGAGGGCGCCGACGGGCGTCGTTACCTGGACTGCCTCTCCGGCGCGGGCACGCTGGCCCTCGGGCACAACCACCCGGTGGTGCTCGAAGCCATCCGGGGCGTGCTGGACTCCGGCGCCCCGCTGCACGTGCTCGACCTCGCGACCCCGGTCAAGGACGCCTTCACCACCGAGCTGTTCGCCAACCTCCCGCCCGCGCTGGCCGCCGACGCCCGCATCCAGTTCTGCGGGCCCGCCGGGACGGACGCGGTCGAGGCCGCCCTCAAGCTGGTGCGCGCCGCGACCGGACGCCACGGGTTGCTCGCCTTCACCGGGGCCTATCACGGCATGACCGCCGGCGCTCTGGGCGCCTCGGGCGGTGCGCCGGACGTACGGGTGACGCGCCTGCCGTACCCGCAGGACCTCCGCTGCCCGTTCGGCGTCGGCGGCCCCGAGGGGGCCGAACTCGGCGCCCTCTGGACGGAGAACCTGCTGGACGACCCCAAGGGCGGGGTGGCCGCGCCCGCCGGGATGATCGTGGAACCCGTACAGGGCGAGGGCGGCGTCCTCCCGGCGCCCGACGCGTGGCTGCGCCGGATGCGGGAGATCACCGCGGCCCGGGGGATCCCCCTGATCGCCGACGAGGTGCAGACCGGGGTCGGCCGTACCGGCGCCTTCTGGGGCGTCGACCACGCCGGAGTGGTGCCCGACGTCATGGTCCTGTCCAAGGCCATCGGCGGCAGCCTTCCGCTGGCCGTCGTGGTCTACCGGGGCGACCTCGACGTGTGGCCGCCCGGCGCCCATGCCGGAACGTTCCGCGGAAACCAGCTGGCCATGGCCGCCGGTACGGCCACGCTGGCCTACGTACGCGAGAACCGCCTGGCCGAGCGCGCGGCGGTGCTCGGGGAGCGGATGACGTCGGCCCTGCGCGGGCTGGCTCCGGCCCACCCCTGCGTCGGGGAGGTCCGGGGGCGCGGCCTGATGATCGGCGTCGAACTGGTCGACCCCGACACGGGGGCCGCCGCGCCCGCGCTGGCCGCGGCCGTCCGCCAGGAGTGCCTGGACCGGGGGCTGATCGTCGAACTCGGCGGCCGCCACTCCGCCGTCGTCCGGCTGCTGCCGCCGCTGACCCTGACCGACGAGCAGGCCTCGGCGGTCCTCGACCGCCTGGCCGACGCCATCCCGGCCGCCGCCCGCCGGCCCCGCTGACCGCACCCGGAGGACCCGCGATGCCCGACCCCCACCAGCCGACCCCGCCCCCGGCGACGACGGCGTTCCCGGCCACTTCCGCGCTCCCGCCGCTGGCCGCGACGGCGTTCCCGGCCACCCCCGCGCTCCCGCCCGTGGCCGCGACCCCGCCGACGGCGCTCCCCCCGGGCCTCCAGCCCCCGGCCGTGGCGGTGTTCCCGAACCCGGCCGCGACGGCGCTGCCGACCCCGACTGCGGCCGGGGTTCCGACCCCGGCCGCACCCCCGGCCGCCCCGCACCCTCCGGCTGCGCACCAGGCAGCCCCGCAACCTCCGGCGTCTGCACCGTCGACCCCCCAGGCCCCGGCGGGTCTCCCGGTCACACCCCTGGTTCCGACCGCGGCCCAGTTCTCGCCGCCGGCTGCTGACGCCGCCCCGGGCGAGGCCCTGCTGTCGACGCTGGCTGCGGACGCAACCCCGGCCGCCCCGCATGCTCCGGAGTCAGTGGCGGCTACCCTCCAGGCTGCGGCGGGGCTCCCGTCCGCCCCTCAGGCCCCGGCGGGTCTCCCGGTCACCCCCCGGGTTCCGACCGCGGCCCAGTTCTCGCCGCCGGCCGCTGAGGCCAGCGCGGCCTTGGCCGAAGCGGCCACCACGGCCGCGCTGCCGACCACGCCCCCACCCGCAGCCCCGGACTCGACGCCGAGTGTGACGGCAACGGCGTTCCCGTCCCCGGCCGCAACCCAGACTCCGGCAGCGACGCAGTTCCCGCCCCGGGGTGCGGGCACGGCTGCGCCGCCGTTCCTGGCCGCGGCGTCGGCGGTACTTCCGTCCGCGCCCGGAGCGGCGACGGCACTTGGAGCCCCGGATACGGCCGCATCTTCGGCCAAGGCCCAGGCTCCGGCGGCGATGCAGCTCCCGTCCCGGGGGGCAGACATGGCCCTGGCCCCGGCCGCGGTGCCGGCCACGGCCATGACGCGGTTCGCGGCCGAGGTCACCACTGCCGCCACACCCTCGGACCCGGCGTCGACTTCGCCCTCGCGCCTGGCCACGGGGACCGCCACGGCACCTGGCATGGCCCCGCCCCCGCCCGCGCCCGCGCCCTCGGCCATGGACGCGCTCTTCGCCCCGCTCGCGGCTGCCGTCGGGAACGTCCAACCCCCCGGCCTGGCCGAGCGTGCCCGGCCGGCGCCCGGCGCGCCGACTCCGCCGCCCGGGAGGGCATGGCTAGCGCCAGCTGTCCCGGCGGGCCCGGAGGCTCCGGCTGCCTCGGAGACGTCAGCAGAACCGGTTGTTCCGGCGGCGCCGCCGACCGCGGCGGCGATGCCCGCAACGCCCGCCGTCCCGGCGGAGTCGACGATGGCGGAGCCACCTCACGTGACCGTGCCGGCAGTCCCGGCGGGGAAGCCGACTCCGCCCACCCCGGCCGGAGAGGCGACCCCGGTGGGGGAGCGGCCCTCGTCCGCCACAGCGCCCGCAGCGGTGGCGTCGGCCGCACCGCAGTCGACCCGGTCCACCTCGGCGGGCCCGGTACGACACCCGGTCCCGTCCGTTTCGCCGGCGTCGGCGGAGGGTTCGGCACTCGCCCGGTCCGCGGCCTCGCCCGTGAGCCCGGACGCGGCAGCCGACCTGCTCGTGCCGTACCCGGACCGGCCCCGTACCGCGGAGACCGGCGAGCCCGGTCAGGTGGCGAGCACTCCGCAGCTTCCCCCGACCGCCCCCGGCCCGGGACTCTCGTGGGTCGCCTCCGAGTACCCGCCCTTCCCGGCCCTCCCCACCTGGCCCGGCTCGGAGGGTTCGAAGGAGGCCCCCGCCCTTGCCACGTGGCAGCCTTCCGACCTCGCGCACGCCGGTCCCGTGGCGGACGAACCCGGAGCCACCCCCGAACCGGCGGTGCGGGCAGCGGAAGCGTCCGCCGCCTCCCCACAGCAGCTGAACGGTCCTGTGGACCCGGACCCGCACCCGAACCACGCCGACGTGACGGCCGAGCCCCGGAGCACTGCGACGGCGGGGCAGCTCTCCAGCGCGGAGGAACCGGCAGCCCGGACGCCGGCGGCCCGGACGACCCCGAGCACGTCGGGTCCGACGGACGGTACGGGGGCAGCGAGGGCTCCGCGGGTGCACGATCCCGCCGATCCGGCCGCCGACGGGCAAGCCACCGTGCCGCGGCAAAAGGACGGCACGCCCGGTCAGCGGGCGTCGCGGCAGGGACTTGCCGGCGGGGAACGGGCCCTGTGGGAAGACCCGTTGGACCACTCCGACCCGACCGCCGTCGCCGACACGGCGGCCGTGGAGAACCTCCTCAGGTGCTGGGTACGCGAAGCGGGGATCGCCCGGCCCGACGGCCCGGCCGGTACCCCCCTGCGCGTACCCCTCCCCGCATCCGGCACGGCTCTGCTCGTCACCGTCCGGCACTGGTCGGCGTCCGGCTGGCACCGCTTCGCCGCAGCCCGACTGGAAGGGGCTCCCGCCACCGCCCCCACAATGGACGCCGTCACCCTCGCCGCGCTCCTCGCCCGCGAGGGAGCCGCCGGCACCGGCACGCCCGCCGACGGATCCGATACCACCACGGCCGCCGGCACCGGTACCGCCCCCACCGGCACGCGAACCGGCAGCGCCGACCTCGTCGGCCGCGTCGCCGACTCGGTGCGCCGCACCGCCGAGTTCATCGCGGACCGGCGGGAACGCCCCACCGCCCCCGCCCCGGTCGGAGCGGACCGCTTCCTCACCGCCGAACAGTCCCTCCTCCTCGGCCACCCCCTCCAACCGGACCCGAAGAGCCGCGAAGGACTCTCCGAGGCCGAAGTGCGCCGCTACTCACCCGAACTCCACGGATCCTTCCCCCTCCACTGGTTCGCGGTGGCCCCGTCCGCCCTGGTCACCGACTCCGCCTGGACCGAGAGCGGCCGGCCGGTCTCGGCGGCGCGCCTCCTCGGCCGCCTCGCCCCCGGAATCCCGCTCCCCGACGGCGCCGTCCCCCTTCCCCTGCACCCCTGGCAGGCCCGCGACCTGCTCCAGCGCCCCGCCGTCGCCGCACTGCTCGACGCGGGACTCCTGCACGACCTGGGCCCGTACGGCGCCCCCTGGTACCCCACCTCCTCCATCCGCACCGTCCACCGCCCCGGCGCCCCGGCGATGCTCAAGCTCTCCCTGGGCCTGCGCATCACCAACTCCCGCCGGGAGAACCTCCGCAAGGAACTCCACCGCGGCGTCGAGGTGCACCGGCTGCTCCGTACCGGCCTCGCCGAGCAGTGGCAGGCGGCCCACCCCGGCTTCGACATCGTGCGCGACCCCGCCTGGGTCGGCGTCGACGCTCCCGACGGCACGCCCGTGCCCGGACTCGACGCCCTGCTGCGCCACAATCCCTTCCGCTCCGGCGACGACGCCGTCTGCGTCGCCGCGCTGACCTCCCCCCGCCCGTGGCCGGGCCGGACCGGCATGCGCTCCCGGCTCGCCGACATCGTTCGCGGCCTCGCCGTCAGCACCGGGCACACCACGTCCGCCGTCGCCGCCGAGTGGTTCCTGCGCTACCTCGACCACGTGGTCCTGCCGGTCCTCGCCTTCGACGCCCTCGCCGGAATCGCCCTCGAGGCGCACCAGCAGAACACCCTGGTCCTCCTCGACCCGGCCGGCTGGCCGGTCGGCGGCCGCTACCGCGACAACCAGGGCTACTACTTCCGCGAGTCCCACCGCGCGGAACTGGAGCAGCGGCTCCCCGGCATCGGCGGCGCCAGCGACACCTTCGTCTCCGACGCCGTCACCGACGAACGCTTCGCCTACTACCTCGGCATCAACAACGTGCTCGGGCTCATCGGTGCCTTCGGATCCCAGCAACTCGCCGACGAGCGCGTGCTCCTCGCCGCCTTCCGCCGCTTCCTCGGCAAGGCCGCGGGCCTCGGCCCGCTTCCCGCACGGCTCCTCGACTCACCGACCCTGCGGTGCAAGGCCAACCTGCTCACCCGCCTGGGCGGCCTCGACGAACTCGTCGGCCCCGTCGACACCCAGTCCGTCTACGTCACCATCGCCAACCCCCTTCACGACTGACACGCCACCACCGACGCGGAGAAGAGCCCCGATGCCCTCCACCGACACCCCCACGCACCCCGCGGACACGGCAACCACCCACGGACTCGGCCGCATCGGCGCCCCCCGCCTCACCGCCCGGCTGCTGCCCCTGCTCGCCGAGGCGGACCTCCTCGACTCCCCGGCGTCCTGGGGCAGCACCGCCACCCCGGCCGGAGCCTTCCGTCTCGAACCCGTACGCCCGGCGCGGGACCTGGAACTCCTCACCCGCTGGATGAACGACCCCGAGGTCCACACCTACTGGGAGCTCGCCGGTCCCGCCGCCGTCACCGCCGCCCACCTGCGGCCCCAGCTCGACGAGGACAGCAGCAGCATCCCCTGCCTGGGCCTCCTCGACGGCACGCCGATGAGCTACTGGGAGATCTACCGGGCCGACCTCGACCCGCTCGCCCGGCACTATCCGGCGCGCCCCCACGACACGGGTATCCACCTGCTGATCGGAGACGGCACGAACCGCGGCCGCGGTCTCGGCACCACGCTGCTGCGCGCCGTCGCCGACCTCGTCCTGGACAACCGCCCCCGCTGCACGCGGGTCATTGCCGAACCGGACATCCACAACACCCCCTCCGTGACAGCCTTCCTGAACTCCGGTTTCCGCTGCTCCGCGGAAATCGACCTACCCGACAAGCGGGCGGCACTGATGGTCCGGGAGCGGGCGCTGCGCAATCTCCTCTGAATGCCGCTCCGCGTCTCCCGGCGACCCTCACCGCTCGCTCACACCTCTCCCTTCGAAAACTCTGCGCGACGCAGCAAAGTTCCCGATCTTCGAGGAGTTCCGTGTCGAATCGCCCCGCTGCCCCCGACTCCGCGGAACCCTCCGTGCCGCCGTCTCCCCGTGACCCCCGCACACCTCCCGAGCTGACCCGCGCCATCTGGGCCGCCGCCGCCCGTCGGCTGCTCGCCAAGATGCTCGCCGAGTTCGCCTACGAGGAAGTCCTCACCCCGGTCCGCGCCCCCGCCCCGGCCGCCTCCCTGCGACCCGCCCCGGCCGCCTCCCCGTCGCCCTCCACGGCCGCCTCCCCCTCACCCGCCCCGGCCGCCGCCCCATCACCCGCCCCGGCGGTCCCTGCCCCGTCGCCCGTCCCCTCCACCGCCGGCGACACCTGGACCCTGACCCTCGACGACGGCGCCACCCTCGCCTTCCGCGCCCGCCGCCGCGCGTACGAGAGCTGGCAGGTGGACCCGGACTCCATCACCCTCACCCCGGCCCCGCCCTCCGAGCAGCCCCCGACCCCCTTCGGGGACCCGTACGCGTTCCTGATCCGCGCCCGAGCCCTCCTCCGCCTCGACGGGCCCACCCTCGGCCACCTCGTCCGCGAGCTCAGCGCCACCCTCTCCGCCGACGCGCGGATCGCGCACACGGCGCTCACCGCGGACGCCCTCGCCGACCTGGACTACGCCGCCCTCGAAGGCCACCAGACCGGCCACCCCTGGCTCGTCCTCAACAAGGGCCGGATCGGGCTCTCCGCCTCCGACACCGCCGCCTGGGCCCCCGAGGCGCGCACCCGGCAGCGCCTGCCCTGGCTCGCCGCCCACACCTCCCTCGCCGCCTACCGGGGCACCGCCGGCGTCGAAGACCCCGACCTCCTCTACGCGGCGGAACTGGACCCGGCCACCCGCGCCGCCTTCGACCGCACCCTGCGCGACCGGGGCCTGGACCCCCTCCGCTACCTCTATCTCCCCGTCCACCCCTGGCAGTGGGACGAGGTCGTCCTCCCCCTCTTCGCCCCCGCCCTCGCGTCCGGGTCCCTCGTACCGCTCCCCGCCGACCCCGACGTGCGCCTGCCCCAGCAGTCGATCCGCACCTTCCTCAACCTCAGCCGCCCCGACCGCCACAGCGTCAAACTCCCGCTGTCCGTGTTCAACACCATGGTCTGGCGGGGCCTGCCCACCGAGCTCGCCCTCGCCGCCCCCGCCGTCACCGCCTGGATCCACTCGCTGCGCGACGCCGACCCCTTCCTCCGCGACGAGTGCCGGGTGATCCTGCTCGGCGAGGTCGCCTCCGTCACCGTCCGCCACCCGGTGTACGCGCAGCTCCCCGAGGTGCCCTACCAGTACAAGGAGCTCCTCGGAGCGATCTGGCGCCAGCCCCTGACCGGCCTCCTCGCGCCGGGCGAGCGCGCCCGCACGCTCGCCTCGCTCCTGCACACCGACCCCCGAGGCCGGTCCTTCACGGCCGAGCTCGTCGCCCGGTCCGGCCTGACCCCCGCCGTCTGGCTGCAGCGGCTCCTCGACGCGCTGCTGCCCCCGCTGCTCCACTTCCTCTACCGCTACGGCACCGTCTTCTCCCCGCACGGCGAGAACGCCATCGTGGTCTTCGACGAGCACGACGTCCCCGTCCGCCTCGCGGTCAAGGACTTCGTGGACGACGTCAACATCACCGCCGAACCGCTCCCCGAGCTGGACGCGCTGCCCGACGAGGTCCGGGGGGTCCTGCTCACCGAGCCCGCCGACTTCCTGCCCCAGTTCATCCACTCCGGGCTCTTCGTCGGCGTCTTCCGCTACCTCGCGGTGCTGTGCGACGACCAGCTCGACGTCCCGGAGGGCGCGTTCTGGTCCCTCGTACGGGCGGAAATCCTGCGCTACCAGTCCCGGTTCCCCGAGCTCAAGGACCGCTACGAGCTCTTCGACCTGCTCGGCGAGCGCATCGGCCGCCTCTGCCTCAACCGGAACCGGCTCTACGAGGACGGCTACCGGGACCGCCCCGACCGTCCGCACGCCGTGCTGCACGGCACCGTGCCCAATCCCCTCCACCAGCCGTGAATCCTCGTCGGTGCCGCCACTGTCGGTGGCGCCCCTTAGGGTTGGCAGTGCTATGACGAAGCCCTCCCTCCCCGACCTGCTGCACGCCGCCGTCTCCGCCGTCGGCGGCACGGAGCGCCCCGGCCAGGTGGCCATGGCCGAAGCCGTCGCCGCGGCGATCGACGACAGCTCGCACCGGCTCATCCAGGCCGGCACCGGCACCGGAAAGTCCCTCGGATACCTGGTGCCGGCGCTGGCCCACGGCGAGCGCGTGGTCGTGGCCACCGCCACCCTGGCCCTCCAGCGCCAGCTCGTCGAGCGCGACCTGCCCCGGACGGTGGAGGCGCTGCATCCGCAGCTGCGCCGCCGCCCGCAGTTCGCCATGCTCAAGGGGCGCTCCAACTACCTGTGCCTCCACCGCCTGCACGAGGGCGCGCCGCAGGACGAGGAGGAGGGCCTCTTCGACCAGTTCGAGGCGGCGACCCCCACCAGCAAGCTCGGCAAGGACCTGCTGCGCCTGCGCGACTGGGCGGACGAGACGGAGACCGGCGACCGCGACGATCTGACCCCGGGCGTGTCCGACAAGGCCTGGTCGCAGATCTCCGTGTCCTCCCGCGAGTGCCTGGGCGCGACGAAGTGCGCGTACGGCGCGGAGTGCTTCGCCGAAGCGGCCCGCGAGCGCGCCAAGCTGGCCGACGTGGTCGTCACCAACCACGCCCTGCTCGCCATCGACGCCATCGAAGGCGCCCCCGTGCTGCCGCAGCACGAGGTGCTGATCGTGGACGAGGCCCACGAGCTGGTCTCCCGGGTCACCGGCGTCGCCACCGGCGAGCTCACCCCGGGCCAGGTCAACCGGGCGGTGAAGCGCGCGGCCAAGCTGGTCGACGAGAAGACCGCCGACTCCCTGCAGACCGCCTCCGAGTCCTTCGAGCGGGTCATGGAGCTGGCGCTCCCGGGCCGCCTGGAGGAGGTCCCCGAGGACCTCGGCTACGCCCTGATGGCACTGCGCGACGCCGCCCGCAACGTGATCTCCGCGATCGGATCCACCCGGGACAAGTCCGTCCAGGACGAGGACGCGGTGCGCAAGCAGGCCCTGGCCGCGGTCGAGGGCGTCCACAGCGTGGCGGAGCGGATCAGCAACGGTTCCGAGTACGACGTCGTCTGGTACGAGCGCCACGACCGCTTCGGCGCCACCCTCCGCGTCGCACCGCTCTCGGTGTCGGGCCTGCTGCGGGAGAAGCTGTTCGAGGACCGCTCGGTGGTCCTGACCTCGGCGACCCTCAAGCTCGGCGGCGACTTCAACGGGGTCGCGGCCTCGATGGGGCTGTCCCCCGAGGGGGTCGAGGGCGACGACGTGCCGCAGTGGCAGGGCCTGGACGTCGGCTCGCCCTTCGACTACCCGAAGCAGGGCATCCTCTACGTCGCCAAGCACCTGGCCACACCGGGGCGCGAGGGGACCCGGGGCGACATGATCGACGAGCTGGCGGAACTGATCGAGGCCGCCGGTGGCCGCACGCTCGGTCTCTTCTCCTCCATGCGCGGAGCCAAGGCGGCAGCCGAAGAGCTGCGCGGCCGGATCGACAACCCGATCCTGCTCCAGGGCGAGGAGACACTGGGCGAGCTGATCAAGGCGTTCGCGGCCGACCCGAAGACCTGCCTGTTCGGGACGCTGTCCCTCTGGCAGGGAGTGGACGTGCCCGGCCCCAGCTGCCAGCTCGTGATCATGGACCGGATCCCGTTCCCGCGCCCGGACGACCCGCTGATGAGCGCCCGGCAGAAGTCGGTGGAGGAACGCGGCGGAAACGGCTTCATGGCCGTGGCCGCCACGCACGCGGCCCTGCTGATGGCCCAGGGCGCGGGCCGGCTCGTACGGGCCACGGGCGACCGGGGCGTCGTCGCGGTGCTGGACCCCCGGCTGGCCACGGCCCGGTACGGAAGCTTCCTCAGGGCGACCCTGCCGGACTTCTGGTACACCACGGACCGCAACCAGGTCCGCCGTTCCCTGGCCGCCATCGACGCGACCGCCCGAGCGGACGGGAAGTAAGCCCCCGCGAGGAGGCGATCAGGACGCAAAGCAGCCCTGGGACCGGCGCAGTGAGTCCCAGGGCTGGATGGAGGCGGCGGAGGTCAGATCCGACGCAGTACGGCGACGACCTTGCCGAGGATGGTCGCTTCGTCACCCGGAATCGGCTGGTACGCGGCGTTGTGCGGCAGGAGCCACACGTGGCCGTCCTCGCGCTTGAAGCGCTTGACCGTGGCCTCGCCGTCGAGCATGGCCGCGACGATGTCGCCGTTCTCCGCGACGGGCTGGCGGCGGACCGTGACCCAGTCGCCGTCACAGATGGCGGCTTCGATCATCGAGTCGCCGACGACCTTGAGGACGAAGAGCTCGCCGTCGCCGACCAGCTGGCGGGGGAGCGGGAACACGTCCTCGACCGACTCCTCGGCGAGGATCGGGCCGCCGGCCGCGATCCGGCCGACCAGGGGCACGTAGGACGCGGCGGGCTTGCCGGTGGTGTCGGTGGGCTGCGAGCTGGGCTGGTCGGAGCCGCGCACCTCGTAGGCCCGCGGGCGGTGCGGGTCGCGGCGCAGGAAGCCCTTGCGCTCCAGGGCCATCAGCTGGTGGGCGACCGACGAGGTGCTGGAGAGGCCGACCGCCTGGCCGATCTCACGCATCGACGGCGGGTAGCCGCGCCGCTGCACTGAGTCGCGGATGACCTCGATGACCCTCCGCTGCCGGTCCGTGAGCCCGGAGCTGTCGGCGCGGATGCCTGGAGGTCGACCTGGCAGCGAGCGTGCGGGGCGTACGGGCTCCGCCTCCGGGTTCAGGTTTGCGTCATTCATGGCATGCACCGGCTCAAGTCGGCTCTGGGAGTGGTTCTGGGCAGTGATGGTGGCACTGTCTGCGGTGGTGGTCACGTCGGCCCCTCTCGAAATGTTCTCCCTAGCTGGACAACGGTAGTTGCTTTCGAAAGGTTGCGCCAAACACACGTTCGAGTGAAAAAACGCAGATCGCCCGGCGTGGCTATATGTGGAGGTGTATAGGCGATCGGTTTGCCGAACGAAGGTTCGGCTCCGCGTCCGGTGCCTACGGTACCCTTCCGGGTCGGGTCGCCACCGTCCGGGCCGGGCCCAGTGTGGCACCGGGAAGCCCCGTGTCCACGCTTCGGGCGCCGCGACACGCGGAGCCGTGAAAATCCCCCACAACCCAAGATCTAGTGGTTGGATGAGCGCTGCCGCCCAGAGGTTGTGGTCCCCGGTCCGCCGCGGGTCCCGACATCGCATATGCTGGTGGCTGCTTCACGAGCCCCCGGAAGAGCTGCGTCTCTGCCGTTGAGGGGCGCCGTGGAGTGATTCTGCCGTGCCGAGAAGGAGGGTGAGGGAACCATGCACTGCCCCTTCTGCAGGCACCCCGACAGCCGCGTCGTCGACAGCCGCACCACGGACGACGGCACGTCGATCCGCAGGCGCCGTCAGTGCCCCGACTGCTCCCGTCGCTTCACGACGGTGGAGACGGCCTCGCTGATGGTGATCAAGCGCAGCGGGGTGACCGAACCCTTCAGTCGTACCAAGGTCATCTCCGGCGTGCGCAAGGCGTGCCAGGGGCGGCCGGTCACCGAGGACGCCCTCGCCAAGCTCGGCCAGCGGGTCGAAGAGGCGTTGCGCGCCACCGGGAGCGCCGAGCTGACCACCCACGACGTGGGTCTGGCCATACTCGGCCCGTTGCAGGAGCTCGACCTGGTCGCCTACCTCCGGTTCGCGTCCGTTTACAAGGCGTTCGACACACTCGAAGACTTCGAGACCGCCATCGCGGAACTCCGCGTGCACCGGCCTCACCCCCAAGAGTGCGAGCCCGGTCGGACCGCTCCGGTCCCCGTGCCCGCCTCCGCCGCCGACTGACCGGACGGCCCGCTCCGGGGAGAGTTTCGCCCCGCGGTGCGGCCGGCCGGCCCGGCGAAGACACGTAGATACAAGACACAGCACCGTGCCGCGGAATAACGCTGGCACTTTAGGGCGTTTTTGCCCGCATATGGGAGGCCTGGCATGACAGAGACGGCGAGCGGCTCGGCACGTGGTTCCCGCGCCAAGGGAACCAAGGCTGCCAAGGGCGGCCTGCGGATCGAGCGCATCCACACCACCCCCGGCGTGCACCCGTACGACGAGGTGAGCTGGGAGCGCCGTGACGTCGTCATGACCAACTGGCGCGACGGCTCGGTCAACTTCGAGCAGCACGGCGTCGAGTTCCCCGACTTCTGGTCGGTGAACGCGGTGAACATCGTCACCAGCAAGTACTTCCGCGGCGCGGTCGGCACCCCGCAGCGCGAGACGGGCCTGAAGCAGCTCATCGACCGGATCGTGAAGACGTACACGAAGGCCGGCGAGGACTTCGACTACTTCTCCTCGCCCGCCGACGTGGAGATCTTCGAGCACGAGCTCACCTACGCGCTCCTGCACCAGATCTTCAGCTTCAACTCCCCGGTCTGGTTCAACGTCGGCACGCCCCAGCCGCAGCAGGTCTCCGCCTGCTTCATCCTGGCGGTCGACGACTCCATGGAGTCGATCCTCGACTGGTACAAGGAAGAGGGCATGATCTTCAAGGGCGGCTCCGGCGCCGGCCTGAACCTCTCCCGCATCCGCTCCTCCAAGGAGCTCCTCTCCTCCGGCGGCAACGCCTCCGGCCCGGTCTCCTTCATGCGGGGCGCCGACGCCTCCGCAGGAACGATCAAGTCGGGCGGCGCCACCCGCCGCGCGGCCAAGATGGTCGTCCTGGACGTGGACCACCCGGACGTCGAGGACTTCATCGCCACCAAGGTGAAGGAAGAGGAGAAGATCCGCGCCCTGCGCGACGCGGGCTTCGACATGGACCTGGGCGGCGACGACATCACGTCCGTCCAGTACCAGAACGCCAACAACTCCGTCCGCGTGAACGACGAGTTCATGACGGCCGTCGAGAACGGCACCGAGTTCGGCCTGCGGGCCCGCATGACCGGCGAGGTCATCGAGAAGGTCGACGCCAAGGCGCTCTTCCGTAAGCTCGCCGAGGCCGCGTGGGCCTGTGCCGACCCGGGCATCCAGTACGACGGTGTGATCAACAACTGGCACACCTGCCCCGAGTCCGGCCGCATCACCGCGTCCAACCCGTGCAGCGAGTACATGCACCTGGACAACACGTCCTGCAACCTCGCCTCGCTCAACCTGATGAAGTTCCTGGGCGACGACGGCAAGGGCAACCAGTCCTTCGACGCCGAGCGCTTCGCCAAGGTCGTCGAGCTCGTCATCACCGCGATGGACATCTCCATCTGCTTCGCCGACTTCCCGACGCAGAAGATCGGCGAGAACACCCGCGCCTTCCGCCAGCTGGGCATCGGCTACGCCAACCTCGGCGCCCTGCTGATGGCCACCGGCCACGCGTACGACTCGAACGGCGGCCGCACCCTCGCCGCCTCGATCACCTCGCTGATGACCGGCACCGCGTACAAGCGCTCCGCCGAGCTGGCCGCCATCGTCGGCCCGTACGACGGCTACGCCCGCAACGCCGACTCGCACAAGCGCGTCATGAAGCAGCACGCCGACGCCAACGCCGTCGCGCCGCGCACCGAGGACCTGGACAACTCCATCTGGGCCGCGGCCACCGAGGCCTGGCAGGACGTCCTGCGCCTCGGCGAGAAGAACGGCTTCCGCAACGCGCAGGCCTCCGTCCTCGCGCCGACCGGCACCATCGGCCTCGCGATGTCCTGTGACACCACCGGTGTCGAGCCGGACCTGGCCCTGGTCAAGTTCAAGAAGCTCGTCGGCGGCGGCTCGATGCAGATCGTCAACGGCACCGTCCCGCAGGCCCTGCGCCGCCTGGGTTACCAGGAGGAGCAGATCGAGGCGATCGTCTCCCACATCGCCGAGCACGGCGTGGTCGTCGACGCCCCGGGCCTGAAGACCGAGCACTACTCGGTGTTCGACTGCGCCATGGGCGAGCGTTCCATCTCGGCGATGGGCCACGTCCGCATGATGGCCGCGATCCAGCCCTGGATCTCCGGCGCGATCTCGAAGACGGTCAACATGCCGGAGACGGCGACCGTCGAGGAGATCGAGGAGATCTACTTCGAGGCGTGGAAGATGGGCGTCAAGGCGCTCGCGATCTACCGCGACAACTGCAAGGTCGGTCAGCCCCTCTCCGCTAAGAAGAAGGAAGCGGAGAAGACCGAGGTCACCGAGAAGGCCGAGGAGACCATCCGCGCGGCGGTCGAGAAGGTCATCGAGTACCGCCCGGTCCGCAAGCGCCTCCCGAAGGGCCGCCCGGGGATCACCACCTCCTTCACGGTCGGCGGCGCCGAGGGCTACATGACGGCGAACTCCTACCCGGACGACGGTCTGGGCGAGGTCTTCCTCAAGATGTCCAAGCAGGGCTCGACCCTCGCGGGCATGATGGACGCCTTCTCGATCGCCGTCTCGGTCGGTCTGCAGTACGGCGTCCCGCTGGAGACATACGTCTCGAAGTTCACGAACATGCGCTTCGAGCCGGCCGGCATGACGGACGACCCGGACGTGCGGATGGCGCAGTCGATCGTCGACTACATCTTCCGTCGCGTGGCGCTCGACTTCCTGCCCTTCGAGACCCGCTCGGCCCTCGGCATCCACTCCGCCGAGGAGCGTCAGCGTCACCTGGAGACCGGCTCCTACGAGGCGCTGGAAGAGCAGATGGACACCGAGGCCCTGGCCCAGTCCGCTCCGCTGGCCGCGGTGCCCTCCACGCCGAAGCCGGTCGCGGTCGCCCCGGTCCCGGCTCCGAAGACGGCGCACAGCAACGCCGAACTGGTCGAGATGCAGCTCGGCGTCTCCGCCGACGCCCCGCTCTGCTTCTCCTGCGGTACGAAGATGCAGCGCGCCGGCTCCTGCTACATCTGCGAGGGCTGCGGCTCCACCAGCGGCTGCAGCTGACACCGCACGGGACCGCGCCGGACGTACGGTCCGGCGTAGCCCGCACGGGTAGCTGACGAGCAGCTCACGAAGGGGACCGGCCACGGGCCGGTCCCCTTCGTCGCGCATCGCGGGGAATGGGCTTGCCGCGGCGGGAGATCCGGTGGCAGGCTCGGGGACATGATCATGCGAATCGAGTCCTTCCCCCACCGGTGACCGCGCCGCCCGGAGCCGAGCTCCCCGCAACCGGAACACCCCTGTACGACCACGCGATGCGGCTGCTCCGGCTGGCTCCGGATCGGCCCCTCCCGCGGAACGGGGAGCCGTATCCCGATCACGAGCGGCATCGCGGCCGGCCCGGCCCCGAGGTACCGCGGCGACCGGTCGGCCTCGACGCGGCGTTCGTGGTGGACGCCCACTTCGCGCGGGGCTCCGCCCGCCCGGAGGAGCTGGCCGAGGCGTTGCTGAACGGGCCCGTCCCCATCGACCACAACCCGTACGTCGCGGCCGCGGCCGAGCGGGCCGACCCGGAGCGCGTGCGCCGGACGGGCCGGTGGCTGGTCCGGCGCGGGACCGACCGGAGGACGGTCACCGTGGGCCTCATCATGCTCGCGGTCGCGGGTACCGCCGCCGACATCCCGCTGGTCCGGACGATCGGGCTGCTGTCCCGGTGGTTCGCGCCGCTGGCGATCAGTGCCCTCGACCGTATGCCCGGAGGGGTGGAGGCCCTGCTGTGGCTGGGCGATCGCGTCACCGGCTGGGGGCGTGTCCACGTCGTGGGCGCCCTCGGCCGGATCGACGATCCGAGGGCCCGGACCTGGCTGCTGCGCTCGGCCTGCGACGGCGACTACCTGAACCGGTACTTCGCCGGCGAGCTCGCCGTGGCCACCGGGCTCCACCGGGAACTCGGGGGCCTCGGGGCCGACGGGGAGATGGCCGACCACGTCGGCCGTCTCCTCGATGCCATGACCGCGTGCGACGGCATGGGACTCGCCCTCGTCCACTACCCCCACGCGGCGGTGGTGCTGCAAGCCCACGTGCGCGCCGTGGGCACGCTCGGTCCGACCGCCGATCGGTTCGTCGCGGCCGCGTCGCTCGCCCACCACCTGGGCGAGCACCCACTCAAGGCCTCCGGGTGCGGCGCGCGGCGTCAGGAGGACATCAGGACGGCGTACGCCTCGCTGCTCGACCGGGAGGAGTGGATCGCCACCGCCCAGGCCGCCCTCGCGGCGGGTGACGAGGGGATGAGGTGGTTCGCGGACGTCAGGGCATCCCGGATGACGCTGCGCGCGTTTCCCGGCGGCCGGCCGCCGGAGGTCAGTGGGGGATGTGCCGGGCCGGGCGGGTGATGAGGTCCTCGCGGAACTCCGCGATCCGGGACTGGACCTGCCGCAGCAGCGTCGTGTCCTCGATGCGGTCCAGGTAGAGGCAGCGGGCCGCCAGTGCCGGCAGTTCGAAGGCGAAGCACAGCGACATCAGCGGGTTCACGAAGAGCTCGCTGTCGCGGGTGCGCTCGGTGAACCGGACGTCGCCGAAGGCGCCGCGGACGGCCGCCGCGATGGAGCCGTTCACGATGCTGGGACGCTCGGGGGTGTGCTCCTGGGCGTGCGCCACCGCGTCCAGGAAGAGGGCGCCCTCGCGGGTGGCCCGCGGTATCGAGAACGCCCCGAGGTACGCCCCGTCGCGTTCCAGCGCCGCGATGTTCTCCAGGACCAGGCCGTGGCTGACCCCGTGGTACGCGTCCACGCCGAAGCCGACCGACACGACGAGGCGTTCCGGTACGTCGTCCAGCGCTGCCAGCGCCGCGACGCTGGCCAGGTCCTCCTCGGGGGTGCCGAGTCCGGCTTCGTCGCCGCGCATCAGGATGTCCGTACCCCCGTCGACCAGGACGACCGCGTCGATGCGGTGGAGGTCGATCAGCGCCCGGTAGGCGGCGCGCAGGGGCTGTACCCCGACCTGGGGGAAGGCGTACACCGTGGACGGGTAGCCGAGTCTGCGGAGCCACTGGGCGAGGGTGCGCTCGGGGAAGTAGGCCTGGTGGGGCGCGCTCTCGGCGGTGACGGCGGCGAGGTCGGGCGCCACCCAGTCCTCGGTGGGCAGGCCGGCGAGGGAGCTGAAGGAGAGGTTCGCCAGGTGGACGTCCTTGCCCTGGTGCATGAGGGAGAGGGCGATGGGGAGCCCGGCGTAGATGTCGAACCCGCCGCCCGCTCCGGCCACCAGGACGCGTTCGGCACGGTCGAGACGGGCGAAGAGCGGGTTGGCGTGCAGGGCGGTCATGCAGATCATTGTGGGGGCGGGGTGGAAATCGCGCCCCGGAATTTTCGCGCCGGTCGGAGTGGGGGAGCCATGTGGAGCGGTGACGAGCTGGACCTGGACGCGTACCTGGCGCGGATCGGGTACGAGGGCGGGCCGGCGGGCGGGGAACTCCGCGCGGACCTCACGACGTTGTACGCAGTGCACCGGGCCCACACCGCCGCGGTCACCTTCGAGAACCTGGACGTCGCGCTCGGCCGCCCCGTCGGGCTGGACGTCAAGGCGATCGAGGCCAAGCTCGTGCACTCCCGCCGCGGAGGGTACTGCTACGAGCAGAACTCGCTGCTGGCCGCCGCCCTGGAGCGGATCGGCTTCGAGGTCTCCGGGCGCGGTGCCCGCAACCGCACCCGCGGTGACTCCCTGCTCGCGGTGACGCACGCCGTCCTCGTGGTCACCGTCGACGGGGAACCGTGGCTGTGCGACGCGGGGTTCGGCTACGCGGGTCCCACGGAACCCGTCCCGCTCGGGCGTCCCGGCGCCGTGGTGCACCAGGGGGAGTGGAGCTTCCGCGTGCGCGAGGAAGCGGGGGGCGTCCTCGCGCTGTGCACGCTGCGCGCGGGGCACTGGCGCGACCTGTACGCGTTCTCGCCGCAGCCCTACCACCCCGTCGACTACGTCGTGCTGAACCACTACAGCTCCTCCCACCCCGCTTCCTCCTTCGTGGGGAGGGTCGTCGTCCAGCACCCGGGCGCGCAGGTCCGGCGGGCCCTGGTCGGCAGCCGGCTCACCTCGCTGTACCCCGACGGGCGGACCGAGGAGCGGGTGGTGGGCCGCGACGAGCTCGCCGCCGTGCTCGACCGGGAGTTCGGCATCCGTCTGCCCGATCGGGAGACCGCGGAACTGGTCGCGATCCACCGCGCCGAGGACTGACCCGGGCCGCGTCGGGACCGTACGATGGCGCCGTGCTGGTCAAGTGGATTCGCTGCACGGTGACGGACCGACGCGGGTTCGAGCGCGGGCAGCGCAAATGGGCGGGGCTGCCGGGAGAACCGGGATTCCGGGGACAGGGCGGCGGCTGGAGCCGGGGCCGGCAGGGGGTCGCGCACGTCTTCACGTTCTGGGAGAGCCGTTCCTTCTACGACTCCTTCATGGCACGGGCGCACGACCGGCTCGCCGCCGCCCAGAACGGCACGTACACCGACCTGCGGGCCACCCTCTTCGACCACCGCTTCGACGTGAAGACCGGCTTCGAGCCGCGCTTCACCGACGCCGACGTCGTCCGGGTCGCCCACACCCGGGTGCGCGAGGGCCGGGTCGACCACTTCGCGCTCATGCAGGAGAAGGTGTGGAATCCGGCCATGGCGGGCTCGCCCGGCATGGTTCGCGGGCTGTTCGGCGAGGCACCCGGCCGGGAGTTCCTGGTGCTGTCGATGTGGCGCGCGGCCGCCGAGCACGGCAAGTACCGGCAGGAGCGGGTCGAGCGGCTCTCGCTGCGCGCCCAGATCCAGGCCGACGTGGAGGCGCTGACCGGAGACGTTGTCGACCTCGAACCCTCCTGGACGGTATGACCGTAGGACAACCGCAGCTCTGACCGGCGTGCCCGACGTGGCGGCCCGCCGGTGGCCGAATAGGGTCGTGGGATGGTCAGACCACGGCGCATCGTCCTTGTCCGGCACGGGGAATCGGAGGGGAACGCCGACGATTCGGTCTACGAGAGGGAGCCCGACCACTCCCTGCGGCTGACCCGCAAGGGGCACGAGCAGGCGGCGGAGGCGGGCGAACGCCTGCGGGAGCTCTTCGGCGACGAGACGATCAGCGCGTACGTCTCCCCGTACCGCCGGACCCTGCAGACCTTCCGGGAGCTGCGACTGGATCCGGCGCGCGTCCGGATGCGCGAGGAGCCGAGGCTGCGCGAGCAGGACTGGGGCAACTGGCAGGACCGGGACGACGTCCGGCTGCAGAAGGCGTACCGGGACGCGTACGGCCACTTCTTCTACCGCTTCGCCCAGGGCGAGTCGGGGGCCGACGTGTACGACCGGGTCGGCTCCTTCCTGGAGAGCCTCTACCGCAGCTTCGAGGCCCCGGACCACCCTCAGAACGTGCTGCTCGTGACGCACGGGCTGACGATGCGGCTGTTCTGCATGCGCTGGTTCCACTGGTCGGTGGCCGAATTCGAGGCCCTGTCCAATCCGGGGAACGGCGAATTCAGAGTGCTCCTGCCCGGCCCGGACGGCCGGTATCGGATGGACCGCCCGTTTGAGCGCTGGACCACACCCGAGCCTTATGACCTGGACGGCTAGAGTGTCGCGCGATGACCGCTGACTCCTCTTCCGAAAGGCGCTACGCACGCGCCGTGGCCAGCCTCCGAGGGCTGGCCCTGGGTGACGCCCTGGGCTCCCAGTACTTCGTCCCCGTGAACTACCCGCTGCTCAAGCGCCGGGAACTGCCGGCCGGCGCCGGGACCTGGCAGTGGACGGACGACACCGAGATGGCCTGCTCGGTGGTGGCGGTGCTGGCCGGGCACGGCCGCATCGACCAGGACGCCCTCGCCTCCTCCTTCGCCCACCACCACGACTTCGACCGCGGCTACGGGCCCGCCGTGAACCGCATGCTGCGCCTGGTCCGGGAGGGCGCGGACTGGCGCACGCTGGCCGCCGAGCTGTTCAACGGGCAGGGCTCCTGGGGCAACGGCGCCGCCATGCGGATCGCGCCGCTGGGCGCCTGGTACGCCGACGACCCCGAGCAGGCCACGCACCAGGCGGAGATCTCCGCCTACACCACCCACCAGCACCGCGAGGCCGTGTGCGGGGCGATGGCCGTCGCCGCCGCGGCGGCGCTCGCGGCGGCCCCGGACGGCCCGCCGAGCCCCGCCGACCTGCTGGACGGGGTGATCGCGCTGGTGCCCCGCAGCGCCGTGGGCGCGGGGGTACGGCGGGCGCGGGACATGCTGGACTACGGCGACGCGACCACGGTCGCCGCCGTCCTCGGCTGCGGGCGCCGCACCAGCGCCCACGACACCGTGCCGTTCGCCCTGTGGTCGGCGGCGCGCTCCCTGGACGATTACGAGCGGGCGTTCTGGACCACCGCGCAGGTGGGCGGGGACGTCGACACGACCTGCGCGATCGTCGGTGGCGTGCTGGGTGCGCGCGGGGAAGCCGTGCTCCCGGAGGCGTGGCTGGCGCGCACCGAGGCCCTGCCGGACTGGCTGCCGGAGTCCGGGGGGCTCTGAGGGACAGCGGTATGCCCGGGGTCCCGGTCATTCCGGGTCCGGTCATGCCCGGGTCCCCGGACGGGCGGGATCAAGCCGTTCTGATTGTCACGGTCCTGCCACAGGGCTCCGCTGGATCTGGCTGAATCCGCACGTCGCAGGCCTACCCTGTCCGCTTCGCCGTACCCGTGGGACACGTCCGGGGCGGCCGGCAGGGGAGGGGAACCCGATGTCAGACCAGACCGACGGGGCGGACGGGGCCGAGGCCGGGACGGGGGCGGCGGGCGGCGCAGGCGTCGAGGGCGCCGCGGGTGCCGCAGGAGCGGCGGGGGACGGTCCGCCCGCGCCGGATCCTTCGCCGGATCCCGCTCCGACCACCGGCCGCGCCGGGGAAGCCGGTGCCGCGGGGGCGGCACCCGAGCCGACCGCGGCACCGTCCCACACCGCGGGGGCGGACGCCCGGGCGGGCGCGGTCGCACCGGCCGGCACCCGCCCGGCTGTCGGCGCCGCCGGTGGAGGTCCGGGTGCCGCTGCCGGTACGAGCACCGGCCCGACTGCCGGATCCGGCACGGGGGTTGCGGCAGGGGCGCCCGCGACAGGAGGTCCCGCGGCCGCGACTGCCACCGCGACTGCCGCCGCCGGCGGGCCCGTTCCTCCGCAGCTCACTCCCGGCGATGCCGCCGCCTGGCACGCCTGGCAGGAGCACCTCTACCAGCAACGGGTCGCCGCCGCCCGGGCCAAGGCCGCCGCACCGGCCGACTGGGTGGTACGGATCAGGCCCGCCGAGGCGGCCCCGGTCGGTACCGCCACCCTGGTCGCCGCCCTCGTCGCGGGCCTCGCCGCCGCCCTGCTGCTGGGGGACGGCCTCGGGCCCGGCCTGCTGCTCGCGGTGGTGCCCGCCGCCGTCGCCGCGTACGCGGCCGCCCGCACGGCCCTGCGTACCGCTCGGCCCTGGAGCGTGGCCTGGGCGGTCGGCTGCCTCGCGCTCCTCGCGATACCCGCCCTGCGTGACTCCGCATGGCCGTCCACGCTCGCGATCCTCGCCGCCGTCCTGCTCGGCGCGCTCGCCCTGCACGGCAGCCGGACCTGGCCCGGCATCCTGCTCGCCCCGGTCGGCTTCCTCGAAGCCGCCGTGTCCGGCGTCGGCTGGGCCTGGAGCGGCCTGCGCTCCCGCAGCGGGGCCGGCAAGGACCGCTGGCTGCCCGTGGTCAAGGCCGCCGCCGTGGCCGCCGTCCTGCTGGTCCTCTTCGGCACCCTCTTCGCCTCCGCCGACGCCGCCTTCGCCGATCTGCTGGGCGAGCTGACACCCGACGTGTCCATCGGCGACGGCCCCGTACGGGTCCTGCTCTTCCTGCTCGGTACCGTCCTCGCGCTCGCCGCGGCCCGGATCGCCGCGGCGCCGCTGCGCTGGGACCGGATCAGGACGACTCCCGGCAGACCGCGGTCCCGTGTCGAGTGGGCCCTTCCGCTCGTCGTGCTCAACCTGCTCTTCGCGGGCTTCAACGCGGTGCAGCTGGCCGTCCTGTTCGGCGGGTACGACAAGGTCCTGGACAGCACCGGTCTCACGTACGCCGAATACGCCCGCCAGGGCTTCTGGCAGCTGCTGTGGGCCACGCTCCTGACCCTCGCCGTGATCGCGCTCGCCCTGCGCTGGGCCCCGCGCGACGGCGCCGGCGACCGGCGGTTCGTCCGCGTCGTGCTCGGTTCGCTGTGCGTCCTGACCCTGATCGTGGTCGCCGCCGCCCTGCGCCGGATGGACCTCTACGTGGACGCGTACGGGCTGACCCGGCTGCGGGTGTCGGTGGCGGCCATGGAGCTGTGGCTCGGGCTGGTGATCGTACTGATCATGGCGGCCGGTGTGCTCGGTGCGCGCAGGCTGCCGAGCGCCGTCGCGGGCAGCGCCGCGGCCGCCGTCCTCGTCTTCGGCCTGCTGTCCCCGGACGGCATGGTCGCCGAGCGGAACGCGGCCCGCTTCCAGCAGCACGGCAAGATCGACCTGGCCTACTTCCAGTCCCTGTCGGCGGACGCCGTGCCCGCCCTCGACGGCCTGCCGGAACCCCAGCGGTCCTGCGCGCTGCGCGGGATCGCCGACGGGCTGGCCCGGTCCGGCGCGTCCCCCTGGTACGCGACCAGCCTGGGCGAGCAGCGGGCGCGCCGCATCCTGCGGGAGCGCCCGGTCACCGCCTCCTACCGGGAGTGCGCGCGGCTCGGCGCCTTCGGCAGCCGCGTCGAGTGAGGGCGCCGCGCCGGCCGTCCTCCGAGGCGCGACGGGCGATCGCGGCCGCCGCCTCGGAGCGGCTCGGCGCGGTGGGGCGGAACTCACGGGCTTCCGCGGATCGGTGAGATTCCCGATCGTGGATCCGTGCGCGAGGACCGGTGCCCGCTGTGCTTCCGGATACGGGACGTCATGCACTCGCTCGCCGGACACGCCCTGCGGTCGGTGCTTCACGAATGCGACTGTACGCAGACGGAACGCTTCCACCAGGTCATCCGAGCAGCCGCCGCACGAGCACGCGTAGCCGCTGATCGCCGAGCTCGCCGAGTTCGCCGAGCGCTCCAATAGGAGAATTGGGCGGGGCGACGAGAGAGCCGGACGCGGCGGGTGCGCGTGTCATGGGGGTGATCCCGGCGGTGGCGATGTACCGCACGAGGGTGTGCGGGTGCGAACGGGCGGGCCGGTGCATCGAGCAGACGACCGACGGCGGGAGGGTGCCGCCCCTGCGGGCGTGAGCTCCGCCGGGTTCCGCTCGGCGGTCCGGAAGGGCCTGCCGACTGCCCGGAGCCGGAGCCTCCGAGGGGCCGGGGTGTGCAGGCGGCCCGGGGCGGCGTAACCTTGCTGGCGCCATGCCGTACGAAGCACCCACCCACACCGTCGAGCGCTCCCTCCGCGCCACCACCGGCGCCAAGGTCATCGCCGGGGTCGACGAAGTCGGACGAGGGGCCTGGGCCGGTCCCGTCACCGTGTGCGCCGCGGTCACCGGTCTGCGCCGGCCGCCCGCCGGGCTCACCGACTCCAAACTGCTCACCCCCAAACGGCGCGACGCGCTGCTCGACGTCCTGGAGGGGTGGGTCACGGCGCACGCCCTCGGCCACGCCTCCCCGGAGGAGATCGACGAGCTGGGAATGACCGCCGCCCTCCGGCTCGCCGCGGAGCGGGCCCTGGGCGCCCTGCCCGTGCGGCCCGACGCGGTGATCCTCGACGGCAAGCACGACTACCTCGGCCGCCCGTGGCGGGTCCGGACGGTGATCAAGGGCGACCAGTCCTGCGTCGCCGTCGCGGCGGCCTCGGTCATCGCCAAGGTCCGGCGCGACCGCATGATGGCCGAGCTCGGACGGCAGGACGGCGGGATCGAGGACTTCGCCTTCGCCGCCAACGCCGGATATCCCTCACCGGTGCACCGAGCGGTGCTGGAAGAACGGGGTCCCACCCCCTACCACCGGCTCTCGTGGTCGTACCTCGACGCGCTGCCCCGGTGGCGCCACCTCAAGAAGGTGCGCCGCAGCGAGGAAGCCGTGGAACTGGAAAACGGAGGCCAACTCGGCTTCGATTTCTGATCGCACCCATGTGCCACCGGCCGGTACGTTTCGTACCGGTGTTTGATAGACATCAACTCCCGCCTCTCACCCCGCCATCGAGGAGCCTCAGATTCACGAGAGTGCCCAGGGTCCCCGCGTCACGCCGGCCGCGAGCCGCACCGCGCAGACCCCCCGTCCCGTACCTGGTCCGCGTCCCGCCGCCGTACCGCGGCCCGGACGCCCCGGTCCCGTCCGGCCCGCACCGCCCGCGCAGCGTGCGCCGCAGGCCACCCCCGGACCCGTTCCCGCAGCAGCCCCCGCTCCGGCTCCCGCCGCGCCGTCCGTCTCGGCGGAGGTGCCTCAGGTCCAGCTGATCCCGGCCTCGGCCGAGGGTGCGCTGGACGCGGCCGAAGAGGCCGTCGACCTGCTGCTCGACACCGGGCGCGCGCCCGGCGACATCCTGGTGCTCACCACCGGCGACCCGCACCCGTGGGCCGCCCACGAGCTGTCCTTCGGCGAGGCCGCGTACTGGGCCCTGCACGCCGCCGGGGACGACGTCTTCTACGCCGACGCGGCGCAGGCCGGCCGGGCCGGCGGCCGTCCCGTCGTGGTCGTCGCCGCCAACGGCGGTCCGGACGACGCGCTCGCGGCCGTGCTGCCGGCCGCGCGGGCCGGTGCCGGCGCGCTGCTGGTCGTGTGCGGCGAGACCGCGCTGGTCAACTCGGCTTTGGGTGCGGGCGTCTGACGCACCGTAACCGGATCCGGTACGGGCGGCGGGCGGGGCGGGCGACGGAGCCGGCCCCGCCGAAGCCCCGGGCCTGATCCGTCGTACGCCCGGTTCGGCCGGGTGCCGGATTCGGTTGCGCGGTCGCTTTCGCCGTGTCCCCGGGTCCGGGTGCGTGCGCCCGTCCGCGTGCGTACCCGCGTACCGGGGCCGGCCCGGCTTCCGTCCGGTCCGCGCGCCGGGTTCAGCGCGCGGCGGTCCGGCGCAGGGCTTCGCCCGCGCCGCCGCCGGTGTGCAGGGCGAGCGGGGCGAACTCGGCCCCCGTGTCGCCGATCCGCTGCGGCTTCGAGTCGGAGCTCGGCTGCCGGCCGCCCCGGCCCTCGCCGAGGACCTGCCAGCCGCCGCGGGTCAGGGTGATGTAGGCGCCGCAGCGCAGCCCGTGCAGGGTGCAGGCGTCCCGCAGCCCCCACATCCAGGCCCCGTCCTCCTCGGTCCAGCGTTCGTCGCCCTCGCGGCAGTAGAGCAGTACCGCCGTCCGGACCGGGGTCCGGCGCCGCAGGTCGTGGGGCAGGACCCGGCGCAACCGCGACAGCAGGGCGTTGCGGTACTCCCAGCCGTCCGCGGAGGGCGACCGCTGGACGAACGAGGCGCTCGCGACCAGCCGCTCCTCCGGGCCGAGGACGGCGATCACCGCGGTGGACGGCACCGGGCCGTGCCGGGAGTGCAGCCCGCTGACGACCTCGCGCGGATTGCGCAGCAGCGGGATGCCCGCCGCGGTCCACTCGGCGGGTTCCAGTCGTCGGCCGTGCCGGCTGGCGCCGCCGGTGAGCATGGCCAGGGACGTGGTCGAGGGCTGGGCGAATCCGAAGGTCACGGTCCTCCCTTCGGGTACACGCCCGCGAACGGGCACGGCTGGAGTGTGGGCGCGCCGCGGCCGGGCCCGGGAGGTACCGGGGAGCCGGGCGGGAACACTCCAATTCTCGCGTGGGCCCCGAGCATGCGGCAACGAGCAATTGCCGCCGCCGACCGGAATTCGCCGGTATGCCGTTCATATCCTTGCCCCACCGCGCCGAAGATGACGCATTCGGCGCCGGAGGGTGCCCCCGTACCGGCGGGAACGCCTCCGGGCCGTCCGCCCGCCCGGGGAGCGGCAGGGCCGCTCGGCCGTTCGTGAGCCCCGTGTCACGCTGGGTGAGTTGCGCGATTGTCCGTGCCATCGGGTTGCATGGGGGCATGGACAACCTGGAGCTCCGCACTGAAGCCGACACCATCCTCGCCGAGCTCGTCGGCGACCCGGGGGGTTCGGCGCGGCTGCGGGAGGACCAGTGGCAGGCGGTGGCGGCCCTGGTCGAGGACCGCCGGCGGGCCCTGGTGGTGCAGCGCACCGGCTGGGGCAAGTCCGCGGTGTACTTCGTGGCCACCGCCCTGCTGCGCCGCCGCGGCTCCGGACCCACGGTGATCATCTCGCCGCTGCTCGCCCTGATGCGCAACCAGGTCGACGCCGCGGCGCGGGCCGGCATCCAGGCGCGCACCATCAACTCCGCCAACCCGGAGGAGTGGGAAACGATCTACGGGGAGGTCGAGCGGGGCGAGACCGACGTCCTCCTGGTCAGCCCCGAACGCCTCAATTCCGTCGACTTCCGCGAGCAGGTGCTGCCCAAGCTCGCGGCCACGACCGGCCTGCTGGTGGTCGACGAGGCGCACTGCATCTCCGACTGGGGCCACGACTTCCGCCCGGACTACCGGCGGCTGCGGGCGATGCTCGCCGAGCTCGCCCCCGGCGTGCCGGTGCTGGCCACGACCGCCACGGCCAACGCCCGCGTCACCGCCGACGTCGCCGAGCAGCTGGGCACCGGGGCCGGCGAGGCCCTCGTACTGCGCGGCACTCTGGAGCGCGAGAGCCTGCGGCTCGGCGTGGTCCGGCTGCCCGACGCCGCGCACCGCCTGGGCTGGCTCGCCGAGCACCTCGACGAGCTGCAGGGCTCGGGGATCATCTACACCCTCACCGTCGCCGCCGCCGAGGAGGCCACGGCCTTCCTGCGGCAGCGCGGCTTCAACGTGGCCTCGTACACCGGGCGCACCGAGAACGCCGACCGTCTGCAGGCGGAGATCGACCTCCAGGAGAACAGGGTCAAGGCCCTGGTCGCGACGTCCGCGCTCGGCATGGGCTTCGACAAGCCCGACCTCGGGTTCGTGATCCACCTCGGTTCGCCGTCCTCGCCGATCGCCTACTACCAGCAGGTCGGCCGCGCCGGCCGCGGGGTCGAGCACGCCGACGTGCTGCTGCTGCCGGGCAAGGAGGACGAGGCGATCTGGCGCTACTTCGCCGATACGGCCTTCCCGCCCGAGGCCCTGGTCCGCCAGACCCTCGCGGCCCTCGCCGACGCGGGCCGCCCGCTGTCCGTACCGGCCCTGGAAGCAGCGGTGGAGCTCCGGCGCACCCGGCTGGAGACGATGCTGAAGGTCCTCGACGTGGATGGGGCCGTCAAGCGGGTGAAGGGCGGCTGGGCGTCCACCGGCGCCGCGTGGAGCTACGACTCCGAGCGGTACGCCTGGGTCGCCCGCCAGCGGGCGGCCGAACAGCAGGCCATGCGCGACTACGTCGGGACGACCGGGTGCCGGATGGAGTTCCTGCGCCGGCAGCTGGACGACGAGGGGGCGGTCCCGTGCGGCCGCTGCGACAACTGCGCGGGCGTCTGGGCCGACTCCTCCGTCTCGTCGGAGACGCTGACGGGGGCGGCCAGGGAGCTGGACCGCCCGGGGACGGAGATCGAGCCGCGCCGCATGTGGCCGACGGGGATGTCCGCGCTCGGCATCGACCTCAAGGGGCGCATCCCGGTCAAGGAGCAGTGCTCCACCGGGCGCGCACTGGGCCGGCTCTCGGACATCGGCTGGGGCAACCGGCTGCGACCGCTGCTCGCGGAGAACGCGCCGGACCAGCCCGTCCCCGACGACGTCCTGCACGCCGCCGTGGCGGTCATCGCCGACTGGGCGCGCTCCCCGGGCGGCTGGGCGCCGAACGTCGCGGACCCCTCCGCGCGGCCGGTGGGCATCGTCGCCGTCCCCTCGCTGACCCGTCCCCAGCTGGTCGGTTCCCTCGCCCAGGGCATCGCGACCGTGGGGCGGCTCCCGTTCCTGGGCACCCTGACGTACACCGGGCCGGACGGCACCCACGCGGCGCGCCGCAGCAACTCCGCCCAGCGCCTCAGGGCGCTGTCCGGCGCCTTCGCCGTCTCCGAGGAGCTGGCCGCGGCCCTGGCCGGGGCGCCGGGTCCCGTCCTGCTCGTGGACGACTACACCGACTCGGGCTGGACCCTGGCCGTGGCCGCCCGCCTGCTGCGGAGGGCGGGCAGCGAGCAGGTCCTCCCGCTGGTCCTCGCGGCCGCGGGCTGAGCGATGGGCCCTCCCCGGGGCCGGTACCGGGGCCGCTACCGGGGTCGTTGTCCGGGGAGGGCGCGGGTTCGGGGAGGGCGCGGCGCGGGGCTCAGGTGCGGTCCGGCTTGTGGGAAGACCGTACGACGGCTGCCAGCTCCCCGAGCGTGGCGGCCTCGAACATCGTCCGCATCGGGATCACGACGCCGAACTCCTTGCGGATCTCCCGTGCGAACAGGGTGGCCAGGACGGAATGGCCGCCGAGGTCGAAGAAGTTGTCCTCGGGCCGCGCCTGGGGAACCCCGAGGACCCGTTCGGCCAGTGCGCACACGTCCGGGTGGGCGGCGGCTTCCGCGTCCGGCACGGGCGCGCGGGCGGCCGCTGCGCGCAGGGCCGCGCGGTCGACCTTGCCGTTGGGCGTGGTGGGGAAGCGGTCCAGGACGGTGACGGCGGAGGGCATCATGTGCTCCGGGAGGGATCCGGCCACGTACCCCCGCAGCTCCGCGCCGGTGATCCCGGTCCCGCTGCCGGGCGGTACGGTCACGTAGCCCACGATGCGGGCCGTCGCGACGTCGCCCTCGACCACCACGCAGGCGAGGCCGACGGCGGGATGCGAAGCCAGCCGGGCCTCGATCTCGCCCAGCTCGATCCGGAAGCCGCGGACCTTCACCTGGTCGTCCGCCCGGCCCGCGAAGAACAGCTCTCCGTCCGCCCGGCGCCGGCCCCGGTCGCCCGAGCGGTACATCCGGCTGCCCGGCGGCCCGGCCGGGTCGGCCACGAAGCGTACGGCGGTCAGCCCGGGCTGGTTCAGGTATCCGCGCGCCAGGCCCGGGCCGGCCAGGTAGAACTCGCCCTCGTCCGCGGGGCCGGCCTCCGCCAGCCGTTCGTCGAGGACGTGGACGGTGCTGCCGGAGAACGGCCGGCCGATGCCGATGTCGTCGGGCCCGGTGATCGGCCCCATGGCGATGCCGACGGTGACCTCGGTGGGACCGTAGCCGTTGAAGACCGACCTGCCCTCGGACCAGGTCCGCACGAGGGAGGGCGAGATGGCGTCTCCGGTGGACACGAGCGTCCCGCCGGGCAGCACCCCGTCCGGGTCGGTGACGCTGAGGGCCACCGGGGGGAGGGTCGCGTGGGTCACCTTGTTCTCGGCCAGCGTGTCCGCCAGTGGCTGGCCGGGCAGCAGGTTTTCGGCCGACGCCACGACCAGGGCCGCACCGGACAGCAGGGCCAGCGAGATGTCCCAGAAGGCGGCGTCGAAGCTGATGGACGCCCACTGCAGGACGCGGTCGCCCGGGCCCGCCCCGATCTGCTCGGCCTGGCTGGCCACCAGGCCGACGACACCGGAGTGCGTCACCGCGACGCCCTTGGGCCGGCCGGTCGACCCCGAGGTGTAGATGACGTACATCAGGTTCTCGGGGCGCAGCGCGCCGAGGCGCTCACGGTCGGACACGTCGTGACCGGGGCGCGTCCCGCACTCCGCACGGAACGCGGGGTCGTCGAGCACGAGGTCCGGAACGCCCTCGTCCGGCAGGGCGGGTGAGGCGTGTTCCGAGGCGCGGACCAGCAGCACCGGGCGGGCATCGGACACCATGTGCGCCAGCCGCTGCGCCGGGTACGCCGGATCGAGCGCGAGGTAGGCGCCGCCCGCCTTGAGCACCGCGAGGAGCACCGTGACGAGGTCGACGGACCGCGGGACGGAGACGGCGACGACGGAGTCCGGCCCCACGCCGCGGCTGATCAGACATCGGGCGAGCCGGTTGGCGGCGGCGTTCAGATCCGCGTAACTGACGTTCCTGCCCTCGAACAGGACGGCGGTGTCGTCCCCCGACCGGGCGGCGACCGCTTCGAAAAGACGCGGGACGGTGCGCTGCGCGTCGTCCTTTGCGTGTCCGTGCTCCATGAGACCGGGCCCTCCGTTTCTCCTGGGCTTATGGATTCCCGTCGGTAGGCCCGGGACGGGGTCTCCCTGCTCCCTGCGATTTCCGCTCTCCATCATGGGGGAGCGGGAGGGTGCACACAAGAAGACGAATGCTTTCCTGTGGATGAAGGGGCGGTATCCGGTGCGTGGGCGATGAATGAGAGTTGAAAGGTCTCGTTCGCGGGCGGTTTCGGTGTGCTATCAAAGAGGACAGTCACCACGGCGAGCGGAGGCTTGTGTCTTCATGCGTAATCCCCATTCCGCCTACAGCTCCTATCACGATTACCTGGCTCTCGACACCCTGCTCGACATCCAGCGGCCGCACACGGACGAACCGGACGAGCTGCTCTTCGTCATCGTCCACCAGTCGCACGAGCTGTGGTTCAAGGAACTGCTCCACGAGCTGGACGCCCTCCAGGCGAACCTGCGCAAGGCGGACAGCGGCCCCGCGCTGCGGACCCTGCGCCGGACGCGGGCGGTCCTCAGGGCGCTGACGGCGCAGATCGACGTGCTGGAGACGCTGACAACGGAGCAGTTCGGTACGTTTCGTGGCGCATTGGGCAAGGGAAGCGGCTTCTTCTCGGCGCAGTTCCGCGAGATCGAGATGGTGCTCGGGCGGCGGGACGGAACGGTGGCCGAGCAGTTCCCCGAGGGCAGCCCGGGCCGTGCGCGCATCGAGGCGAGGGCCATGGAGCCCACCCTCTTCGACTCCTTCCTCGCGTACCTCTCCGCGGAGGGGTATTCACCGCACGATCTGCCCGCCGCATTGCGCGGCCTCTACGGCGACGACGGCGTGGCGGAACAGATACGCCAGGCGCTGGTGGACCTCGACCAGACGTTTCAGGAGTGGCAGTACCGGCACGTGGTGCTCGTTCAGCGGGTCATCGGCGGGAAAATGGGCACGGGTGGGACGTCCGGAGCGGATTATCTGCGTGCCGCGATCTTCACGCCGTCCTTCCCTGAATTGTGGCACGTTCCCGGCGGCGGCTGAACGAAGGGGAACGGAAGGCCGCCTCATTGTTCTGGATGACGGCGTTCCGGGATATTCCGTTTTTCGGCGCCCATTCCCCGTGACGGTTTCCGGTCGGTGCGCGATGCGCCCTCACGCGGTGATCGGCCCCGGCGAACGCGCCGGCGGCCGGTCACCGCCGCCGCGTTCCCCGTCCCTCACCTCGCCGACTCGGCGGCGAGGGCACGCAGGGCCTTCTTGTCCACCTTCCCCATCGGAGTGCGCGGCAGCCGGTCGAGCCGGACCAGCCGGTCGGGGATCTTGTACGTGGCCAGGCCGCATCCCCGGAGGAAGTCCTTCATCGCGGACGAGCGGACCTCCGCCCCGGTCAGCACGAGGAACGCGTAGGTCCGCTCACCGAGCACGGTGTCGGCCGCGCCGACCACGGCCGCGTCCTCGACCGCTGGGTGGGTGCGGAGCTGCCGTTCCACCTCTTCCGCCGACACCTTCTCGCCGGCGCGGTTGATGACGTCCTTGATCCTGCCGACGATCATGATGTTTCCGTCCGGCCAGCGCCGTACGAGATCGCCCGTGCGGAAGAACCCGTCCGGGGTGAACGAGCGGGCGTTCTCCTCGGGGGCCCGGTAGTACCCGCGGATCGTGTAGGGCCCCCGCACGAGCATCTCGCCGGTCTCGCCCTCGGGCACCGGTTCGCCGGACTCGTCGACGACCCGGACCTCGTCGTCCGGCGACATGGGGCGCCCGTCCGTGTTCACGGCCGCCTCCTCCGGATCGTCGAGCCTGGTGTGGGTCAACAGGCCCTCGCTGATGCCGTACCACCGCTGGATCCCGCACCCGAGGAGCCGGCGCGCGCGGCTCGCGAGCGCGGGGTCGAGCGGGGCGCTGCCCACCTGGATGAGCAGCCGGGACAGTTCGCCGGGCTCCCGTCCGGAATCGGCCCACAGCCGCAGGATCGAGGGGACGAGCGTGGTCACGGTGACGCCCTCGCGATGGATCAGCGGGAACACCTCGTCGGGCCGCAGGCTCGACGTCAACACCGCCTTGCCGCCCAGCAGGAGACTCCCGAGCACCCCTGGGCAGGCGAGCGCCGCCTGGTGTGCGACCGGATTGACGGCCAGGTAGACGGGCTCGGGGCCGACGCGCATGGCCTCCGCCGTGGCCCGCATGACGTAGACGTAGTCGTCATGGGTCCGGGGGATCAGCTTGGGCAGACCCGTGGTGCCCCCGGACAGCAGGAACAGCGCCGGATCGGACGGGTCCACACGGGGCAGCGGGACGCCTGCGCCGGCCGACGGCTCCGGCGATTCCAGGGACTCCAGGGACTCCAGGGACTCCAGCGATGTGAACTCCTGGGCGTCGCCGCTGACGAGCACGTGGGGGACCGGGGGTATCTCCCGGGCCAGCTGACGGAAGTCGAAACCGCCGAACTCGTCCTTCACCACGTAGGCCACGGCGCCGGAATGGGCACACAGGTGGGAGATCTCGGCCTTGCGGTGTCCGGGCAGTGCGAGGACCGGGATGGCCCCGGCCCGCAGCAGGGCGAAGACCAGGACGACGAACTCGGGGATGTTGGGGAGATGGACGACCACCCGGTCGAGCGGTCTGATGCCCCGTTGGATCAGGCCGCCGGCCAGCCGGTCGGCCCGCCGGGACAGCTCCGCGTAGGTCAGCCGCTGCTCGTCGCAGACCACGGCCACCCGGTCGGCGTGCCGCAGGCATGACTCGTGCAGCAGGTCACCGATCGGCCGGCCGGGCCAGATTCCCGTCCGGCGGTACTCAGCCGCGAGATGGCCGGGCCAGGGCACGAAACCGTCGAGCATGACGTGTTCCCTTTCAAGTGGACCGCGGATGGAAACGGACGGGGAGGCTGCTGTGGCCGTAGAGGAAGTTGGAGTAGATGCGCTGCGGCTCGCCGTCGAGTTCGATCTCCTCCACGGAGGCGAGCAGTGACACGAGCAGCGCCCGCAGTTCGGCCCGGCCCAGGGCGGCGCCGACGCAGAAGTGGGGGCCGTGGCCGAAGGTGAGGTGTTTGTTGGGCCGGCGCGACAGGTCGAGGACCCGCGGGTCGGTGAAGACCTTCTCGTCGTCGTTCGCCGAGGTGTTCCAGAGCGTGACGATGTCGCCCGCGCGCACCCGCTGCCCGCCGAGGGGGAAGTCGCACAGCGCCGTGCGCGCGAAGTGCATGCTCGGAGTCGCCCACCGCAGCAGTTCCTCCACGGCGGTGTCCAGGCCGATGCTTCCCTCGCGCAGCCCGCGCCACTGGTCCGGGTGCCGGATGAAGGCGAGGACCGAGCTGATCGCGGTCATCCGCGAGGACTCGTCCCCGCCCAGGACCAGGCTGTAGCAGTTGAGGGCGATCTCCTCCGGGGTGAGCGGGCGACCGTCGACCTCGGCGCCGGCGATCATGCTGATCACGTCGTCGCCGGGATTCGACCGGCGCTCGAACGCGAGGTCCATCAGGTAGAGCACGATCTCGTTGCGCGCTTCGACCGCGTCGAGGGCGACGCCGTCCGCGTCCTCGGACGCCAGGGCGGCCTTGCTCCACAGGAGCAGCTGCTTGCGGTCCTGGCCGGGGACGGAGAGCAGGTCGCAGATGGTGTTCAGCGGGATGTGCTCGGCGACCTCCGTGGCGAAATCGAAGGAACCGAGCTGCGTGACCTTCCCGATGAGGTCCGCCGTCCGCCGTTCCACCCTGCGCACCACCTCGTCCAGGACGCGGGGAGAGAACGCGCGGAGCATCAGGTTGCGCAGGTGGCGGTGCAGGGGCCGGTCGGTGACGGCCAGCATCTTCCCGCCCGCCGAGTCGTCTCCCCGGAGCAGGACGTCGAGGACGGTGCCGCGGGCGGAACCCAGCTGCTGCCAGTTGCCGTAGCAGGAACGGACGTCGTCGTACCCCGCCACGACCCAGAAGCCGGGCCGCCCGGCGGAGGACGGGTGCCAGTAGACGGGGCTCTCCCCGCGCACCCGGTGCCAGAACGCGTACGGGTCGTTCTTCACGAAGGTGGCGGGGTCGGTGAGATCGAGCGACGGGCTCATCGAGGATCCTCCTTTCCCCGCATCGTCACGGCCGGACGGCGCACCGTCCGTGATGTCTTGCCCACATCTTTCGCGGATCCCGTGATTTCCCGGGGTGCGCAAGCCCTCGTCCCGATGTAACCCGATGCCTCCGGCAGCGCGCCAACGAGGCTGTCAGTCTGTGGAAGTTGAAGGGTGGACAGTTATCCACAGGGGTTTTCGGATCGGATCGGGCACGGGACCTTCGGGACATGACGAACAATCACGAATCACGCGTCCCGTCCGACCACCACTCCACCACCCCGGCCAGGTCCGGCACCGACCCGCAGATCATCCTGCGCAGCCCGGCCGAACTGGCCGACGCACTGCCCTACATGCTGGGCTTCCACCCGACCGACTCCCTCGTGATGGTCGCCGTCCACGGCGAGGGGGGCCGCTTCGGCGGCCGGCTCCGCGTCGGCATTCCCGCCGCACCCGCGGAGTGGGAGGAGACCGCCCGGCAAGCGGCCGACTGCCTGATCCGCGGCAGCGAGCGGCGCGGCGGAAGGCCCGACGGCATCGTCGTCTTCCTCTGTCAGGAGCCGCGCGGCGACGAGAGCGGCCAGCGGGTCATGACCCGGCTGCGTCCCCTCGCCCAACGCATCCGGCTGGCCTGCGGAGCCCTGGACGTGCCGGTCCTGGAAGCCCTGTGCCTGTCCTCCGGACGCCTCTGGTCCTACGTCTGCCCGGACGCCCGCTGCTGCCCCGCGGAGGGCAGCCGGCTCGCGGCGGTCGGCACCTCGGTGATGGCGGCCGCGGCCACCTTCGCCGGACTCCAGGTCAGGGGATCCCTCAGGGAGATCGAAAGCCGGCTGGCGCCCCTGCGCGGAGTCGTGGCCGAGGAGATGGAGGGGGCCCTGGACCGGGCCGCCGCGGCCCTGGTGCCGAAGATCCTCGACGGTGCGACCCGGGAGGAGGTCGGCGCCGAAACCCTCGCCCTGGCCAAGGCCGTCATGCGGCGGATCACCCTCGCCCCACCCGTCGACGGCCCCCGCGGCGCCGACGAACGGGACGACGGGCTGCTCGGCCACGAGGAGGCGGCCACGCTCATCCTCGGCCTCCAGGACCGCGAGATCCGGGACGTCGCGGCGGAGTGGATGGAGGACGAGGAAGCCGCCCCGGCCCTGCGACTGTGGCGGGCGCTGGCCCGGCGTTGCGTCGGGGCCTACGGCGAGCACGCGGCCGCCCCCCTCACCCTCGCCGGCTGGGTCTCCTGGTCCACCGGGGACGAGCCGACCGCCAGGATCGCGCTGGGCATGGCCCTGCGCGCGGACGCCGAGTACCGCTTCGCCCAACTGCTCCACCACGCCTGCAACGAGGGCATCGATCCCGAAGGCCTCAGGCAGTGCCTGCGGGAGGAGCGCCGCCGCCGGGAACCCCGGCGAAGGCGCCCCACGGCCGGCGACACCCGCCCTCCCGGCCGCCGCGACCGCACGGCCTCCCGCCGCTCGTCCCGCCGTTCCGCCGGGAGCGGGCAGTGAGCCCCCGCCCGGGCCGCCGGGGCGGCCCCGTGAGCCGGCTGCGCAGGGCCCTCGGCACACCCCTGCTGCGCCGCTACCGGCCCCGGCACGCGCGGCCCTCGCCCGGGCCCGTGACCCGCGCGGGGGTGAGGGCGTTCAGCTGGGGGGCGGTGGGGGCCCGGCCACGCCGCCGCCCAGCTGAACCGACCGGAGCGCAGACAAGGCGACACATGTCCCACCCCGCACCTCCCCGCCCGCCCGGCGTGCCCGCCGCCCGCAGGTCCGAGCTGCCGCCCGTGCACGGCGCCGTCATCTGCGTCGCCGCGCCCTGCCTGGTCATCTCGCCCGAACACGGCCAGCTGACCGGGCGGGGGATCGAGGGGATCTACCGCTCCGGGCGCCGCCTGCTCTCCCGCTGCGTCCTGCGGATCGGTGGCCGGGACCCCGTCGCCGTGCAGGGCCGCAGCCTCGGGGCCGACCGGGCCTCCTTCACCGCGACGGTGCGCACGGGAGCCGACCCCGGCCCCGATCCGGACATCGGTGTGGAGCGGGTGCGCCACGCGGACGGCACCGAGCGGATCACCCTGCGCAGCTACGGCGCCCGCCCGGTACGGATCCCCGTGGAGCTGCTGCTCGGTACCGACCTGGCCGAACTGGCCGCGGTGGCCGCGGGCCGGGCGGGGCCCGAGCTCCCCGCCGCGGTGCACGCCGCGGGCCTGCGCTGGAGCACCGGAGGGACCCAGGCCGTCACCGCCGCCGAACCCGCCCCGGACGACGCGCTCGCCTCGACCGGACTGCTGCGCTGGCAGCTCGAACTGGGCCCGGGGGAGTCCCGCACCATCGAGCTGCGGACCACGCAGGACCGCGCGGCGAGGGCCGGCGCCGGGAGGGTGGCCAACCCGCTGGCCGATGCGCTGGCCGAGGGGGACGACCCCAGGGCCGAGGCGTGGTTCCGCGCCAGTGTCGAGGACCTCGGCGCGCTCCTCCTGAGGGACTCCGGGGCGCCGGGCGATGCGTTCGCGGCCGCGGGGGTTCCGTGGAGGCTGGGGCTGGCCCCCGCCGAATCGCTGTGGGCCGCGAGGATGGCGCTGCCGCTCGGCACCGGTCTCGCAGCGGCCACCCTGCGCATCCTCGCCCGCGCCCAGGAAGGCGGTACCGGGCCCGACGCCGGGAAGATCCCGGGGCCGTTGCGCGGGGCGGGCCCCCAACTCCCGCCAGGCTGCACCGGTACGGAGGCGACTCTGGCCTTCCCCGCGGTGCTCGCCGAAGCCCGGCTGTGGGGGATGCCGGAGGAAGAGGTGGCCCGACTGCTCCCCGCGGCGGAGCGGTGCCTCGACTGGCTGCGCCGGGCACTCGGGGAGGACGGCTTCCTGGCCGACCCCGATCCGGGGCCGCGGCGCTGCGAGACCCAGGCCCACGCCCACCGGGCCGCCCTGCTCGGCGCGGACCTCCTCGCCGGGTGCGGACGACCCGGAGCCGCCGAGTGGCAGGAGTGGGCGGCCGCGCTGCGGGAGGTGTTCCGCCGCCGGTTCTGGATCGACGGCCCGGACGGCGGCCGCCCCGCGGCGGCCCTCCACCCCGACGGCCGGCCGCTGCACCGGCTGACCGGGGCCGCCGCCCACCTGCTCGACACCGGACTGCTCGCCGGGGGGCGGCTCGCCCCCGGCCTCCTGGACCGGACCCGCACCGAGCAGCTCGCCCGGTTGCTCGGCGCCCCCGGCATGGACTGCGGCTGGGGGCTGCGCAGCATGGCGGCCAGGGAGCCGGGTCATAATCCGTTCGGCCACCGCTCGGGCGCCGTACGGGCCCACGAGAGCGCCGTCGCCGTGGCGGGGCTGGCCCAGGCCGGCTTCGAGAAGGAGGCCGCAGGGCTGCTCCGGGGACTGCTCGACGCGGCGGAGAGCTTCGGCTACCGGCTGCCGGAGATGTTCGCGGCCGAGCAGAGAACGCGGGACAGCGCCCCGCTCCCGCATCCGGCGGCCTGCCGCCCGGCAGCGGTGGCCGCCGCCGCCGGGATCCACGTACTCATCGCGCTGATCGGCATCCGCCCCGACGCTCCCGGGGCCACGGTCGCCCTCGCCCCGATGTCCGGAGCGCCCCTCGGGGCCCTGCGGCTCTCCGGCCTGCGCGTCGCGGGCGAACCCTTCACCGTCCGGGTCAGCCGCCTCGGACTCGGCATGGTGGAGGAGGCGGCCGATGTGCTCCAACTGGGCTGACGAACCAGCGTTCCGGCAGCGTGCGTGGTACGCGCCGTCCGGCTCCGTGCCCCGCCGCGGCGGAGGGACCGCCCCAACGCCTCCGGTCCGCGGGCCCTGCTCCGCCTTTCGCCGGGGCACGCGGGCCCCCGCCGGTCCCGGCTTCGGGGCGGACGGTACGGCCCGGGCCGTGGGTCCCGGTCGGGCCCCGTCGGCCGGGCCGAACCGGCCGGACGGCCCGGGGGCCGCGGCGCCGGGCCCGGCATCGATGAGCTCCGGGAGGCCCGGCTCCGCCGCCGGGCGACGGGTGTGCTCCGGACCGCGGCCCTCAAGGTCACCAAAACGCTGTTTATCGTCAGGCAGACGACTATGATCGCGGCATGTCGCCCTACGACCCGTCGGCCTTTCCGCCCTTTGCCGTCACCGTCGACCTGGTCGTGCTCACCGTGCGGCGCCACGCGCTCTGCGCGCTGGTCGTCCGGCGGGGTGAGCAGCCGTTCCAAGGACGCTGGGCGCTGCCCGGAGGCTTCGTGCGGGGAGACGAGGACCTGGCGGGCGCCGCGGCCCGCGAACTTGCCGAGGAGACCGGGCTGTGCGCGCACGACCCCGCGGCTCCGGGCGTGGACAACGGCGCGCACCTCGAACAGCTGGCGACCTACGGCGATCCGAAGCGTGATCCGCGGATGCGCGTCGTCAGCGTGGCGCACCTGGTGCTGGCTCCGGACCTGCCGGCCCCCCGGGCCGGAGGGGACGCCAACGGCGCGCGCTGGGCCCCCGTCGACGAGCTCCTGGCCGCGGACGACGAGGCCGCGGGCCTCGCCTTCGACCACGCGGGGATCCTCGGCGACGGAGTCGAGCGGGCCCGCTCGAAGATCGAGTACTCCTCCCTGGCCACCGCCTTCTGCCCGCCCGAGTTCACCGTGGGCGAGCTGCGCCGGGTCTACGAGGCGGTCTGGGGCGTCGCCCTCGATCCGCGGAACTTCCACCGCAAGGTCACCGGGACCCCCGGCTTCCTGGTGCCCGCCGGAGGCACCACGACCCGTCAGGGCGGGCGCCCCGCGCAGCTGTTCAGGGCGGGCGGGGCCACCCTGCTCAATCCGCCGATGCTGCGCCCGGAAGTCTGACGCTCCGCGACCGGCCCCGGCGGCACTGTCGGCGGTCCATCGGACCGGTTGCGCTGAAAATCGGACATATCGCGTTATCTTGCTTGCGGTACCCACGTTGCCGCAGAGCGGTCTCACCCCCCGCGAGAGAAGCGATGCTCCAGGCCATCGGACTGACCAGCACACCGCCCCGTCCCACCGTCCCGCCCGTCGTGGACGACCTCACCTTCGAGGCCCGCCCCGGCAGCGTGACCGCCCTGCTCGGCGAGCCGGGCTCGGGCAAGACCACCGCGCTGCGGCTCATGCTCGAACTCGAACCGGGCCGCGGGGTCACCTACTTCCGCGGCCGTCCGCTGCACCGGATCGCGCACCCCGGCCGCGAGGTCGGCGTACTGCTGGGCGATGTCCCCGGGAACCCGTCGAGGACCGTCCGCAACCAGCTGCGGATGCTGTGCGCCGCCGCCGGGGTGCCGGCCTCACGGGCCGACACCATGCTGGAGGTCGTCGGCATCGCCGGGCTGCGGGACCAGCGGCTCGGAACCCTCTCCCTCGGCATGGAGCGCCGCGTCGCGCTCGCCTCGGCGCTGCTCGCGGACCCGTGCACCCTGCTCCTGGACGAACCCGCCGCCGGACTCTCCCCCCGTGAACGCGGCTGGCTCCACGCCCTGTTGCGCGGGCACGCCTCCCTCGGCGGAGCGGTGCTCTTCACCACCGACGACGCCAAGGAGGCCGCCCGCAGCGCCGACCGCGTGGTCAGCATCGAAGCCGGCCGCCTCGTCGCCGACCAGGACGCCGCCGACTTCGCCCGGACGCGGCTGCGGCCCCGGGTGGCCGTCCGGACCCCGCACGCCGCCCGGCTGGCGGACGTACTGGGCCGCGAGGCCCGGGCCGCCCGGCGCGCGGTCGAGGTCGTCGAGGAGAGCGGCAGCCGGCTGTCGGTGTACGGGAGCAACTGCGCCGAGGTGGGCGAGGCGGCGTTCCGGCACGGCGTACTGGTGCACCAGCTCGCCGACGAGACCGGCGACGCCGGCGCGCCCGCCTCCCCGCTCCCGCACGCCCGCGCCGGCGCCGGCGCGGGCACCGGCACCGCGTCGGCGGCCCCGTCCGGACCCGACCGAGCCGGGAGCGGGGCCCGGGCCTCCCGCGCCCGGCGGCCGGACTCGGCGGTGCGCCGCGTCGGCGGCCCGCTGCGGCCGCTCCGCTACGAGCTGCTGCGGGTCTTCGGCACGGCCACGCCCGTCCTCACCGCCGCCCTCGTCGTCGTCGCCTCCGTCCTCACCGCCCTCGCGCTGGCGCGGGCCGGCCACACCCCGCAGAACCGGCTGCTCGCCGCCTGGCCGGAACTGCTGCCGCTGCCGCCCGCCGCGATCGGGGCGGGACTGCTCGGCGCCCTGGCCTTCGGCGAGGAGTACCGCTATCCCGCGCTCGCCGCCGACCGCGGCACCGTGCCCCGGAGGATGGGCCTGCTCATCACCAAGCTCGGGGTCTGCGCGGCGCTGGCCCTGCTCCTCGGCGCCGCGGCCGTCACGGCCGACGCCGTCGCGCTGGCCCTCGTGTTCGACAGCGGCCCGCTGCGCACCCCCGCGGAATGGTTTTCCCCGGGCGTGAGTTGGGCCGGACTGCTCATCGGATGCGCCTGGGCCGGCGTCCTGGCCTCCGGGGTCTTCCGGTCCGCCACCGCGGGGCTGGCCGCGGTCCTCGCCGTACCGGTGATGGTGGTTCCGTTGGTGCGCAAGGTGCTGGAGGGGCCCTCCGCGTACCCGGCGACCGGACTCGCGGCCCGGCTGCGCGGTCTGACCTGGGGGCAGTGGCCCCCGGAGGTGGACCGGGTGCTCCTCGGCGCCCTGCGTGTGATGGCCCAACCCGTGGGGACCGCACTGGTGTTGTCGTTGACCGTCCTGCTGTGCGCCTACGGGTTCACGGGGTTGCGCAGCCGGGTCCGCTGGTGATCGTTTCCGGGCCGGACGGGGCGCCGGCCGGCCCGGTGCGACCCCTCCGGCGTGCAGCGGATCGCAACTCTCCATAAAAGGCCCGGTTCTTTACGATAAGTCGTCAATTGCGTAGGTGGCACCGATCACCCTTTCGTGTGCTTTTCACCAAAGACCTCAAGGGCGATGGAGGCACGGCCGACAAAGGATTCGTGAGTACCCTTGCGCACACCATGATGACCGCCGCCCGCCATGCCGACTCCGGTCTCGCCGGCCCGGGCGATCTCGACCGCTACCCCTACGCGGAAACCCCCGGGTCCGACCGCGTCGCAGCGCCCCACTGGGACGGCGCCGACGTCGAGTTGAGCCGCGTGGGCCGCCGCGCGGCAGGCAGCCGCGGCCGCGGACTGCACGGCCAACTCGTCCAGCAACTCGGCCAGATGATCGTTTCCGGCGACCTCGGCGCGGACCGCCCGCTGGTTCCGGAGGAGATCGGCCAGCGTTTCGAGGTCTCCCGCACGGTCGTCCGCGAATCGCTGCGGGTCCTGGAGGCCAAGGGCCTCGTCAGCGCCCGCCCCAACGTCGGCACCCGGGTCCGCCCGGTCGCCGACTGGAACCTGCTCGACCCCGACATCATCGAGTGGCGCGCCTTCGGTCCCCAGCGCGACGAGCAGCGCCGCGAGCTGGGCGAGCTCCGCTGGACCATCGAGCCGCTCGCCGCCCGCCTGGCGGCCGGCCACGGCCGCCCGGACATCCAGCAGCGGCTCGCCGACATGGTCGAGATCATGGGCCACGCCCTCGGCCAGGGCGACTCGATCACCTTCGCGCGCGCGGACAACGAGTTCCACGCGCTCCTCATCCAGGTCGCCGCGAACCGCATGCTGGAGCACCTCTCCGGCATCGTCTCCTCCGCCCTCCAGGTCTCCGGCAGCCCCATCACCGCCTGCGACCGCCCGAGCGAGACCTGCGTGGCGCACCACGCGCGGATGGTCGACGCCATTGCCGCCGGTGACGCGGTCGGTGCCGAGAACGCCATGCGCCAGCTCCTGACGGTGCATCCGGAGGTCGAGCGCGTGGTGCCCGCCCCGCGCGAGCACTGACGGGCTCACGCGCGGGGGCGCGGGGGCGCACGACTTGTCGCCGGGCCCGGTCGGGTCCGGCGACACGGGCGTCCGGCCCCGTTCGGCCTACGCCGCCGCGGCCGAGCCCGACCCCCGCGGCGCCCGCCGGCCCCCGTCGGCCACGCCGGGCGCGTACGCCCGCGGCCTTGCGGTGACCGGGTCGTGGCCGTGCCGGAACCGGCGGGTACGACCGTATGACCTCCGTACGCGCATACGGGGTGTGACTCGGGCCACGAAGATTGGGCGTAACGCTCCGCGAGGTCTCGCGATGACCTAAGAGGTGATGGCCGACGGAGGGAATGCAGCAGCCCTTGGGGGTGCTGCGCAGCTCCCCGGCCCCTGCCCGCGCCGCCGGCCCATCCCCAGTCGGTGGTCGTCGGCTCCGGTCCAGCACCACCAGGCCCGGGGTCGGAAGCCGTTTCCATCGTTCCGAGAGGTTGTTCGTGTCGGCCAGCACATCCCGTACGCTCCCGTCGGAGATCGCCGATTCCGAGTCCGTGATGGCGCTCATCGAGCGGGGCAAGGCCGAGGGGCAGATCGCCGGCGATGACGTGCGTCGGGCCTTCGAGGCTGACCAGATTCCTGCGACCCAGTGGAAGAATGTTCTGCGCAGCCTCAACCAGATCCTCGAGGAAGAGGGTGTGACGCTGATGGTCAGTGCCGCGGAGTCGCCCAAGCGCGCCACCCGCAAGAGCGTCGCAGCGAAGACCCCGGCCAAGCGCACGGCGACCAGGACCGTCGCCGCGAAGACGACGGCTGCACAGCCCACGGCCACCGCGACGACCGGGGCACCCGCGACCGGAACGACGGACCCGGACACCGCGGACGCCGTGGCGGAGGAGACCGGGACCGGAGCCGAGCCCGCGGCGAAGAAGGCGGCGGCGAAGAAGACCGCCGCCAAGAAGGCCGCGCCCGCCCGGAAGACCGCTGCCAAGAAGACCGCGGCGAAGAAGACCGCCTCCAAGAAGGACTCCGACGACGGCGGGGACGGGGCCGCGGAAGACGGGCCCGAGGCCGCCAAGGGCGAGTCCGAGGAAGAGGAGGAGGGCGGGGAGAACAAGGGCTTCGTCATCTCCGACGACGAGGACGACGCCCCCGCCCAGCAGGTCGTGGTCGCCGGCGCGACGGCCGACCCGGTCAAGGACTACCTCAAGCAGATCGGCAAGGTGCCGCTCCTCAACGCCGAGCAGGAGGTCGAGCTGGCCAAGCGCATCGAGGCGGGCCTGTTCGCCGAGGACAAGCTGGCGAACTCCGACAAGCTGGCGCCCAAGCTCAAGCGCGAGCTGGAGATCATCGCCGAGGACGGCCGCCGCGCGAAGAACCACCTGCTGGAGGCCAACCTCCGCCTCGTGGTCTCCCTCGCCAAGCGCTACACCGGCCGCGGCATGCTCTTCCTGGACCTGATCCAGGAGGGCAACCTGGGCTTGATCCGCGCCGTGGAGAAGTTCGACTACACCAAGGGCTACAAGTTCTCCACGTACGCCACGTGGTGGATCCGGCAGGCGATCACCCGGGCCATGGCCGACCAGGCCCGCACGATCCGCATCCCGGTGCACATGGTCGAGGTCATCAACAAGCTCGCCCGCGTGCAGCGCCAGATGCTCCAGGACCTGGGCCGCGAGCCCACCCCGGAGGAGCTGGCCAAGGAACTCGACATGACCCCCGAGAAGGTCATCGAGGTCCAGAAGTACGGCCGCGAGCCCATCTCCCTGCACACCCCGCTCGGCGAGGACGGCGACAGCGAGTTCGGTGACCTGATCGAGGACTCCGAGGCGGTCGTCCCGGCCGACGCCGTCAGCTTCACGCTCCTGCAGGAGCAGCTGCACTCCGTGCTCGACACCCTCAGCGAGCGCGAGGCCGGCGTGGTCTCCATGCGCTTCGGCCTCACCGACGGCCAGCCCAAGACCCTCGACGAGATCGGCAAGGTCTACGGGGTCACGCGCGAGCGGATCCGCCAGATCGAGTCCAAGACGATGTCGAAGCTGCGCCACCCCTCCCGTTCCCAGGTGCTGCGCGACTACCTGGACTGACCGGCCGGGGCGGTCGCCGGTGGTCGCGCGGGTGCGCACGGCCACCGGGCATCCCACTCTGGGTGGAGTCATGCACACTCGGAGTCAGGAGGCCTCATGCGTCGTCCCTTTGCCCGCGCTCTGGCGGGCGCGCTGACCCTGGCGGCGGGCGCGGCCGCGGCGCCGCTGGCCCAGGCGCCGCAGGCGGCCGCGGACAGCGTGGTGATCGGCGGTAAGCCGGTCAAGGTCGCGGACAGCCCCTGGGTCGTCGCCCTCGCCAGCCGTGACCGGTTCGGGGGTACGCGGGGCGGGCAGTTCTGCGGGGGAGTCATCGTGGCCCCGGCCAAGGTGCTGACCGCGGCCCACTGCCTGGGCCGCGAGGTGCTGGGCGGTCCCGTCGAGTCCGTCGCCGACCTGCGGGTCGTCGCCGGGCGCACCGAGCTCCGGGCGGCCGACGGCCGGGAGATCGCGGTGCGCGGCGCCCGGGTGAACCCCGCCTACGATCCCGCCAGCAACGCCGGAGACCTCGCCGTGCTGGAGCTGGCCGAGGCGGTGCCGGCCCACCACGTGCTGCCGATGGCCGGTGCGGGGCACCCCGCGTACGAGCCCGGGACCGAGGCGACCGTCTACGGCTGGGGCGACACCAGCGGCTTCGGTGACTACGCGTACGGGCTCCGGGCGGCGCGGGTGACCGTACTGGCGGACGAGGTCTGCGCGCGTGCCTACCCGGGGGACGCCGACGGGCAGTACCGGGCCGAGTCCATGGTGTGCGCGGGGGACGGGAAGGGCGGCAAGGACGCCTGCCAGGGCGACAGCGGCGGGCCGCTGGTGGCCGGGGGGCGGCTCATCGGGCTGGTGTCGTGGGGACGCGGTTGCGGGCGGGCGGACAGCCCGGGGGTGTACACGCGCATCGCACCGCTGACCGACTTCGTGACGGGCCCGGAGAGCGGCTCGGAGCGGTCCGGTGCCCCGGAGGACGCGCAAGCCGTCCGCGGGGGCTCCGCGGGGGCTGCAGGGGCCGTACGGGGGCAGGCCGCTCGCGAGGGCGAGTAGCCGGACGTATGACGGCGGCCGCCCTCGAGGGGGCGGCCGCCGTCATACCTCCCACGAGGGGAGGTACCGAGACCGTACGGGGGCGCCGTGGGGGCGGGGCCGGGCACGGTCCGCGTCCGGACATGAGGACGGGCGCCGCCCCTGGGTCACAGGGGGAGCGCCCGTCGACCGGCCTGGCCGGTCCTGGCTCGTCGGATGCGAGGTGCAGGCCTTGTGTCAGCGGTCCTCGGGTTCGGCGGCAGTCGCTGCCGGAGCGGACGTGAGCCGCTCGGTCTCATCCTGTATTTCCGCGGCGATCTTCTTGAGTTCCGGCTCGAACTTGCGTCCGTGGTGGGCGCAGAAGAGCAGTTCACCGCCGCTCAGCAGGACGACGCGCAGATATGCCTGGGCGCCGCAACGGTCGCATCGGTCAGCGGCCGTCAGCGGGGTCGCGGGTGTCAGAACAGTAGTCACGTCGCCTCTTCTCTAGCTCGACGAGCTGTCGTACCAGGGTCAACATCCAACCAGGCCGAAAACGTTCCCGCTCGCGGCTTTTCCTCGAAACTTCCTTCCGAAGCTGGCCGGCTGTTGCCGGTTGGCGGCGAAGGAGCCGTATTGCGTTGCTTTACGGTTTCGCGTTGTCAGTCGTTGGCTTCTTGCAGTTCCATCCTCCCCGGCGTGAGTGCCAGGTTGTTCATGAGGACGTGCCCGAACACTAAATGGTTCATGCCTGGAAGGGAACGTGATGTTTGCTTCACCCCCACGGGGGATCGAACAACCGTGCGGGTCTGCACTAGGCTGAGCGGCGCGCGAGGGTGGCGTTACATCGGCTCTACCAGGCCTCGGTACCCTTCGACCGGCAACCAAGCCACCCCTGCGCCCGACCGGGCCAGAAAAGAAATTCAGCGAGGAGCGAACTGCGTGACCGCCGACACGTCCGTGCCTTCCAGCGCGCTGCTGTCCGGAGCAGACCGGGACGGTTCCAACTACACCGCGCGGCACCTGCTCGTCCTCGAGGGGCTGGAGGCCGTCCGCAAGCGCCCCGGCATGTACATCGGGTCCACCGACAGCCGGGGCCTCATGCACTGCCTGTGGGAGATCATCGACAACTCGGTCGACGAGGCCCTGGGCGGCTACTGCGACCACATCGAGGTCATCCTCCACGAGGACGCCTCCGTGGAGGTCCGGGACAACGGCCGCGGCATCCCCGTGGACGTCGAGCCCAAGACCGGCCTGTCCGGCGTCGAGGTCGTCATGACCAAGCTGCACGCCGGCGGCAAGTTCGGGGGCGGCTCGTACGCGGCCTCCGGCGGCCTGCACGGCGTCGGCGCCTCCGTGGTCAACGCCCTCTCCGCCCGCCTGGACGTCGAGGTCGACCGCAACAGCGCGACGCACGCCATCAGCTTCCGCCGCGGCGTCCCCGGGATGTTCACCGAACAGGGCCCCGACAGCCCCTTCGACCCCGCCAACGGCCTGCGCAAGGCCAAGCGGGTCCCCAAGGGCCGCACCGGCACCCGGGTCCGCTACTGGGCGGACCGGCAGATCTTCCTCAAGGACGCCCGGCTCAACCTGGACACCCTCTACCAGCGCGCCCGCCAGACCGCCTTCCTCGTCCCCGGCCTGACCCTGGTCGTGCGCGACGAGCGCGGCCTCGAAGGCTCCGGGAAGACCGAGGAGACCTTCCGCTTCGACGGGGGGATCAGCGAGTTCTGCGAGTACCTCGCCCAGGACAAGGCCGTCTGCGACGTGCTGCGCCTGACCGGCAGCGGCACCTTCAAGGAGACCGTGCCGGTCCTGGACGACCGCGGCCACATGACGCCCACCGAGGTCACCCGCGAGCTCGGCGTGGACATCGCCCTGCGCTGGGGCACGGGCTACGAGACCAACGTCAAGTCCTTCGTGAACATCATCGCCACCCCCAAGGGCGGCACCCACATCTCCGGCTTCGAGCGCTCGATCGCCAAGACCGTGAACGAGGTGCTGCGCTCGGCGAAGCTGCTGCGCGTGGCCGAGGACGACGTGGTCAAGGACGACGCGATGGAGGGCATGACGGCCGTCGTCACCGTCCGCCTCGCCGAGCCGCAGTTCGAGGGCCAGACCAAGGAGGTGCTCGGCACCTCCGCGGCCGCCCGGATCGTCGCCGCGGTGGTGGCCAAGGAGCTCAAGGCGTTCCTGACCTCCACCAAGCGCGACGACAAGCAGCAGGCACGCTCCGTGATGGAGAAGATCGTCGCGGCGGCCCGGACCCGGATCGCGGCCCGCCAGCACAAGGAGGCCCAGCGCCGCAAGACCGCCCTGGAGTCCTCCTCGCTGCCCGCCAAGCTGGCCGACTGCCGCAGCGACGACGTCGACCGCAGCGAGCTCTTCATCGTGGAGGGCGACTCCGCCCTGGGCACCGCCAAGCTCGCACGCAACTCCGAGTTCCAGGCCCTCCTGCCCATCCGCGGCAAGATCCTCAACGTCCAGAAGTCCTCCGTCTCGGACATGCTCAAGAACACCGAGTGCGGCGCGATCATCCAGGTCATAGGAGCCGGCTCGGGCCGGACCTTCGACATCGACGCCGCCCGCTACGGCAAGATCGTCCTCCTCGTCGACGCCGACGTCGACGGCGCGCACATCCGCTGCCTGCTGCTCACGCTCTTCCAGCGGTACATGCGGCCGATGGTCCAGGCGGGCCGGGTCTTCGCGGCCGTGCCGCCGCTGCACCGGATCGAGCTGGTCCAGCCCAAGAAGGGCCAGGACAAGTACGTCTACACCTACTCGGACAACGAGCTGCGCCAGACCCTGCTGGAGTACCAGCGCAAGAACATCCGCTACAAGGACTCGATCCAGCGGTACAAGGGCCTCGGCGAGATGGACGCGGACCAGCTGGCGGAGACCACCATGGACCCCCGTTTCCGTACCCTGCGCCGGATCAACATCGGCGACCTGGACGGGGCCGAGCAGGTCTTCGACCTGCTCATGGGCAACGAGGTCGCCCCCCGCAAGGAGTTCATCACCAGCTCCGCTGCGACGCTGGACCGCTCGCGCATCGACGCCTGACCCGGCGCGGGCGACCGGCGCGCTCCGAGCGACGGTCCACCGGCGCTCTCCACCCCATCACCTGATGGAGTGAAGAGCGCCGGGACACCAGTACGGAAGGCGGCCACTCGACACATCCTTGGGGCACGCGGCCAATGCGGCGGCGGACAAGGAGAGTTCGGTGGACAAGCACGCAGGTCGCGATGCCGGAACGATCCGGCTGGACGACCCCTGGTACGACGCGCTGGCCGTCGGCTGGGGCGAGGGTGAGGAAACGTCCCCGCCGAGCCCGGCCCCCGGAGGCCGGCCCGCACCCGGCGCATCCGACATCTACCTCGAAGTGCAGCGGAGCGCGGCCTTCCAGGAGGTCCGCAGCCGCTACCGCAGGTTCGTCGTCCCCGCGACCGCCGGCTTCTTCCTCTGGTACGTGGCCTACGTGGTCGCCGCCACCGCGGCGCCCGGCTTCATGGCCCGGCCCGTGGCGGGCGCGGTCAACGTGGCCATGCTGGCGGGGCTCGGGCAGTTCCTCAGCACCTTCCTGCTGACCTGGGCGTACGCCCGGCACGCGCGGCTGCGCCGGGACCGGGCCGCCCTCGACCTGCGCTGGACGGTCTTCGAGCAGGAACGCGGCCAGGAGCGCAGCCGGGCGAGGGGAAGCGGCCGGTGACCACCGAACACCAGACACTCGCGCTGATCCTCTTCAGCCTCTTCATCGCCGTCACCCTGGGCATCACCACCTGGGTCAGCCGCAACCGGCACGGTTCGGCGGAGGAGTTCTACGCGGGCGGGCGGCTCTTCTCGCCCATGGAAAACGGTTTCGCCATCGCGGGCGACTACATGTCCGCCGCCTCCTTCCTGGGCATCTCCGGACTGATCGCCCTCTTCGGCTACGACGGCCTGCTGTACTCGGTGGGCTTCCTCGTCGCCTGGCTGGTCGTGCTGTTCCTGGTCGCCGAGCTGGTCCGCAACTGCGGCCGCTTCACCCTCGCCGACGTGGTCGCCGCCCGGATGAGCGAGCGGCCGGTGCGGATCGCGGCCGGCACCTCCTCGGTCGTCGTCTCGGTGCTCTACCTCGTCGCGCAGATGGTCGGCGCGGGCAGCCTGGTCGGCCTGCTGCTCGGAAACTCCAGCGCCGCGGCCCGCACGCTGACCGTGATCGGCGTCGGCGCGCTGATGGTGGTCTACGTGTCCTTCGGCGGGATGCGGGCCACCACCTGGATCCAGATCGTCAAGGCCGTGCTGCTGATGGGCGGGGCGATCACCCTGACCGTGCTCGTCATGCTCCGCTTCCACGGGAACTTCGACCAGCTGCTCACCAGCGCCGCCGACCGCAGCGGCCACGGGGCGCGCTTCCTCGGCCCGGGCCTGAAGTACGGCGGCGACTGGACCGCCCGCATCGACTTCATGAGCCTCGGCCTCGCGCTGGTCCTCGGGACCGCCGGGCTGCCGCACATCCTGTCGCGGTTCTACACCGTGCCCACCGCGCGGGCGGCCCGCCGGTCGGTGGTCTGGGCGATCGGGCTCATCGGCGGCTTCTACCTGATGACCATCGTGCTCGGCTTCGGGGCCGCCGCGCTGGTGGGACCCGACGCGGTGCGGGCCTCCAACGCCTCCGGGAACACGGCGGTGCCGCTGCTGGCCGCCTTCCTCGGCGGGGGCGCCGGTTCCACCGGGGGCGCGGTGCTCTTCGCGTTCGTGGCGGCCATCGCCTTCGCGACCATCCTCGCCGTGGTCGCCGGGATCACCCTGGCCTCGTCGGCGTCCGTCGCGCACGACCTGTACGCCTCGCTGAAGCGCCGGCACGCCCGGCAGCGCAGCGAGGTGTCCGTGGCCCGTGGCGCCGCCGTCGGGATCGGGGCGGTGGCGATCGCCCTCGGACTGCTCGCCCAGGACCTGAACGTGGCCTTCCTGGTGGGGCTGGCCTTCGCGGTGGCCGCGTCGGCCAACCTGCCGGTGCTGCTGTACTCGCTCTTCTGGCGGGGGTTCACCACGCGGGGGGCCGTCTGGTCGGTGTACGGCGGGCTGGTTCCGGCCGTACTGCTGGTCCTGGTCTCGCCGGTGGTGTCCGGCAGCCCGGAGTCGCTCTTCCCGGGGGCGGACTTCCAGCTCTTCCCGCTCCAGAACCCCGGGATCGTCTCGATCCCGCTGGGCTTCCTGGCGGGCTGGCTGGGCACGGTCACGTCGGGCGAGGAGCCCGACGAGAAGCGGCACGCGGAGACCGAGGTCCGTTCCCTCACGGGAGCCGGGGCGGTCTGAGCCGGGAGGCCGGCGCCGGGCGCTCCGCCCCGGGCCGCCGGTGCCGGCGGAGGCGGGGGCTCAGGCGCCCTCCGAGGGGAGCCAGGTGTAGCGGTGCTCGGGGCGGCCCGTCTCGCCGTAGCGCAGGGCCAGGGTGACCCGGCCGGCGCGGTCGAGGAGCTTCAGGTACCGCTGGGCGGTCTGGCGGCTGATGCCCGCGCGGTCGGCGATCTGCTGGGTGGACAGCGGTCCGCCGGCGGAACGGAGCACCCGGCGGACCAGGTCCGCGGTGGTGGGGGAGTGGCCCTTGGGCAGTTCGTTGGGGGCCCCGGCGGCGGCCAGGGCGCCGAAGATCCGGTCCACCTCGTCCTGCTCGGCCTCGCCTCCGGTCGCCAGGGTGCGGCGCAGCGCCCCGTACGCCTCCAGCCGGCTGCGGAGGCCCGCGAAGGTGAAGGGCTTGACCAGGTACTGGAGCGCGCCGAGGCGCATGGCGGCCTGTACGGTCGCCAGGTCCCGGGCGGCGGTCACCATGATCACATCGGTGCCCTGGCCGCGCTGGCGCAGGCGGCGCACCAGGTCGAGGCCGTTCTCGTCCGGCAGGTAGTGGTCGAGGAGGATCAGGTCCACCCGGTGGGACGCGAGGAAGGCGAGGGCCTCGGCGGCGGAGTGGGCCTGCGCGGCCACGCGGAAGCCGGGCACCTTGGCCACGTACGCGGCGTTGATGCGGGCGACGCGCACGTCGTCGTCGACGACCAGTACGTCCAGGACACCGCCGGCGGTCCCGGTCATCGCAGCGCCTCCGGGAGGACGACGGAGAACTCCGCCCCGCCGTCCGCCGCCGCGCCGGCCCGGGCGGTACCGCCCTGCCGCTCCGCGAGGCGACGTACGAGGGCCAGGCCGAGCCCGCGCTCGCGGTGGGCCCGGGGCTGCTTGGTCGACCAGCCCTCGGTGAAGATCTCCTCGCGGCGCGCGGCGGGGACACCGGGCCCGCTGTCGCGCACCCGCAGTACGGCGGAGCGGCCTTCGGCGCGCAGCTCCACCTCGACCAGCGGCTCCGCGGAACCGGTGGCGGCGTCCAGCGCGTTGTCGACGAGGTTGCCGACGATGGTGACCAGGCCGCCCGGATCGACCAGCCGGTCGGGGAGGAGCGTGGCCGCGGCGAGCCGCAGCGGGACGCCGCGCTCCGCCGCCACGGTGGCCTTGCCCACCAGGAGGGCGGCCAGCAGCGGGTCGTGCACCTTCTCGGTGACCTGTTCGGCGGTGGTCCGGTGCACGCCGGCGACCTCGGTGACGAACTCCACCGCCTCCTCGTGCAGGCCCAGCTCCAGCAGGCCGAGGAGGGTGTGGAGCCGGTTCGCGTGTTCGTGGTCCTGAGCGCGCAGGGCGTCGATCAGGCCCCGCGTGGAGTCGAGCTCGCGGCCGAGGTGTTCCAGCTCGGTGCGATCGCGCAGCGTGGCGACGGCGCCGCCGTCCTCGGTGGGCATCCGGTTGGCGACCAGGACCCGCGGGCCCTGGACGGTCAGCAGGTCCCGGCCGGTGACCCGGCCGGAGAGGACGTCGGCGGTACGGCCCGTGCCGAGCACGTCGTCCAGCGGGCGTCCGGCCAGGGAGGCGGCGGAGTCCGGGGCGAGCCCCAGCAGACGGGCGGCCTCGTCGTTGACCAGCCGGACCCGGCCGTGGCGGTCGAGGGCGATCACCCCCTCGCGGATGGAGTGCAGCATCGCCTCGCGCTCGGCGAGCAGCCCGGCGATGTCGGAGAAGGCCAGGTCCTGGGTCTGCCGCTGGATCCTGCGGGACAGCAGGTAGGCGGCGAGGGCACCTGCCGCCAGGGCGCCGCCGGCGTAGGCGAGCAGGCCTGGGATGGCTCCGAGCAGCCGGTCGCGGACGCTGTCGTAGGCGATGCCGACCGAGACGGCGCCGACGATCTCGCCGTCCGCGGCGACGAGCGGCACCTTGCCGCGGGCGGAGCGGCCCAGCGTGCCGTCGTCGATCTCCATCACCTCGCGGCCCGCCAGGGCGTCGGCGGGGTCGGTGGAGACGGGCAGCCCGATGCGCTCGGCGCTGGGGTGCGAGCGGCGGATGCCGTCCAGGCCGAGCACGACCACGTACTCGGCGCCGGTCGCCCGGCGGATCCGTTCGGCGGAGGCCTGCACCGGGCCGTCCGCCGAGGCCTCCGAGCCGAGGAGGTCGGCGGCCAGCGACGGGTCGGCCGCCGCGCTCTGCGCGATGGCCAGCGCGCGCCGCATGGCCTGGTCGTCGAGCTGAGCGCCGAGCGGGGCCAGGAACAGGCCCGTGGCCAGCACGACGACCCCGCCGGCGATGGCCAGCTGGGTCAGCAGGATCTGGGAGACCGCCCGCCTGGGCAGCCCGAGGCGCCGAGCGCTCAGGAGGTGGAACCGCATGAGGAGCAACGGTAGGTCGGCTGGGGCGTAAGCGGAATTTCCACGGTGCACGCAAATCACTTGCGTGATTTGCGCCCAGCTTGCGCAAGAGATGAAGCCATGAAAGTGCGGTCAGAGCAGTAGACGAGTCAGCAAAGCTCTGCAACTCTCGCACCGCACGACGCAAATTCCTGTCTCACCTGGTTCAGAAAACTCATGCCCGAGGGACGAGGACATATGAGAAGGCTTCATTGGAGAGGGCGGGTCCTGGCCGCCGTCATCAGCACGGCCCTGTTGATGATGGGCTGGCCCGCCCTGACCGCCGCAGCCGCCGGTGGTCCGAGCATCGCCGCGGGCCGACCCGCGGCCGCGAGCAGTACCAACGGCGCGTACACCGCCGCCAACATCACCGACGGCAACCAGTCGACCTACTGGGAGAGCGCGGGCGCCGCCCTCCCGCAGTGGGTGCAGACCGATCTGGGCGCCACCACCCGCATCGACCAGGTGGTGCTCAAACTGCCCGCCGCCTGGGAGACCCGCAGCCAGACCCTGTCCGTCCAGGGCAGCGCCGACGGCACCAGCTTCAGCACCCTGGTCAACCCGGCCTCCTACACCTTCGGCCAGGGCAGCGGGAACACGGTGACCGTCACCTTCCCCGCCACCCAGACCCGCCACGTGCGGATCAACATCACCGCCAACACGGGCTGGCAGGCCGCGCAGCTCTCCGAACTGGAGGTCCGCGCCGCCGGCGGCTCCTCCGCCAACCTGGCCCTGGGCAAGACCCTGACCGCCAGCAGCAACACCCAGGCCTACGTACCGGCCAACGCCAACGACGGAAACGCCGCGAGCTACTGGGAGAGCGTCAACAACGCACTGCCCCAGTGGATCCAGGCCGACCTCGGCTCCTCCGTCCGCGTCGACCGCGTGGTCCTGCGGCTCCCCGAGGGCTGGGGCGCCCGCACCCAGACCCTGAAGATCCAGGGCAGCGCCAACGGCTCGGACTTCACCGACCTCACCGCCTCCAAGGCCTACGACTTCGCCCCGGCCGGCGGCAACGCGGTGTCCGTCACCTTCGACGCCGCGACGACCCGGTACCTGCGCGTGCTGATCTCGCTCAACTCCGTCCAGCCCGGCGGACAGCTCTCCGAGCTGGAGATCTACGGTCCGCAGACCGGGGACACCCAGGCCCCCTCGGCCCCGTCCGGTCTGGCTCTGACCGAGCCCGCCACCGGCCAGGTCAAGCTCACCTGGCAGGCCTCCACCGACAACGTCGGCGTCACCGGTTACGACGTGTACGCCGACAACCAGCTGCGGACGAGCGTCGCGGGCGCCGTGACCACCTTCACCGACACCCAGCCGGCCGGTGCGACCGTCACCTACTTCGTGCGCGCCAAGGACGCCGCCGGCAACCAGTCGCCGAACAGCAACAGCGTCACCCGCACCGGTGACACCGGCGACACGCAGGCTCCGACCGCCCCGTCCGGTCTGGCCCTGACCGAGCCCGCCGCCGGCCAGGTCAAGCTCACCTGGCAGGCCTCCACCGACAACGTCGGCGTCACCGGTTACGAGGTCTACGCCAACAACCAACTGCGCACGAGCGTCGCGGGCGCCGTGACCACCTTCACCGACACCCAGCCGGCCAGTGCGACCGTCACCTACGTCGTGCGCGCCAAGGACGCCGCCGGCAACCGCTCCGGCGACAGCAACTCCGTCACCCGCAACGGTGCCGGGGGCGGCGGCTCCAACCTGGCCGTCGGCAAGCCGATCACCGGCTCCTCCGTGATCCACACCTTTGCCGCGGAGAACGCCAACGACAACAGCACGGCCACCTACTGGGAGGGCGCGGCCGGCGCCTACCCCAGCACCCTCACGGTCAGGCTCGGCGCGAACGCCGACACCGACCGCGTCGTCCTCAAGCTCAGCCCGGACAGCTCCTGGGGCGCCCGCACCCAGAACATCCAGGTCCTCGGCCGCGAGCAGAGCGCCCAGGCCGTCACCAGCCTCGTCGCCGCCAAGGACTACGCGTTCGACCCGGCGACCGGGAACACCGTCACCATCCCGCTGACCGCCCGCGTCGCGGACGTCCAGCTGCGGTTCACCTCCAACACCGGCTCCTCCAACGGGCAGATCGCGGAGTTCCAGGTCATCGGCGTCCCGGCGCCCAACCCCGACCTGGTGGTCACCGCGCTGAGCGCGGCCCCCGCCGCCCCGGTCGAGTCGGACCCCGTCACCCTGTCCGCGACCGTCAAGAACGCCGGCCCGGCTCCCGCCGCGGCCACCGCCGTCACCTTCCAGCTCGGCGGCGCGAAGGCCGGTTCCGCCGCCGTACCGGCGCTCGCCGCGGGTGCCTCGGCCACCGTCACCGCCGCCATCGGCCCGCGCGACGCCGGTACGTACCCGCTGAGCGCGATCGTCGACGAGGCGAACACGATCGTCGAGCAGAACGACACGAACAACACCTTCACCGGAGCGCCGCTGGTGGTCCGCCCCGTCGACAGCTCCGACCTCGTCGCCTCGGCCGTGACCTGGTCGCCGAGTGCCCCGTCCGCGGGCCAGCCGGTGAACTTCGCCGTCACCGTCCGCAACCAGGGCACCGTCGCGGCGGCCGCCGGAACGCACGAGATCACCCTCACCCTGCTGGACGCGGGCGGCGCCACCGTGCGCACCCTGACGGGCTCCTTCAGCGGCGCCCTCGCCGCCGGCGCCTCCACCGCCCCGATCGCGCTCGGCAGCTGGCCGGCAGCCAACGGCAAGTACACCGTCAGGACGGTCCTCGCCGCCGACGCCAACGAGCTGCCGGTCAAGCGCGGCAACAACACCTCCACCAAGCCGTTCTTCGTCGGCCGCGGGGCGAACATGCCCTTCGACATGTACGAGGCCGAGGACGGCGTCGTCGGCGGCGGAGCCGCGGTGGTCGGCCCCAACCGGACGATCGGCGACATCGCGGGCGAGGCCTCGGGCCGCAAGGCCGTCAGCCTCGACGCGACCGGCGAGTACGTGGAGTTCACCACCCGGGCCGCCACGAACACGCTGGTCACGCGGTTCTCCATCCCCGACGCGCCGGGCGGCGGAGGCATCGACTCCACGATCAACGTCTACGTCAACGGCGTTCTCAAGAAGACCCTGCCGCTGACCTCCAAGTACGCCTGGCTCTACGGGGCCGAGGCCTCCCCGGGCGACTCGCCCGGCTCCGGCGCCCCCCGGCACATCTACGACGAGGCCAACATCCTGCTGGGCGAGACCGTCCCGCAGGGCAGCCGGATCCGCCTCCAGAAGGACGCGTCCAACACCTCCGTCTACGCGATCGACTTCGTGAGCCTGGAGCAGGCCGCCGCGATCCCCAACCCGGACCCGACGGCCTACGCCGTACCCGCCGGCCTGACCCACCAGGACGTGCAGAACGCCCTGGACAAGGTCCGGATGGACACCACCGGCAAGCTCGTCGGCGTCTACCTGCCGCCCGGCGACTACCAGACGGCCAGCAAGTTCCAGGTGTACGGCAAGGCCGTGCAGGTGGTCGGGGCCGGGCCGTGGTTCACCCGCTTCCACGCCCCGTCGACCCAGGACAACACCGACATCGGCTGGCGTGCGGAGGGCACCGCGAAGGGCTCGTCGTTCACGGGCTTCGCCTACTTCGGCAACTACACGTCGCGCATCGACGGCCCCGGCAAGGTCTTCGACTTCGCCAACGTCTCCGACATCACCATCGACAACATCTGGAACGAGCACATGGTGTGCCTGTACTGGGGCGCCAACACCGACCGGATCACCATCAAGAACTCCCGGATCCGCAACATGTTCGCCGACGGCATCAACATGACCAACGGCAGCACGGACAACCTCGTGACGAACAACGAGGCGCGGGCCACGGGGGACGACAGCTTCGCGCTGTTCTCCGCGATCGACGCGGGCGGCGCGGACATGAAGAACAACGTCTACGAGAACCTGACCACGATCCTGACCTGGCGCGCGGCGGGCGTCGCCGTCTACGGCGGCTTCAACAACACCTTCCGCAACATCCACATCGCCGACACCCTCGTCTACTCGGGCATCACCATCAGCTCGCTGGACTTCGGGTATCCGATGAACGGGTTCGGGACCGATCCGACGACCTTCGAGAACATCTCGATCGTCCGGTCCGGCGGCCACTTCTGGGGCGCGCAGACCTTCCCGGGGATCTGGATCTTCTCGGCCTCCAAGGTCTTCCAGGGCATCCGCATCAACAACGTCGACATCGTCGACCCGACGTACAGCGGAATCATGTTCCAGACCCAGTACGTGGGAGGACAGCCCGTCAACCCGATCAAGGACACCGTCCTGAGGGACATCACGATCACCGGCGCGAAGAAGAGCGGTGACGCCTTCGACGCGAAGTCGGGCTTCGGTCTCTGGGCGAACGAGATGCCCGAGGCGGGGCAGGGTCCCGCGGTCGGCGAGGTCACCTTCCACAACCTGAAGATGAGCGACAACGCGGTGGACGTGCGGAACACGACGTCCACGTTCAGGATCAACCAGCTGCCGTGATCGTGCGCGGGCGGGGTGCCCTTCCGGGGGTGTCCCGCCCGCGTCGCTCCCACCGGTTCCACCCCATCGGTTCCATCCCGCCGACCGTGTTCTGCCGGCGTCCGCAAGCCCGCAGCCGACCCCTTCCGAGCCGCCCTCGCGTGCGTCAAACTGGTTGTAATCGAACTGCAAGGAACTTGCATTCCTTGCGCTACTCTTGCGTTCATGACGCGACGACTTGCTCAAGTGGCGAAGAAGGTGGGAGTCAGCGAGGCAACGGTCAGCCGGGTGCTCAACGGCAAGCCGGGCGTCTCGGAGGCGACCCGACAGTCCGTGCTCACGGCCCTCGACGTCCTCGGCTACGAGCGCCCCACCCAGCTGCGCGGCGAGCGGGCCCGGCTGGTCGGACTGGTCCTGCCCGAGCTGCAGAACCCCATCTTCCCGGCCTTCGCCGAGGTCATCGGCGGCGCCCTGGCCCAGCAGGGCCTGACGCCGGTGCTGTGCACCCAGACCACCGGCGGCGTGTCCGAGGCCGACTACGTCGAGCTGCTGCTCCAGCAGCAGGTGTCCGGGGTCGTCTTCGCCGGAGGTCTCTTCGCGCAGGCCGACGCCCCGCACGAGCACTACCGGCTGCTCTCGGAACGCAAGGTGCCGGTGGTGCTGATCAACGCCTCCATCGACGACCTCGGGTTCCCGTGCGTGGCCTGCGACGACGCGGTCGCGGTCGAACAGGCCTGGCGCCACCTGGCCTCCCTCGGGCACGAGCGGATCGGCCTGGTGCTGGGACCGCCCGACCACATGCCCTCGCTGCGCAAGCTGGTCGCCGCCCAGGCGGTGGTCGCCGCCGCCGGCGCCGAGCTGCCCGCCGCCCACGTCGAGCGGACCCTGTTCTCGCTGGAGGGCGGCCACGCGGCCGCCTCCCGGCTGCTGGACCGCGGGGTCACCGGCATCATCTGTGCGAGCGACCCGCTGGCCCTGGGGGCGGTGCGGGCCGCGCGCCGCCGGGGGCTGGACGTGCCCCGGGAGGTCTCCGTGGTGGGGTACGACGACTCCGCGTTCATGAACTGCACCGAACCGCCCCTGACCACTGTCCGGCAGCCCATCGAGGCCATGGGCCGGGCCGCGGTCGAACTGCTCACCGCGCAGATCCAGGGGGCCGCCGTGCAGCCCGGAGAACTGCTCTTCGAGCCGGAGCTGGTGGTCCGCGGCTCCACGGCGCAGGCGCCGCGCCGGTAGGGCGCGCAGGGCCCGTACGGCCCGCAGGCGAAGCGACCAGGGCTTCGGAACGTCCACTCGGACGCTCCGGAGCCCTTTTTGCGTCCGGTGTCCGACGTTCCACTGTCAATGACTTACGAAATCTGCGCGAGATATTGCGTTCATCTGTGGGTGGTGGTTGAGTGTGCCGCGCTCGCCCCCACGCCTCCTGCCCGATGCTCGAAGGGGTCCACCGATGAGAACCAACGTCCGCCGCAACGTCGCGGCCGCCCTCGCCTCCACGCTCGCCGTCACCGCCCTCGCGGCCTGCGGTACGAGCAGCAGCGGCGGCGACGACAAGCCCCAGGCCGACGGGAGTTCGGCCGACGCCACCGCCCCGCTCGACCCGAAGGCCAAGGTCACCCTCTCCATCGACTGCATGCCGCCCGCGGCCAAGGCGGCCGAGCTCAAGGAGTGGAAGGAGGACGTGGCGGAGTTCAACAAGACCTATCCGAACGTCACCATCGAAGGCCGCTCCACTCCCGGTCAGTGCCTGGAGCCCCCGCGCTTCACCGCGATGCTCAAGGCCAAGTCCCAGCCGGACGTCTTCTACGCCTACTTCACCGACCTCCAGCAGGTGCTGGACAACGACGGGGCGCAGGACATCTCCGCGTACGTCACCCCCGCATCGGTCCCGGCGCTCGGCGACATCGACAAGAACGTGATGGACGTCCTCAAGCGCGACGGCAAGCTCTACGGCCTCCCCACCAGCAACTACACGATGGGCCTGCTGGTCAACCGGGGGCTCTTCCAGCGGGCGGGCCTCGACCCCGACAACCCGCCGCGCACCTGGGAGGAGGTCCGGGCGGCCGCCAAGAAGATCGCGGCCCTCGGCAACGGCGTCGCCGGCTTCGGCGAGTACAGCGTCGAGAACACGGGCGGCTGGCACTACACGGCCACCATGTACGGCCTCGGCGGCGACATCGTCGGCGCCGACGGGAAGGCGGCCTTCAACAACCCCACCGGCCGGCAGATCGTCGACAACCTCCGCGCCATGCGCTGGGAGGACGACAGCATGGGCAAGACCCAGCTGCTCAAGTGGGGCGACCTGCAGAAGCAGATGGCCTCGGACAAGCTCGGCATGTTCCTCGCCGCGCCCGACGACATCACGTACATGGTCCAGCAGCTCGGTGCCAAGTACGACAACTTCGGCATGGGCCCCATCCCCGGCGGCGCGGCCACCCTGGCCGGCGGCAACGGGTACATGATCAAGAAGGGCAGCTCGCCGGACAAGGTCAAGGCCGCCGTCGCGTGGCTGAACTTCAAGACCCTCACGATCGGCAAGGGCCAGTTCCAGTACGACCGGAGCAAGGCCGACGGCCTGCCGGTCGGTCTGCCCCAGCCCGCCTTCTTCACCGGCGCGGGCAAGACCAAGGACGACGGGCTGAAGGCGGCGAGCGCCACCATGCCGGTCGCCAACTTCAAGCCCTTCCTCGACAACCCGGTGCCCGGCAAGGCCGAGCCGGTGAAGGCGCAGGAGGTCTACAAGGTCCTCGACAAGGTGATGTCGGGCGTCCTCACCAACAAGGACGCCGATCCCGCCCAGCTCCTCGGCGACGCGGAGAAGGCGGTCAACCAGGTGCTGGGGAACCAGTAGCGGCCCGGGTGGGTCCGGCGGTGAGCCTCCCCGCCCCCCGGTCCCACCCGCCCCACTTTTCCCCCCACCCGAACGGCGACGATCCACCAAGGAGCGAGCGGCGATGTCGGCCCCCACCCTGCCCCGGGACTCCCGCGCGGAGTTCCTGCGGGCCTTCAAGCGCAACCTCACGGCCCACGGCTTCCTGATCGGCGCCGTCCTCTGCTTCTCCTTCTTCTCCTGGTACCCGATGGTCCGGGAGTTCCTGCTGGCCTTCCAGAAGACCGAGGGCGGCGCCACCCGCTGGGTCGGCTGGGACAACTTCCGCTACGTCTTCGCGGACCCGAACGTCTGGCAGGCCTGGCGCAACACCCTGCTCTTCACCGGCCTCGCCCTGCTCTTCGGGTTCCTGGTCCCCTTCGTGGTCTCCCTCGTGCTGAACGAGTTCCGCCACGCGCAGGGGTACCTGCGGCTGCTCGTCTACCTGCCGGTGATGATGCCGCCGGTGGCCTCGGTCCTGCTCTTCAAGTACTTCTACGACCCCGGTTACGGCCTCTTCAACCGGGCGCTGGAGTTCCTGCACCTCCCGCCGCAGGACTGGCTCCAGTCCACCGACACCGCGATGCTCTCGGTCGTCATCGCCTCCACGTGGATGAACATGGGCGGTGCGACCCTGATCTACCTGGCCGCCCTCCAGGGCGTCCCGGGCGAGCTGTACGAGGCCGCCGAGCTCGACGGGGCCGGTCTGCTGCGCAAGATCTGGCACGTCACGATCCCGCAGACCAAGCTCATCCTCTCGCTCATGCTGCTGATGCAGATCATCGCGACGATGCAGGTCTTCGTCGAGCCCTTCCTGCTGACCGGCGGCGCCGGCCCGGAAGGCTCGACCACCACCGTCGTCGTCCTCATCTACCAGTACGCCTTCAGCTTCAACCAGTACGGCGGCGCCGCGGCCCTGGGTCTGTGCCTGCTCGTCCTGCTCGCGGGCTTCTCCGCCCTGTACGTCCGCCTCAGCCGCGACAACGAGAACTGACCAGGAACCCGCCGGGGGAGTACTTCACATGGCAGAGCGCACGCTGATATCGCCGGCCCAACTCGGCCGCACCCGGGGCAGGATCCTCTACTGGACCGTCCTCGTCCTGGTCGTGGCCGGCTTCACCCTCGTCTTCCTCGGCCCCCTCTACTGGATGGTCGCGGGCGGCCTCAAGAGCACCGAGGAGTTCGCCCGGGTCCCGCCGACCCTGGTGCCCGATTCCCTGCACACCGCCAACTACGAAGCCGCCTGGAAGGTGATGGACCTCGCCAAGCTGCTGTTCAACACCCTCTACTACGCTTTCGGAGCCCTCGCCTTCCAGCTCGTCCTCGACGTGGCCGCCGCCTACTCGCTGTCCCGGCTGCGGCCCGTCTTCGGCAAGGCCGTGCTCGGCATGATGCTCGCGACCCTGATGATCCCGGCGACGGTCCTCGTCGTACCGCAGTACCTCACGGTCCTGGACATGCCGATCATCGAGCGGAACCTGCTCAACACGCCCTGGGTGATCTGGCTGCCGTCCGTCACCAACGCCTTCAGCATCTTCCTGCTGAAGCGGTTCTTCGACTCCATCCCGCAGGAGATCCTCGACGCCGCCGCCATCGACGGGGCGAGCGCCCTGCGCATCCTGCGCTCCATCGTCCTGCCGATGTCGCGGCCCATCCTCGGGGTCGTGTCGATCTTCGCGATCGTCGGCGTCTGGAAGGACTTCCTCTGGCCCATGCTGACCCTTCCGGACCCGGCCCTGCAGACGCTCAACGTCGGCATCTACTCGCTGGCCTCGGGCGTCCCCGAGAACCACCTCATCGCCGCCCTCGCGATGGCCTCGGCGCCCACGCTCGTCATCTTCCTGATCTTCCAGCGCAACATCATGAGCGGCCTGACGGCGGGCTCCCTCAAGGGCTGACCACCCCGAGCCCATCTCCGCCGCCGCGCCCGGCCGCCCCCTGCGAAAGGACCCCTCCGTGGCTGACTTTCCCCTGCCCCGACCCGCCGCCGACTGGTGGCGCACGGCCGCCATCTACCAGGTGTACGTACGCAGCTTCGCCGACGGCGACGGGGACGGCACCGGTGACCTCGCAGGCGTCCGGGCCCGCCTCCCGTACCTCGCCGACCTGGGCGTGGACGCCCTCTGGTTCACCCCCTGGTACCTCTCCCCGCTCGCGGACGGCGGCTACGACGTCGCCGACTACCGCACCATCGACCCCGCCTTCGGCACCCTGGCCGAGGCGGAGAAGCTCATCGCCGAGGCCCGCGAGCTGGGCATCCGCACCCTCGTCGACATCGTCCCGAACCACGTGTCCGACCAGCACGCCTGGTTCCGGGCGGCCCTCGCCGCCGGCCCCGGCAGCCCGGAGCGGGAGCTGTTCCACTTCCGACCCGGCCGCGGCGAGCACGGCGAACTGCCGCCCGGGGACTGGCCCTCGCAGTTCAACGGCGCCGACACCTGGACGCGGGTGCCGGACGGGGAGTGGTACCTGCACCTCTTCACGCCGCAGCAGCCCGACCTCAACTGGGACCACCCGGCCGTGCGCCGGGAGCACGAGGAGGTGCTGCGCTTCTGGTTCGAGCGCGGGGTGGCCGGCGTACGGATCGACTCCGCCGCGCTGCTCGCCAAGGACCCCGCCCTGCCCGACCTGGCCGGCCGCTCGCCGGAGCCCTGGCCGGGCGAGATCCACCCGTACATCGACCGCGACGAACTGCACCCCGTCTACCGCTCGTGGCGGGCGATCGCCGACGAGTACGGTGCGATCTTCGTCGGGGAGGTCTGGCTGCCGGACTCCGAGCGGTTCGCCCGCTACCTGCGCCCCGACGAGCTGCACACCGCGTTCAACTTCTCGTTCCTCAGCTGCCCGTGGGACGCGGAGCGGCTGCGCACCTCCATCACGGAGACCCTCTCCGAACACGCCCCGGTCGGGGCCCCGGCCACCTGGGTCCTCTGCAACCACGACGTGACCCGCACGGTCACCCGCTACGGCCGCGCCGACACCGGCTTCGACTTCGCGGCCAAGGCCTTCGGCACCCCCACGGACCTGGAGCTCGGCACCCGGCGGGCGCGCGCCGCGGCCCTGCTGACGCTGGCCCTGCCCGGCGCCGTGTACGTCTACCAGGGCGAGGAACTGGGGCTCCCCGAAGCCGACGTGCCGACCGGCCGCATCCAGGACCCGATGCACTTCCGCTCCGGCGGCACCGACCCCGGGCGGGACGGCTGCCGGGTGCCGCTGCCCTGGACGGCCGAGCCCTGGAGCGACCCGTGGCTGCCGCAGCCCGCGGACTGGCCGGCGTACGCGGCCGACCGGCAGGACGGCGACCCGGACTCCATGCTCACCCTCTACCGCACCGCCCTCGGGCTGCGCCGCGCGGCGGCCGGCTTCGGCGGGGGCGGGTTGGAGTGGCTGCACGCGCCGCCCGGGGTGCTGGCGTTCGCCCGGCCCGACGGGCTGGTCTGCGTGGTCAACCTGTCCCGGGAACCGGTTCCGCTGCCGGCCGGCACGAGCCTCCTGCTGGGCAGCTCCGCCCTTGACGACACGGGGCTGCTCCCGCAGGACACGGCGGTCTGGCTGCGGACCTGACGCCGCAGCCGGACCGCCGGCACCACCGCCCGCGCGGCCGGGCGCACCGGGCGCACCGGGCGCCGGAGGAACCGCGGGGGCCCTGAGCCGCGGGGTCCCGCGGGCTTCCGGCGGACCCCCGGGGCCGGCGGGCGCGGGCCGGGGGGCCCGTGCCCGTCACGGCATCGGCTGCGGCGGGCGCGGACCCTGGTACCGGCCGCTGGGCCGCATGCGCAGCGGCCGCTCCTCGTACTCCTCCAGCGCGTGGGCGATCCAGCCCGCCGTGCGCGCCACCGCGAACACGGTCTCCCCGGCCTCCGCACGCATTCCGTACGACAGCGTCAGCACGGCGAGCGCCAGGTCCACGTTGGCGTGCAGCCCGGGCCTGCGGGCCGCGGCCGTGGCCACCACCTCCCGGGCGGCCGCCAGCGCGGGCCCCGCCTGCGGCAGTGCCTCCAGGCGGGCGAACAGGGCGCCGGCCCGAGGGTCCTCGCCCCGGTACAGCCGGTGCCCGAGGCCCGGAACGGGCCGTCCCGCCCGCAGGTGGTCGGCGACGACGGACGCGGCGCCGCCCCGCTCCAGCGCCTCGGCCAGCATTCCGTGCGCGAGCCGCCCCGCCGCACCGTGCAGCGGCCCTTCCAGGGCGCCGAGTCCGGCCGACACCACCGCGTACGGATGGGCCCGCGCCGACGCGGCCACCCGTACGGCCAGGGTCGACGCGGCCAGGTCGTGGTCGATCAGCAGCCCGAGCGCCAGGTCGAGCACGGCCAGCGCGTCCGGATCGGGCTCCCGCTCCGTCAGCCGCGGCCACAGCTGCCGGGCGGTGCGGCCGTCCCCGGCCCACTGCGCCCGGCCGAGCACCGGCAGGGCTCCGACCAGCGTCGGGATCAGGCAGCGCGCAGAGCCCAGTACGGCCTCGGGGGCGAGGTCGAAGCGCAGCGGGTCCGAGACGGCGGCGGCGGCCGTCGCCACCCGCAGCCGGTCGACCGGCCCGCTGTGTCCGGGCAGCGCGGCCACCGCCCGCCGGGCGGCCGCCAGGGTGTCGGGCGGAGCGGTGAACCGGGCGCCGCGGGGGAGGGCGCCGGTCCAGAGCCACTCGGCGACCTCTTCGCAGGGGTGCGCCGTGGCCAGCTCCACCGCGTCGACGCCCCGGTAGTAGTACCGGTCGTCCTCGATGAGGGTCAGCGAGGTCCGTACGGAGAGGTCCCCCGCCGGGACCGCTGCCGCCTCGCGCCTGCTGCGCACGGCGAGCGCCTCCACCTCGTGCGCGGCGAAGGTGCTGCCGCGCCCCACCGGGTCCCGCCGGCTCGTGAGCTGGCCGCGGCTGACGTACGCGTACACGGTCGCGGGCTTCACCCCGAGCAGCTCCGCGGCCTGCCGGGTGGTGAGGCGTTGCTCTTCGTCCATGCACGGCACTCTATACAGATTGATTCAATCAATATTGACAATGATTGTATCCATCATCGATGGTCGATCCATGAACACCACCGTCGAAGTACCCCGCGGTCTCGCGGGAGTCGTGGTCACCGAGACCGACATCGGGGACGTCCGGGGCCGCGAAGGCTTCTACCACTACCGCCAGTACTCGGCCGTCGAGCTCGCCGGCAGCCGGAGCTTCGAGGACGTCTGGCACCTGATGTTCCGCGGCACGCTCCCGTCGGACGCCGGGCGGGCCGCCTTCGCCGCCGAGATCGCCCCGCTGCGCCGACTGCCCGCCGCGGTCCGGGACGCCCTGCCGGGAATCGCCCGGGCCACCGCCCTCTCCGGTCCCCTCGCCGGACTGCGGACGGCCCTCTCGCTGCTGGGCGCCTCCGCGGGCTTCCGCCCGGTCTACGACCTCGATCCCGACCGCCGGGCCGCCGACGCGCTGGCCGCCTGCGCCGCCGTACCGACCCTGCTCACCGCGCTGCACCGGCTGGGTCAGGGGCAGGAGCCGGTCGAGCCGCGCGACGACCTCCCCTACGCCGCCAACTACCTCTACATGCTGACCGGCGGCGAACCCGACCCGGTCAGGGCCCGCGCGGTCGAGCAGTACCTCATCTCCACCGTCGACCACGGGTTCAACGCCTCGACCTTCACCGCCCGCGTCATCGCCTCCACCGGCGCCGACGTCGCGGCCTGCCTGACGGGCGCCGTCGGCGCCCTCTCCGGACCGCTGCACGGCGGCGCCCCGAGCCGGGCCCTGGACACCCTCGACGCCATCGGCACCGTCGAGCGCATCGAGCCGTGGATCCGCGAGCGGGTGCTCGCCGGCGACCGGATCATGGGCTTCGGGCATCCCGTCTACCGCACCGAGGACCCGCGCTCGCGCATGCTCCGCGACATCGCGCTGGGCTTCGGCGGCCCGCTCGTCGACTTCGCGGTCGAGGTCGAGCGCCAGGTCGAGCGGATCCTCGCCGAGCTCAAGCCCGGCCGCGAACTGCACACCAACGTGGAGTTCTACGCGGGCGTGGTCATGGAGCTGTGCGGTCTGCCGCGCGCCATGTTCACGCCGACGTTCTGCGCGGCCCGCGTCGTCGGCTGGAGCGCGAACGTGCTCGAACAGGCAGCAGACTCGAAGATCATCCGTCCCGCCGCCCGCTACACCGGACTCCCCGCTCCGCAGCCGGTCCCGGCCGCGGGCTGACTACGATCGACCGGGTGAACAGCAGGCAGCCCGTCCCCGTCGTCGTCCTCGCCGGTTTCCTCGGCTCGGGCAAGACCACCGTGCTCAACCACCTCCTCACCCATCGCGGAGGCACCCGCATCGGAGTCGTCGTCAACGACTTCGGCTCGATCGAGGTCGACGCCATGTCCGTGGCCGGCCGGCTCGGCGACTCGATGGTCTCCCTCGGCGGCGGATGCCTGTGCTGCGCCGTCGACGGCAGCGAGCTCGACGCGTACCTGGAGAAGCTGGCGGCGCCCGCCCACCGCATCGACGTCATCGTCATCGAGGCGAGCGGGCTGGCCGAACCCCAGGAGATGATCCGGATGCTGATGGCCAGCGAGAACCCGGACGTCCGCTACGGCGGCCTGGTGCAGGTCGTGGACGCGGCGGAGTTCGACGCGACCCGGGACAAGCACCCGGAGACCGACCGGCACCTGGCGGTCGCCGACCTGGTGGTGCTCAACAAGACCGACCGGGTGGACCCCGCCGAGCGGGCCCGGATCGAGGGGGTCCTCGACACCCTCTGCGCCGCCGGTACCCCGCGGATCGGCGCCGACCACGGCCGGATCGATCCGGAGCTCCTCTTCGACCGCCGGCCCTGGACCGAGACCCGCGGACAGCTCTCCTTCGAGGACCTGCTCGCGGAGACGGACGGCCCCGGCCCCGGCGCGCACCACGGGCAGGGCCACGGGCAGGGCCACGAGGCGTGTCACGCGCGGGATCCCGGTCACGCACACGGCCCCGGTTGTGGCCACGGCCGCGGGGCCCACCCGCACGCGGCGTACGAGAGCGTGGAGTTCACCTCCGGCGAGGCCCTCTCCCCGCGCCGCTTCATCGACTTCCTCGACCTCCGCCCGCCGGGCCTCTACCGGATCAAGGGCTTCGTGTACTTCGGGGTCCCCGGGCACGGGGAGCGGTACGAGGTCCACGCGGTCGGCCGCTTCCTCCGCTTCGCCCCCCAGCCGTGGGGGCGGGGCGAAGAGCGCCTGAGCCGGCTGGTCCTGATCGGCTCCGGCATCGACGCGGCCGGGCTGCTCCGCGACCTGGAGGCCTGCCGCGAACCGGCCCCGCACGAACTGGGCCCCGAGAGCATGTGGGGCGTACTGCGGTACGTGGCCCGTCCGGAGCAGGAGCAGGAGCGGTCTCAGGAGCAGGAAGCCGGCCGTACCGAGGACTGATGGCGCGACGGCGCGCAGCCGGCGGGCGGTCGCCGGCGGCCGGGAGACCCAGGTCACACCCGTCCGTGTCACAGGGCGTCGGGCCACCCCGTCCCAAGGGGTGGAGCCACGGACGACCACGGAGGAGCACACGCCATGGACACGCGACTGAACTACTTCGCCGACCCGACCGCCGCCACGGTCCTCAAGCACTTCATGGCGGCGGGCAAGGCGCTCAAGGGCGCGCCGCTGCCGGCCACCACCCAGGAGCTGGTGGCGCTCCGCGTCAGCCAGATCAACGGCTGCGCGGTGTGCATCGACATGCACACGAAGGAAGCCGCCGCCGCGGGCGAGACCCCGGTACGGCTGCACCTGGTCGCGGCCTGGCGGGAGGCCGCGGTCTTCACCGAGGCCGAACGCGCCGCGCTGGAGCTGGCCGAGGAGGGGACCCGGGTCGCGGACGCGGCCGGCGGGGTCGGCGACGACGTGTGGGCGCGCGCCGCCCGGCACTACGACCAGGAGCAGCTCACCGCGCTGGCGGTCCTGATCTCGTTCATGAACGCGGCGAACCGGCTGAACGTCATCGCCCGGCAGCCCGCCGGCGACCACGAGCCGGGCCGGTTCCACTGAACGCGGCCGGCCCGGCGGGAGCAGCGGAAGCGGAAGGGGGGCACGGCATGAGCAAGGTCGAGGAGTTCGAGGAGCTGCGGCCGCTGCTGTTCTCGATCGCCTACCGGATCCTCGGCAGCGTGGGCGAAGCCGAGGACGCGGTGCAGGAGACGTGGCTGCGCTACGACCGCTCGGCGACCCGGCCCGATTCGACCAGGGCGTACCTGTCGGCCGCGGTGACCCGGCTCTCCATCGACGTGCTGCGCTCGGCGCGGGTGCGGCGGGAGGAGTACGTCGGGCCGTGGTTCCCCGAGCCGCTGCTGAGCGATCCGTACCAGGACCCGGCGCGGGCGGTGGAGCTGGCCGACTCGCTGTCGATGGCGGCGCTGCTGCTGCTGGAGCGGCTCAGCCCGCTGGAACGGGCCGTGTTCGTGCTGCGGGAGGTGTTCGGCTTCGGATTCGACGAGGTCGCCGGGTCGGTGGGCCGCTCGGAGGCGGCGTGCCGGCAACTGCTGGTACGGGCACGACGGCACATGCGGGACGGGCGCCCGCGGTTCGCGGCCGACCGCCGGGAGCGGCAGGAGCTGGCGTCGCGGTTCTTCGACGCGCTGCGGGACGGGGACGTGGGCGGGCTGCAGGACCTGCTGGCCGCCGACGTACAGCTGGTCGGCGACGCCGGCGGCAACGCCCCGCAGCTGGCCAACACCGTCGTGGGCGCGGGGAGGGTGGCCCGGGTGCTGGCGGCGGTCTTCCCGCAGCTGACCCGGGTTGAGGTATCGATCGAGCCGCACGAGGTCAACGGGCAGTCCGGGGCGATCCTGCGCGACCGGGACGGCAAGGTGCTCCAGGTCCTGGTCCTGGAGGTGCTGGATGGGCGGATCGGGGCGGTCCGTACGGTGAGCAACCCCGAGAAGATCGGCCACATCGGGCCGGTCGCCGACGCCTGGGCCGTCGCCCGCGCCGTGAAGCGGTCCCGCCGCGGCCCGCACTGACACCGGCCCGGGCCCCGGCCCGGGCCCCGGCCCGGGCAAGGTCCCGGCAAGGCCTCGATCCGATCTGGCCTGGCCCGGCCCGGTTCCGGACCCGGCGCGGGCCGCCCGCGGCGCCTCGCCGCCGCCGCGGGCTCCCCGGGCGCCGCCGACCGTGCACGAGGGCGTCAGGCGACCTCGATGCCGTACTCCCGCAGGAGGTCCTCCAGGCCGCCCCGGTAGCCCTTGCCGCCGATCACGAAGTCCCAGTCGCCGTTCGCCCGGCGCCGGAACGAGCCGAGGACCAGGGCCGTTTCGCCCGCCCGGCCGTCGGAGACCTCCAGCCGGCCGGCTTCCGCGCCCGCCGCGTCGAGGAGCCGGATCCGGGCGTCGGTGAAGCCCGCCAGGTCGCCGTGCGGATCGGCCTCCGGGTCCACGGCGGCCACCAGGACCAGCCGGTCGGCCTCCGGCGGCAGGGCGTCGAAGGTCACCTCGACGGCCGCCTTGTCGGGCGCCGCGTGCGCGCGGGACCGGACCGAACCGTCCGGGGTCCGCGGGTTGTTGAAGAAGACGAAGTGGTCCTCGCTCAGGACCCGGCCGCCCGTGCACACGAGCGCGCACACGTCCAGCGCCACCGAACCCGACCAGGACATGCCGAGCACGTTGTGGTCGGCCGGCGGCTCGGGTTCGGGCGCGCGCTGCGCCGGGACGCTCCCGGCCGCGCCCCCCAACCGCCCCCGCAGCCCGTACTGGTGCAGCAGCTCCACCAGCGCGTCGCCGGGAACCAACTCCAGCGGCTTGCCGTTGGCGAAGGCGTACGACCCCGGCCCGAAGGTCGCGGTGGTGACGAGGACGCCCTTGTTCGCCCCCTTGTCCTGGACGGTGCCGTACAGGTCCCGCACCGCCGTGGGCGGCACGGTGTTGCGGTAGCGCTTGACCTGAACCACGATCCGCCCGCCCCGGATCGGGGCCGGGTCCAGCGCCTCGACGTCCACGCCGCCGTCGCCGGACCGCTGCGTGGTCACCGCCTCCATGCCCATCGCCCGGAACAGCTCGGCGACCAGGTTCTCGAAGGCGATCGGGTCCATCGCGAACAGGTCCGGCTCGTCGTCACCGGCGGCGGCCCCGCCGTGGCTGACCACCCCTCCGCCGACCTCCTCCGGCCTGCGGCCCGGCCGTACGGCCGTCAGCTGGTCGGGCCGCGCCGACAGCTGCCCCCGCAACCCCCCGACGAGGCAGTCCACCGCGCTGACCTGCTCCAGCCGCAGCCCCGAGAAGGCGCTCCGCGGTGCCTGCGCGGTCGCGAGTACGAACTGTGCCTCGTGGCCCGTCACCGGATCGGGGCAGTCCACGAAGCCGTTGACCGCGACCGAGTCCAGCACGCCGAACTCGTCCGCCGCGTACAGCTCGCGCACGACCAGCAGCATGCACTGCGCCAGCAGGTCCCGGTACAGCGCCCGCCGCTCCGTCACCGGACGGGGCCTGACCTTGTCCTGGCCCGTGCTGGGCAGGTACTGCACCGACCTGGCCTCCGGTACCACCGCGTACGCGGGGAGCTCCCAGTCCAGGACCAGCTCGCGCGCGCCGGCGTCGTACGCCGCCGCCACCTGCCGCGGCAGCGCCTCGGGCCAGGCCGCCGAGGCGTACAGGGCGGCCGAGAAGTACTCGACCACCGCCTCCGGATCACCGCCGCGCAGCGCCCCGGCCAGCTCGGCGAGCCCGCTGTTGTGCGCCCGGACGCCGGCGAGCTGGTCCGCCGCCCACCGGTCGTACTGCTGCCGGTACGCGGCCAGCTCCTGCTGCCGCCGGCCCTCCGCGGCGCGGGCGGCCTGCCAGGCCTCGGAGTAGCGGGCGTGCGCCTCGCGCTCGGCCTGGGCCCGGTGGCCCGAGCCGAGGGTCCAGCCGCTGCTCTGCTGCTGGAACTGCTCGATGCGCGGCATCGGCACGGGGTGCGCGAGGGACCCGGGGTCGAAGGGCTCCAGCCGGTCGGGCCGGACGAGGTCGGCCATCCGGAAGCCGGGCGCCCGGCACCCCGCGACCAACACCCCCTGCAGGGCCTCCACCTCGGCGTCGAGCAGCGCGGTCCGCCGCTGCGCCTCGGCCTCGCGGTGCTGGCGCTGGTTGCGCGCCGTCTCCCGCTCGTAGGTCCGCTGACGGCGCTCGGCCTCCCGCTGCTGGACCTGCAGCGTCTGCTGCCGGCGGCGCTGCGCCTGCGCCCAGTCCCCGATCGGTCCGCTGCTCGATCGACGGCTCATCAGCTGTGTCTCCCCCCACCGCGTGCATCGGGGAAAACACTAGTCGGGGGGGGGGGGGGGGGGGGGGGGGGGGCCGCGGCGCCCCCCCCCCCCCCCCCCCCCCCCCCCCCCCCCCCCCCCCCCACGACGCACGCCCTACGGCGCGGACCCCGCCAGCGCGGTGACCACCGCACGCCGACGACGCACGCCCTACAGCGCGGACCCCGCCAGCGCGGTGACCACCGCGGGCAGCGGCGCCCCCGAACCGTCCCGGCGCGGGTCCACCGGCGGCAGCGCGGCCGGAGTGCCGTTGGCGCCGGCCGCGCGGACCGGCGAGCCGCCCGCCCAGGCCAGCACCAGGACGTCCTCGCCCTTCAGGAACCGCTGGCAGCGCACGCCACCGGTCGCGCGGCCCTTGCGCGGGTACTGGTCGAAGGGGGTCAGCTTGCCGGACGTGACCGAGTCGTCCAGCGTCCCGTGCGAGCCCGCCACCGTGAAGACGACGCCGTCCCGCGCCGGGTCGACGGCCGAGAAGTGGATCACCTTGGCGCCGTCGGTGAGCTTGATGCCCGCCATGCCGCCCGCCGGGCGGCCCTGCGGGCGCACCTGGGCCGCCGGGTAGCGGAGCAGCTGGGCGTCGTCGGTGATGAAGACCAGGTCCTCCTCGCCCGTGCGCAGTTCGACCGCGCCGACGATCCGGTCGCCGTCCTTGAGGGTGATGACCTCCAGCTCGTCCTTGTTGGCCGGGTAGTCCGGCACGACGCGCTTGACCACGCCCTGCTCGGTGCCCAGCGCCAGGCCCTGCGAGGACTCGTCCAGCGAGAGCAGGCAGATCACCTTCTCGTCCGCCTCCAGCCCGGAGAGGAACTCCGAGACGGGGGCGCCGCCCGCCAGGTTCGGCGCGGCGTGGGTGTCCGGCAGCTGCGGCAGGTCGATCACCGCGAGCCGCAGCAGCCGCCCGTACGAGGTGACCGCCCCGACGTCCGCCCGGGCGGTCGCCGCGACCTGCGAGACGACCAGGTCGTGCTTGGCGCGGGCGCCGCCCTCCTCCTCCGGCAGGGCGTCGCCGTTCGCCGTCCGGGCGAGCAGGCCCGTCGAGGACAGCAGCACGCGGCACGGGTCGTCCGCGACCTCCAGCGGAACCGCGGCCACCGTGGTGCCCGCCGACTCCAGCAGGACCGTGCGCCGCTCGGTGCCGAACTTCTTGGCGACCGCCGCCAGCTCCGTGGAGACCAGCTTGCGCAGCTCGCTGTCGGAGTCCAGGATCCCGGTCAGCTCGTCGATCTCACCGGTCAGCCGGTCCCGCTCGGACTCCAGCTCCAGCCGGTCGAACTTGGTGAGCCGGCGCAGCGGCGTGTCCAGGATGTACTGGGTCTGGATCTCGCTCAGCGAGAACCGCTCCATCAGCCGCGCCTTGGCCTGCGCGGAGTTCTCGCTGTCCCGGATGAGCCGGATGACCTCGTCGATGTCGATGAGCGCCACCAGCAGGCCCTCGACCAGGTGCAGCCGGTCGCGGCGCTTGGTGCGGCGGAACTCGCTGCGCCGCCGGACGACCTCGAAGCGGTGGTCGAGGTAGACCTCCAGCAGCTCCTTGAGGCCCAGCGTCAGCGGCTGACCGTCCACCAGCGCCACGTTGTTGATGCCGAAGGACTCCTCCATCGGCGTCAGCTTGTACAGCTGCTCCAGCACGGCCTCCGGGTGGAAGCCGTTCTTGATCTCGATGACCAGGCGCAGGCCGTGCGAGCGGTCGGTGAGGTCCTTGACGTCGGCGATGCCCTGGAGCTTCTTCGAGCCGACCAGGTCCTTGATCTTCGCGATGACCTTCTCGGGGCCCACCGCGAAGGGCAGTTCCGTGACGACCAGGCCCTTGCGGCGCGCCGTCACGTTCTCCACGGCCACCGTCGCGCGGATCTTGAAGGTGCCGCGGCCGTTCTCGTAGGCGTCCTTGATGCCCGCCAGGCCGACGATCCTGCCGCCCGTGGGCAGGTCGGGACCCGGTACGAAGCGCATCAGCGCCTCCAGGTCCGCCCCCGGGTGGCGGATCAGGTGGCGGGCGGCGGCGATGACCTCGCCCAGGTTGTGCGGGGGCATGTTGGTGGCCATGCCGACCGCGATCCCGGACGCGCCGTTGACCAGCAGGTTGGGGTACGCGGCGGGCAGTGCCACCGGCTCCCGCTCCTGGCCGTCGTAGTTGGCGGTGAAGTCGACGGTGTCCTCGTCGATCGACTCCGTCATCAGCGACGTGGCGTCGGCCATCTTGCACTCGGTGTAACGCATCGCGGCCGGCGGGTCGTCGTTGCCGAGGGATCCGAAGTTGCCGTGGCCGTCGACCAGCGGCAGCCGCATCGAGAAGGGCTGGGCCATGCGCACGAGGGCGTCGTAGATCGACGCGTCCCCGTGCGGGTGGAGCTTGCCCATGACCTCGCCCACGACGCGGGCGCACTTGACGTACCCCCGGTCGGGGCGCAGGCCCATCTCGTTCATCTGGTAGACGATGCGCCGGTGGACCGGCTTCATGCCGTCCCGGGCGTCGGGCAGGGCGCGGGAGTAGATCACCGAGTACGCGTACTCGAGGAAGGAGCCCTGCATTTCGTCGACGACGTCGATGTCGAGGATCTTCTCCTCGAAATCCTCCGGCGGCGGGGTCTTCGTGCTGCGGCGGGCCATCGCTGCGCGGCTCCTTAACCAAGAAAGAGGTGTGCTGGGGGGTCTGACGCGGACCATTGTGGCCCGAGGCACCGACAACGCCGACTCCGACCCAGGTGTGACCCGGGAACTTCTCCGGCGGCCGACGCGCTTGCATACAGTGGCAGGTCTGACAGAAATCTCTACATCGCGATCGAAGGGACCACATGCCCATGGGTCACACGGCCACAGCTCAGGCCGGCTCCGGCGGCCTGACAGCGACCGAGCACCGGCTGGCCAACGGCCTGCGCGTGGTGCTCTCCGAGGACCACCTGACCCCGGTCGCCGCGGTCTGCCTCTGGTACGACGTGGGCTCGCGCCACGAAGTCAAGGGGCGTACCGGTCTGGCTCACCTCTTCGAGCACCTGATGTTCCAGGGTTCGGCGAGCGTACCCGGCAACGGCCACTTCGAGCTCGTCCAGGGAGCCGGCGGCTCCCTCAACGGCACCACCAGCTTCGAGCGCACCAACTACTTCGAGACGATGCCGACCCACCAGCTGGAGCTCGCGCTCTGGCTGGAGGCGGACCGGATGGGCTCGCTGCTGGCGGCCCTGGACGACGAGTCCATGGAGAACCAGCGCGACGTCGTCAAGAACGAGCGCCGCCAGCGGTACGACAACGTCCCGTACGGCACGGCGTTCGAGCGGCTGACCGCCCTCGCGTACCCCGAGGGCCACCCGTACCACCACACCCCGATCGGCTCGATGGCCGACCTCGACGCCGCCTCCCTGGAGGACGCGCGCCACTTCTTCCGCACGTACTACGCGCCCAACAACGCTGTGCTCTCGGTCGTCGGCGACATCGACCCCGAGCGCACGCTCGCCTGGGTCGAGAAGTACTTCGGCACCATCCCGAGCCACGACGGCAAGCAGCCGCCGCGCGACGGCACGCTGCCGGACGTCATGGGGCAGGAGCTCCGCGAGGAGATCGTCGAGGAGGTGCCGGCGCGCGCCCTGATGGCCGCCTACCGGCTCCCGCACGACGGCACCCGCGAGTGCGACGCCGCCGACGTGGCGCTGACGGTGCTGGGCGGCGGCGAGTCCTCGCGGCTGCACAACCGCCTGGTACGCCGCGACCAGACGGCCGTCGCGGCCGGCTTCGGCCTGCTGCGCCTGGCCGGCGCCCCCTCGCTGGGCTGGCTGGACGTGAAGACGTCCGGCGGGGTCGAGGTGCCCGCCATCGAGGCGGCCGTGGACGAGGAGCTCGCGCGGTTCGCCGCCGAGGGCCCGACGGCCGAGGAGATGGAGCGCGCCCAGGCCCAGCTGGAGCGCGAATGGCTGGACCGGCTGAGCACGGTGTCCGGCCGCGCCGACGAACTGTGCCGCTTCGCGGTGCTGTTCGGCGACCCGCAGCTGGCGCTGACCGCCGTGGGGCGCGTCCTCGACGTCACCGCCGAGGAGGTCCAGGCCGTGGCCGCGGCCCGGCTGCGCCCGGACAACCGCGCGGTGCTCGTCTACGAGCCGCTGGCGGCCGACGCCGACGGGGCCGACGGGAACGACCAGTCCGACGAGAACGAGGGGGCGGAGCAGTGAGCGACACCGCAGCCGACACCGCGGCCGACGCCGTGGCCGTCACGATGACCTTCCACCCGCGCCCCGAGGCCGGCGAGCCGCAGCCGTGGGCCTTCCCGGCCCCCGAGCGCGGTGAGCTGGCCAACGGGCTGACGCTGCTGCGCTGCCACCGCCCGGGCCAGCAGGTGATCGCGGTCGAGGTCAACCTCGCCGCCCCGCTCGACGCGGAGCCCGAGGGCCTGGACGGCGTGGCGACGATCATGGCGCGGGCGCTGTCCGAAGGCACCGACAAGCACTCCGCCGAGGAGTTCTCGGCCGAGCTGGAGCGCTGCGGGGCCACCCTCGACGCCCACGCGGACCACCCGGGCCTGCGGGTCTCCCTGGAGGTCCCCGCCTCGCGCCTGCACAAGGCGCTCGGCCTGCTCGCCGAGGCGCTGCGCGCGCCCGCGTTCGCCGACGCCGAGGTGGACCGCCTGGTGCGCAACCGGCTCGACGAGATCCCCCACGAGCTGGCCAACCCGCAGCGCCGCGCCGCCAAGCAGCTCTCCAAGGAGCTCTTCCCGGCCTCCCTGCGGATGTCCCGCCCGCGCCAGGGCTCCGAGGAGACGGTGGCCCGGATCGACTCCGCGGCCGTACGCGCCTTCTACGAGGCCCACGTGCGCCCCGCCACGGCCACCGCGGTCGTCGTCGGCGACCTGACCGGGATCGACCTGGACGCCGTCCTGGCCGACACCCTGGGCATCTGGACCGGCAACTCCGCCGCGCCGCGGCCCGTGCCGCCGGTGACCGCCGACGACACCGGCCGCGTCGTCATCGTGGACCGGCCGGGCGCGGTCCAGACGCAGCTGCTGATCGGCCGCATCGGGCCGGACCGGCACGACCGCGTCTGGGCGCCCCAGGTGCTCGGCACGTACTGCCTGGGCGGCACCCTGACCTCCCGCCTGGACAAGGTGCTGCGCGAGGAGAAGGGGTACACCTACGGCGTGCGCGCCTTCGGCCAGGTGCTGCGGTCGACCGCGGACGGCAAGGGCGCCTCGATGCTGGCCATCAGCGGCTCGGTGGACACCCCGAACACCGGCCCGGCGCTGGAGGACCTCTGGAAGGTGCTGCGCACCCTCGCGGAGGGCGGGCTGACCGACGCCGAACGGGACGTCGCGGTGCAGAACTTGGTGGGCGTGGCGCCGCTGAAGTTCGAGACGGCCGCCTCGGTGGCCGGCACCCTCGCGGACCAGGTGGAGCAGGAGCTGCCGGACGACTACCAGGCGCAGTTGTACGCCCGGCTGGCCGAGACCGGCACGGTGGAGGCCACTTCGGCGGTGGTGAACGCCTTCCCGGCGAACCGGCTGGTCACGGTGCTGGTGGGCGACGCGTCGCAGATCGAGGCGCCGGTGCGGGCGCTCGGGATCGGTGACGTCAGCGTCGTCACCAACTGACGTCCGTCACCTCACCAACTGACGTGCGCAACAAGGGGCTCTGGCGACTTGTCGACCAGGGCCCCTTTTGTCCATTTAGTGGTGAGGTTGCTTGTATGCGGTGTGGCGTACGCAACAAAAGGGCTCGTCTGTTTGGCGATCGACTGATGATCCGCCTAGCGTCAGCCGTGCTGTTCGTCAGTTGTGCCCGCCGCACCCGCGGCACCGGACAGCGATCGCCGAGTCCCCGTCAGGCGCGAGCCTGGGGAGCCGGGGACCCACATCAGTCCCTGGGGTGAATCGGGCCGCCTCGCAAGAGGAAGCCCGTAGGAGACCTTCCTGCTCCGAACCCGTCAGCTAACCCGGTAGGCGAGAGGGAAGGAAAGGATCAACCTCTTCATGGCGTTTGGCAGTCGTACCGCCGGCTCCGGCAAGCACCGCGGTTCCAGCCGTCTGAGCCGCAAGACCGCCGGCTACGCCGGTATAGCCGCCCTCGCCACCACGGGCGTCGTCGGTTCCCTCGCCGGCCCGGCCTTCGCCGCGGACGGCAACACCGAGCACTCCGTCCCCGACGCCGGATACGACGCGGTCGTCGTCGGCGGCGAGCTCGCGGGTGACATCCAGGACCAGGCCGAGTCGCAGCAGCGCGCCGCCGAGCACGCGGCCGCCAAGGCCCAGGCCGAGGCCGAGGCCAAGCAGCGCGCCGCCGAGGCCAAGCGCCTCGCCGAGGCCAAGGCGAAGGCCGAGCGGGACGCCGCCGAGCGTGCGGCCCGCGAGGAGGAGCGCAAGCGCCTCAACACCTTCGTCGCGCCCGTCGGCGGCGGCATCAGCACCCACTACCACGCGGGTGGCGGCATGTGGTCCTCCGGCAGCCACACCGGCATCGACTTCCGCGCCTCCTCCGGCACCTCGGTCCACGCCGTGGGCGCGGGCACCGTCGTCGAGGCCGGCTGGGGCGGCGCGTACGGCAACAACGTCGTCATCAAGCACAACGACGGCACGTTCACCCAGTACGGGCACATGTCCTCGCTGAGCGTCTCCGTCGGCCAGCAGGTCACCCCGGGCCAGCAGATCGGCCTGTCGGGCTCCACCGGCAACTCCAGCGGCCCGCACCTGCACTTCGAGGCCCGCACCGGCGCCGACTACGGCTCGGACATCGACCCGGTCTCGTACCTGCGCTCGCACGGCGTCAGCCTCTGACCCGTACGACCCCGCGCACGACCCACGCTTCGCCGAAGACCCCGACTCGCACCGCGAGCCGGGGTCTTTTGCGAATGTTTCGCTTTTCCGGCCGCTCTCGGAAATTATCGTGTGTTGCAATAGAGTCGCAGCACACTCTGGCACGGCAGTCGGAAATAGGCGGAGGTTCGGTCTTGCGTATTCCTGCGCACGCGGTATGCACGGCAATTCGCGACGACATCGTCTCCGGGGTCTTCGAGCCGGGCAGCAGACTCACCGAAGAGGTCCTCGCCCGCCGGTACGGCGTCTCGCGGGTTCCGGTCCGCGAGGCGCTGCGGACCCTGGAGTCCGAAGGGTTCGTGACCACGCGGCGGCACGCCGGCGCCTGGGTGGCCGAGCCGACGGCGCAGGAGGCGGCCGACCTCCTGGAACTGCGGATGCTGCTGGAGCCCCTCGCCGCCGCCCGGGCCGCGCGACGGCGCACCGAAGCCCACCTGAAGGTGCTCCGCGGGCTGGTCAGACTGGGCCAGGAACGGGCCAGGCGGGGCCAGGGAGAGGACCTGCGGTCCCTGGGCGGCTGGTTCCACGAGACGCTGGCCCAGGCGTCGGGCAGCCCGGGCCTGATCGCGCTGCTCACGCAGATGCGGCACAAGGTCGCGTGGATGTACGTGGTCGAGCCCCCGGCCCGGCCCGCGGAGTCCTGGGCGGAGCACGGCGCGATCGTGGACGCGGTGGCCCGGGGGGACGCGGAGCGGGCGCGCGCCCTGACCGCGATGCACGCGGACCGCGCCGCGGCGGCGCACCGGCCGCGGCCGCGGGCCGCCGTGAGGACTTCGCAACCTGCCGTAAACATGTCGAGCGGCCGTCATTAACAGGCGCCGTATACAAAGGACGGGTATCCGCGCGCCGCTGCCGGAATTCCGGGGCGGTGCCCTTTCGACGTGCTGCCGAATTCATGTGGTGCAGTCGAATTCCCGGCCGCGCTGAATTCCTCCGCCCGTATTTCGGTGCGGTGGGGCGCGCCGCCCGCCGGAGCGCGGGGAACGCGGAAGCCGCGGTCCCCCAGGGGTGGGGGCCGCGGCTTCCGGGTACGGGTGTGGTCGAACCCGAAGGGTCAGACGGTCTCGGGGAGCTCGTCGAGGCCCTCGGCCACCAGCTTCGCGAGGCGGTCCAGCGCGGCGTCCGCACCCTCCGCCTCGGAGGCGAGGACGATCTCCTCGCCGCCCTGGGCGCCCAGGCCCAGGACCGCCAGCATGGAAGCGGCGTTGACGGGGTCGCCGCCCGCCTTCGCGATGGTCACCGGGACGCCGGAAGCGGTCGTCGCCCGGACGAAGATCGAGGCGGGACGAGCGTGCAGGCCCTCGGCCCAGCCGACGTTGACGCGGCGCTCTGCCATGGTGATGCCCTTCAGGTTCTTACGGTTGTCTAGACCAGTCTCTCACGACGCCCCGAATGCTCCGACCGACCTTCGGCCCTGATGTTCCGGCGTTCGGCCTTCCCCAGCTTGCACCGAATTGCCCTGGCTTGCCTAACGCGCCGCGCGAGCGCTGCCGCGCCGGTACCGGCCGTAAGGTGGCCCCATGACCACCGAGTCGGACCCCGCGTACCCGGCCCACTGGGAGGCCGATGTCGTCCTGCGCGACGGCGGCACCGCCCGGATCAGGCCCATCACCACCGAGGACGCGGCGCGTCTGGTCAGCTTCTACGAGCAGGTCTCGGACGAGTCGAAGTACTACCGCTTCTTCGCCCCCTACCCCCGGCTCTCCGACCGGGACGTGCACCGCTTCACGCACCACGACTACGTGGACCGGGTCGGCCTCGCCGCGACCATCGGCGGGGAGTTCATCGGCACCGTCCGCTACGACCGGATCGGCGCCGACGGCCGGTCCGCCACCGGCCCCTCCGACGAGGCCGAGGTCGCCTTCCTCGTCCAGGACGCCCACCAGGGCCGCGGGGTCGCCTCCGCCCTGCTCGAACACATCGGCGCGGTCGCCCGCGAGCGCGGCATCCGGCGGTTCGCCGCCGAGGTGCTGCCCGCCAACACCAAGATGATCAAGGTGTTCAAGGACGCCGGATACGAGCAGAAGCGCAGCTTCGAGGACGGCTCCGTCCACCTCACCCTCGGCCTCGAACCCACCGCCGAGTCCCTGGCCGTCCAGCGCGCCCGCGAACAGCGCGCCGAGGCCCGCTCCGTGCAGCGGCTGCTCGCCCCCGGCTCGGTCGTGGTGGTCGGCGTCAGCCGCTCCGGCGCCGGCGTGGGCGCCGCGGCCCTGCGCAACCTGCGCGACAGCGGCTTCCGCGGCCACCTCTACGCGGTGAACGAGGCCGTCACGCGCGACCTCGTCGACGGCGTACGGGCCTACCGCTCGGTCGGCGCCATCGGAGCCCCCGTCGACCTCGCCGTCATCGCCGTCCCCGCCGACCGCGTCCCCGAGGCCGTGGCCGCCTGCGGCGACCACGGGGTGCAGGGGCTCGTCGTCCTGTCCGCCGGATACGGGGAGAGCGGCCCGGCCGGCCTCGCCCGCCAGCGCGAACTCGTCCGCCAGGTCCGCTCGTACGGCATGCGCCTCATCGGGCCGAACGCCTTCGGGGTGATCAACACGGCGCCGGAGGTGGAGCTCAACGCCTCCCTCACCCCCGCGCCGATGCCGATGCGCGGCCGGATCGGCCTGTTCACGCAGTCCGGAGCCATCGGCATCGCCCTGCTCTCCGCCCTGCTGCGGCGCGGCGAGGGGCTGTCGTCGTTCGTCTCCGCGGGCAACCGGGCCGACGTCTCGGGCAACGACATCCTCCAGTACTGGTACGAGGACGACACCACCGACGTCGCCCTGCTCTACCTCGAAACCCTGGGCAACCCGCGCAAGTTCACCCGCCTCGCCCGCCGCACCGCGGCCGAGAAGCCCGTGGTCGTCGTCCGGGGCGGCCGCCACACCCCGGCCGGGCACGTCGTGCCGGGCACCCGGCTGCCGGACGCCACCGTCTCCGCCCTGCTGCGGCAGGCCGGCGTGATCCGGGTCGACACCGTCACCGAGCTCGTCGACGTCGGCCTGCTGCTGGCGGCCCAGCCGCTGCCCGCCGGCCCCCGCATCGCGATCCTCGGCAACTCCGAGTCCCTCGGCGTCCTCACCTACGACGCCTGCCTCGCGCAGGGCCTGCGCCCGCTGCCGCCGCTCGACCTGACCACGGCCGCCTCCCCGGCGGACTTCCGGACCGCCCTGGCCGCCGCGCTGGCCTCCGACGACTGCGACGCCGTGATCGTCACCGCGATCCCCTGGGTGAACGAGCAGGCCCCGGCCGACGACCTGGCGGGCGCCCTGCGCGCCGCCGTCGCCGAGGTGCCGGGCAAGCCCGTGGCCGTGGTCCACGTGGAGCTCGGCGAGCTCGTCGAGGCACTGTCCGCCGTACGGGGGACCGCCCCGCGCCCCTCCGTCCCGGCGCCGCCCCGGGAGGAGCCCGCCACCGCCCCGTCCGGGCCCCCGGCCGGGCACCCCCGCGCCGGGGAGCCGGCCGCCGGGACCCGGATCCCCGCCTATCCCGCCGGCGAGCGGGCCGTCAAGGCCGTCGCGGAGGCCGTCCGCTACGGCCAGTGGCGCCGGGGCCTCGCCGACTCCGGTGCGGTCCCGGGGTACGAGGACATCGACGAGGCCGGGGCCGCCGACCAGCTGACCGGGCTGCTGGCCGGCACCGCCGAGGGGACCGTGCTGACCCTCGGCGAGTGGGAGGCCCGCGAGCTGCTCGGCCGCTACGGCATCCGCGTCCTGACCACCCTGCCCGCGCCGAGCGCCGACGCGGCGGTCCGGGCCGCCGCGATCCTGGGCTACCCGGTGGCCCTGAAGACGACCGCCCCCCACCTGCGCCACCGGGCGGACCTGGGCGGCGTACGGCTCGACCTCACCGGCGAGGCCGAGCTGAGGCGGTCGTACGAGGAACTCACCCAGGCGCTCGGCAAGCCGGCGGAGCTCCAGCCCGTGGTGCAGGCGATGGTCCCGCGCGGCGTCGACACCGTCGTACGGTCCGTCATCGACCCGGGGGCCGGCGCCGTCCTCTCCTTCGGGCTCGCGGGCGTCCCCTCCGAGCTGCTCGGCGACACCGCCCACCGCCTGGTCCCCGCCACCGACCGTGACGTGGCCGCGCTGATCCGCTCCATCCGGGCGGCGCCGCTCCTCTTCGGCTGGCGCGGCAGCGCGCCCGTGGACACCCCGGCCCTGGAGGAGCTGCTCCTGAGGCTGTCCCGGCTCGTCGACGACCACCCCGAGGTGGTCGGGGTCTCGCTGGAGCCGGTCGTGGTGGCCGCCGAGGGCCTCTCCGTGCTCAGTGCGACCGTCCGGGTCGCCCACCCGCCGGCCCGCGGCGACCTCGGCCCGCGGACCCTGCCCAGCTACTGAGGGTAGCGAGCGGGTACGGCGCGGCCGGGGCGCCCCGTGCGGGCCTTAGGATGGACCTCATGGCGAAATCCGGTACGACGACCCAGGGGCTGCGCACGGCGATCGAGCGCAGCGGCTACTACCCGGCCCTCGTGGCCGAGGCCGTGGAGGCCGCGGTCGGCGGCGAGCCGATCTCGTCGTACCTGGTCCACCAGGAGACGACCTTCGACTCCAACGAGGTGCGCCGCCACGTCACCGTGCTGGTCCTCACCGGCAACCGCTTCATCGTCAGCCACACCGACGAGCAGGCGGCCGACGCGGGCTCCCCGTCCCCGTACGCGACCACGTCCACCGAGTCGGTCAAGCTCTCCAGCATCTCCTCCGTCGTGCTCAGCCGCGTCGTCGCCAACCCGGAGTCCTACACCCCGGGCACCCTGCCCCGCGAGGTCGTCCTGACCATCGGCTGGGGCGCCGTCTCCCGGATCGACCTGGAGCCGGCCGCCTGCGGCGACTCCAACTGCGACGCCGACCACGGCTACACCGGCAACTCCACCGCGGACGACCTCAGCCTGCGGGTCAGCGAGGCGGGCGACGGCCCGGAGGCCGTGCGCCAGACCCTGGTCTTCGCGCAGGCGCTCAGCGAAGCGACGGCGGCCACCTCCGCCCCCGCCGCCCGCTGATGGCGCAGCCCGCGGCGCACCAGTGGGCGGACGAGCCGGAACCGCTGGACCCGGCCGGCGCCCCGGTGCCGGAGTACGGCACCGGCTCGCTCGCCGACCTGCTGCCGACCCTCGTCGCAGGCCAGGGCGTGCCCGGCTTCACCGCCGCCATCGCGGAGCTGACCCCGGCCGACCGGAACTGCGTGTTCCTGGTCGACGGCATGGGGTGGGAGCAGATCAAGGCCCACCCGGACGAGGCCCCGTACCTCACCTCCCTCCTCGCCGGCTCGCGCGGCGGCACCGGCCGCCCGATCACCGCGGGGTTCCCGGCGACGACCGCGACCTCGCTGGCCTCCGTTGGCACCGGCCTGCCGCCGGCCCGCCACGGCCTGCCCGGGTACGCCGTGCGCAATCCGGCCACCGGCGAACTGATGAACCAGCTCCGCTGGCAGCCGTGGACGGCGCCGAAGCCCTGGCAGCCGTACCCGACCGTCTTCCAGCTGGCCGACAAGGCCGGGGTCGCGACCGCGCAGGTGTCCTCGCCCGCGTTCCAGACCACTCCGCTGACCAAGGTCGCGCTGAGCGGCGGGACGTTCCTCGGCCGTATGACGGGCGAGGACCGCATGGACCTGGCGGCCGAGCGCCTCGCGGCGGGCGACCGCTCGCTCGTGTACACGTACTACAGCGAGCTCGACGGCGCCGGCCACCGGCACGGCGTGGACTCCGACGCCTGGCGCGGCCAGCTGATGTACGTCGACCGCCTGGTGCAGCGCCTGGCCGAGCAACTTCCGCCGCGGACCGCCCTGTACGTGACGGCGGACCACGGCATGGTGGACGTCCCGTTCGACGAGGACGCCCGGATCGACTACGACGACGACTGGGAGCTGGGCGCGGGCGTGGCCCTGCTGGGCGGCGAGGGCCGGGCCCGGCACGTCTACGCGGTGCCGGGCGCCGCAGCCGACGTACTGACCGTGTGGCGCGAGGTGCTCGGCGACCGGTTCTGGGTCGCGAGCCGCGAAGAGGCCCTGGAACTGGGCTGGTTCGGCCCGCCGGGGGAGTGCGACGAGCGGGTCCTCGGCCGGATCGGGGACGTGGTCGCCGCCGCCCAGGCGGACGTGGCGATCACCGCCTCGCGGAACGAGCCCAACGAGTCCGCCCTCGTGGGCATGCACGGCTCCATGACGGCGGCCGAGCAGCTGGTCCCGCTGCTCGAAATCCGCTCCTGACGCCGCCCGGAGGCCCCGTCGTCTCCGGGCCCGCACCACCACTCACCACGACCTGAAAGGCCCCGTACTCCCCATGCCCGAGCTGGTGTTCTTCTCCGGAACGATGGACTGCGGAAAGAGCACACTGGCGCTCCAGATTGCGCACAACCGCGACGCGCGCGGCCTGCAGGGCGTGATCTTCACCCGCGACGACCGCGCGGGGGAGGGCAAGCTGTCGTCCCGCCTGGGCCTGGTGACGGAGGCGGTGGAGGCGCCGGAGGGCATGGACCTGTACGCGTACGTGGTCGCCCGGCTCACCAAGGGCGGCAAGGCGGACTACGTGATCGTGGACGAGGCGCAGTTCCTCGCGCCCGACCAGATTGACCAGCTGGCCCGGATCGTGGACGACCTCGGCATGGACGTGTTCGCGTTCGGCATCACGACGGACTTCCGCACGAAGCTCTTCCCGGGCTCGCAGCGGCTGATCGAGCTGGCGGACCGCCTGGAACAGCTCCAGGTGGAGGCCCTGTGCTGGTGCGGCGCCCGCGCCACGCACAACGCCCGGACGATCGACGGCGAGATGGTCGTCGAGGGCGCCCAGGTCGTCGTCGGCGACGTGAACCGCCCGGCGGGGGAGATCGGTTACGAGGTCCTCTGCCGCCGCCACCACCGCCGCCGCACGACCTCGTCCGCGGCGCAGGCGGGCGCCCTCTCCCCGGACGTCCTCCCGGTCAACCACGCCTGAGCGGGCGGGCCCGAATACGGCGGGCGCGAGGGTGGACGCCGTCGACTCGGGTCGCACGCCGCCGGCACCTGGCGGGTGCGTGCGCCGGGAACCAGGGCCGGAACCGGGCACGGTGACGGGAAGCAGCCTGAAAAAGCATCCCGGTTCGGCCGTCTCGCCCGCCACACTGACCCCATGACCCGTCGCGACTTCGACGAACAGCCGGGCCCTGACCGGCAACCGCGGGCAGTCCAGCCGGGCTATGGCTCGGCCTACCGGACGCCCGAGCCCGGATCGGGGCCCGCTCCGGGCAACCCGTACGCGCAACCGCCGGTGCAGGCAGCGGACTTCGTACCCCCGACCCGCCGCGGCCTGCGGGGCAGGACCGGCGTGCTGGTGGCGGCCCTGGTCGCGGCCCTGCTCGTCCTGGCCGGCGGCTCGTACGTCCTCCTGCGCGACGGCTCCGGCGACGCCGGGGACGGCGACACCGCCGCCCCCGCCGCGTCCGCGTCCGTGGACCGGGGAGACGGCCGGGGCCCCGGCGGGCCCCCGTTCGTCTTCGACCCCAACGCCGGGATCCAGCCGGGTGAGGGCAGGGTCTGGCTGGTGTCGAACCGGACCGAACTGGCCGGCTCCGGTGCCTCGCAGCACGGTCCCTGGCGGGTGGGGGACGCCGTGATCAAGGCCATGTACAAGGAGGTCACCGCCTACACCGCGACCGACGGCAAGGAGAAGTGGAAGCTTCCCCTCGCCACGCCGCTGTGCGGGGTCCCGGAGAGTCCCGGCCCGAACGGGAAGATCGTCGTCGGGGTCCGCGAGGAGGACAGCGCGACCTCCCAGTGCACCCACCTCCAGCAGGTCGACCTCGCCACGGGTCAGGCGGGCTGGAAGCTGGAGATACCGAAGGAGAAGGCCTTCGACCAGGCCCTGGAGTTGCAGCTGGCCATCTCCGGGGACACCGTCGCGGTGGCGCGGGCCGCGGTCGTGAGCGGTTTCTCGGTCACCGACGGGCACAAACTCTTCGGTACGCCGAGCAGCGGCTGCGCCCCCTCGACGGTCGGCGGCGGCGCCGCCAGGCTGATGCTCGTACGCGACTGCTTCGGCCAGACCTCGGCCGACCGGCAGTCGGTGATCGAGGAGATCGACCCGGCGACCGGCGCTGCCAAGTGGAGCCACGTGTACCAGAAGGGCTCGAACCTGGGCCAGATCCTGTCCGTGGACCCGCTCGTCGTCAGCACCTACGACACGCAGGTGAAGGTCTGGAACATCACGGCCTTCGCCGGCGACGGCACGGTCCGCTCGCAGACCAATGCCGCCTTCGGGGTCGGCAAGCGGTGCAACGGCTGGGGCAGCGGCAGCGGCGACCTGCACGACTGCAACGCGGCGGTCGCCGACGCGGACACCCTCTACATCGCGGGCGGCACACCCGACGCCGCGTACCCGCTGAACGTCGACAAGCCCGACGAGGTGATCGCGGTCGACCTCAACACCGGTCAGGTGAAGTGGCGCACGACGGGCCCCGACGGCCGCGTCATGTTCCCGCTGGCCATCGAGGAGGGGAAGGTCGTCGTCTACGTCGACACGGACAAGGGCCTGTCCGCGGCGATGGCAGCCATCCCGACGGGCGGAGGCCGGCCCGAGATATTCCTGCAGAGCCCGAAGGCCGCCGAGGGGCCCGAATCCGCCTTCTACACCTCCAGCGTCCGGCTGGTCTGGGCCGAGGGACGCGTGTTCCTGCTCAACGCGTCCGTACGCAGCCCGGAGCCGAAGAAGGTGGACCACTCCCTGCTGTCCTTCGGGAAGTAGGCCGCGGGACCCGGGCGGGGAGGGTGGCCGGATCCGCACCCTCGCCGGGACCGAAGCGTGACGAGCGGCAGCCGCCGACCTATCGTGCGCGCCATGTGGCCAGGACAGCAGACGCCCGACGGGGACCAGAGCAGGCAGGCACCGGGGCACAACCCTTACCGGCAGCCGGTTCCCGGACAGCAGGGCGTCGAGACCGGCCCCTACGGACCTGGCACATTCGGCCAACCTGGGCAGGGCGCCGCGCCCGGTGCGCACCCGCAGTACCCGTCCGGCGCGCCAACGCCGCCTCCAGGGCCGGCGCCGCGTTCCGCGACCCGGCGCAAGGCCGTCGTGGCGATATCGGTGACGGTGGCCGCGGGGGTGGCCGTCGCGGTGACCGCCGCGGTCCTCTTCCGGGACGGCGACAGGGCGGACGGTGCCGGGGGGCCGGCTTCCCCGGCACCCGCCTCCGGTTCCCCGTCCGGCTCCGTGTCCCCGGGCGCCCCGGGCACCGTGAAGCCGACGGTCAAGGGCTGGAAGGTCGTGGTGAATCCGGCGCACGGCACCGCCTTCGACGTACCGCCGGACTGGGAAGTCCTGGAGCCGCAGATCTTCAGCGGCTTCACGGACGACAAGGACCCCGACAAGCCGGTCATCGGGCACACCGCGCCCGCCTTCTTCAAGAAGGAGTGGTGCAGCCTGGATGCCAACGGCGACGGCTACGTCGACGACATCGCGCTCGCGTCCACCGGCACCAAGGGTGCCGACGGCGCGAAGACCGCCGACGAGGTCGCCGAGAAGACGGCGACGGCCTGGGCGTACTCCGCGTTCGCCGCCCCGGACAAGGAGGTCGTCACGTGGGACAAGCCGGTGGCCTACACGACCAGGGCTGGGATCAAGGGGAGTTACGTGAAGGCCCGCACCGAGGGCGCCAAGAAGGCCCACAAGTGCGCGGGGGACGGCTGGGCGATCGCCTTCGGCTTCAAGAACTCCAAGGGCGACTTCGTCGCCTGGGACTTCTACGGCCGGTCGGGCGTCCAGGGAGCCGTCCGCGACGACCTGGTCATGCGCATCCTCAGCACGGTCCGCCTCTCCGGCGACCCGGTCCCCGGCCCCCTCCGCAAGGAGAGCGCCCCTTCGGCTCCGTGAGTACGTGGTCGCGGTGTGCGACCGGATCCCGCAGCGGCATTCCCGCGATGGCGGCCTCGACTCCGGCGTTCCGAGCGGCTTCAGCGCGACCACGGTTCGACTACGCTGCTGGGGCTCGCACACGTGAACGTAAGGACGCACATGGCTCGCCCCTACAGCCCCGGACCGAAACAGTTCGTCTTCGCTGTCGGTGACGGCAACGACCAGCAGGTCTCCGTGGGCGACGCTCAGGAAGCCTACGTGGCGTTCTCCACGTTCTTCCGTGGCCTGGATTCCGACACCTACACCATCCGTGAGGAAGGGTCGGGGCAGAGCCTGGTCCTCATGCCCGGGCAAGGCGTGATCTCCCGGATCGAAGGTGTGGACCGCCCCCGGTCGCAATACCTCCGGGTCGACAGGGGAAACCGCTTCCTTCCGAGCGCGATGCTCTTCTTCGAGAACGGACATGCCGGTCTCGACCGTTTCGGCCAGTGGTTCTCCGACCTCGCCGACCTCGACGCGTCACCGGAGACTCGCGGTGCCGCCCGCGCCGCCACGTTCACGACGCACGCAGCGGCCATCGAAGAAGTCGGCCGGATCTGGGCGGATTCGGGCATCGTGGACCCGAGCGACCAGTACTACGTCTTCTTCGACTCGCACGGCGTCGACGATGACCGGGCCGACCGGGCCGTACTGCTCAAGTTGATCGACTTCCTCGGGATCGAACGGGTCGACGCCCCGGCCGGAGCCGCCGGGGGCGAAGTCTGGGTGCGCACCGACGCACGCCTCGACGCCGAATGCGCGCGGTGGTGAGTCCCATGCATGACATCGTTTTCACGCGCAGCAGCGGCTGGATACCGAACGTGGTCCGGGAGGACGGCGAGCTGAAGCTGATGCTCGGTGCCGGGGCCGACGCCAACCACGACCCCCGCACCTTCACGTTCTCGATCGGCGAAGCCCATCTTGCGGTGATCCGGGACGACCTGGCCAGGCACCTGCTGCTGTGGAGTGCGGTCCTTCCGCTGTGCGACGCCGCCGGAACCCGGGGCCGGCTCGACGAGGACGCCGCCGTCGCGCTCCTGGACCCGATCCTCCTTGGCGCACCGGCGGACGTCGACGCGCTCTTCCGGCGCGTCCGGTGGGACAGGAGCCGGCTCGTCGCCCACGGGGCCGACATCGGACTGCTCGAGCGCGGTCAGGTGTGCGCGGCGATGCGTGCGGCGACGGAGACGTCGAACGGGCAACGCGCTCAGGAGTACCACGCGGACCGCCGTCGCGCCGAGCGCGGAGCAGTGCTCGGTCCGCTCGACGCCGCGATTCTGAGGTACACGGGCCAGTACGTGCACGGCTCGACGGTTCCGAGGCGGTTGCCCGACGCCGTCGACCCCGCGCTGCTGCCCGAGGTCGTGCGGGTGATCTCCACCGCGGAGCAGGCGTGTTCCGGGATGCTGATCAGCCGCGATCCGCGACGGGGAAAGCGCGCCACGGACAAGCGCGACTGGAGCCGGATGGAGACGACGGTCGGAGCGGCCGTGCGCCGTGCACACCCCGGGCTCGCCGATGACGCGGTGCGCACCGTGAGCTTCCTGATGTGCTCGGAGGCCGCGGACCGCTCCAGGAACGCACCAATGGACGACGACGAGGCGGCCGACCACCGCGCCGATGTCGGCGGGAGTGCGAGGAAGACGGCCCTGTTGTTCACCGACGACAAGGGCGCCGAGCAGAAGTGGCGACGGGACGGTCCCCGCTCCGCCACCGCGGAGTTCTGGGAGTTCGTCGCCGATCGCTCCGCCGGGGACAACGAGGTGTTCACCATCGAGGACGAGGAGATGGGCGAAGGGATCCAGCTCCACTTCTACGCGGACTCCGCCGCCCGGGTCACCACGCTGCGCAAGGGCGAAGGCGGGGCGGAACCGGAGTACCGGGTCGAGTACGGCCTGGTCGACGGGATCGGCGGCTACCGGACCCTGGTGGGCGACTTCGTCCGCGGCGGCTGCGCCGCTCTCGGGCACCACGGCCCCTGGATGTCGGATGTCGCCGAGTTCGAGCGCGCGCGTCGGCAGCGCGACGCCCGGTAGCCGCCGTCACGACGTCGGCCGTCCGGCCGGGAGGGGCTCACTGGAAGCTGAGCCGGTACGGATGCGCCGGGGTCGCGGGGCAGGATGACGCAGGTTCACGGCCGTGGTGGAGCCGCCCGTGCTGGCGGGCGGCTCCGGGGCGTCGGGGTTACACGGCCGCCCGGCGGAAGCGGCTCAGGCTGGCCCAGACGGTGCCGACCAGCAGCACGGCGAACCACATGGCCACGACCAGGTGCGGGTGCTCGCCAGGGAAGCTCGTGCTCTGCGCCGTGGGGTTGCCCCACAGGCGGCGGCAGGAGTCGGCCACCGCACTGATCGGGTTCCACTCGACGAACGGGCGCAGCCAGCCCGGCATGGACGCGGCCGGGAAGACCGCGTTCGACAGGAAGGTGCAGACGACCAGGATCAGGGCGCCGATCGAGTCGATGGACTCGACGTTCTTGACCATCATCCCGAGCGTGATGCCGACCCAGACCATCAGGAAGATGAAGCCGCCGGCCACGGCGAAACCGGCCGCGACGGACAGCGGGTCGCCGTGCGGCCGCCAGCCGATGGCGAGGCCGACGAGCGTGATCACCACGAGGACGCCGAGGCCGACCAGCAGGTCGGCCAGCGCGTGCGCCACCAGGACGGCGGACCGGGAGATGGGCAGGGACCGGAAGCGGTCCATCAGCCCGGCCCGGAGGTCCATGGCGATGCTGATCGCGGTCGGTCCGATGCCGGCCAGGGCGACCTGCACCGCGATGCCGGCCATCAGGTACTCCTGGTAGTCGCCCCCCTGGGGCGCCACGATGGCCTCTTTGAAGAGGTATCCCACCGCCAGCAGCATCACCAGCGGGTTGAGCACGATCCCGACGAGCCGGCCCGGTGTGCGGCGCAGGTGGCGAAGCCGCCGGCCCGCGAGGGCGAACGTCTCCGTCAGGGGATGGCCGCCGGTGACCCGGGCCACGGGAGCGGGCGCCGGGGCAGGAGCGGGAGAGGGAGCGGGAGAGGAAGGGGAAGGGGAAGGGGAAGGGGGGCCGGGATCAGGGACGGGGTCGGGGACGGTGTCCGCGGCCTGGCTGTTGACGAGTGTGCTCATGGGTGCGTTCCCTCGGGTGGGCCGGTCGGTCCGTCGCAGCTCCGCGTCGACGATCGCGCCGACCTGTGCCTGCGGTTGCGGATGCATCAGGTATTCGTGGGCGTAGGGGAGTTCGTGGACCCGGACGGTTCCGGCGACGTGGCCGTCCCAGCGCCGGGCCGCGGTCTCCGTATCGGCCGCGGTGCGCCCGGACGTCGCCACGAGCAGCGTCATGTCGCCGTCGAAGCGGCCCGGCCGGAACTGCTCGGCGAGGACGACGTGGTGGCGCATCACCGTCACCAGCCGGTCGACGTCCTGCTCGGTCAGCGAACCGAAGGCGCCGCCGTGGCGCCGCAGCACCGCGGCGACCGCCGCCGCGTCCGGAACCTCTCCGGCCGCCGCTGCCTGTTCCTCCCCGAGGTACTCCAGGAAGCGGCCGAGCAGCACCTCGCGGTCGGGCAGCGGTCCGTCGAGGGCGCTGTCGTACGGGAAGGCGTCCAGGTTGCCGAGGAAGGCGACGTCCTCGCCGCCCGCGCGCAGCCGGACGGCCAGTTCGTGGGCCAGCAGACCGCCGAAGGACCAGCCCAGCAGGTGGTACGGGCCCTGGGGCTGTACCTCCCGGATGCGCTCCAGGTACGACGCGGCCTGCGCCTCGATGCTCGACGCCGGCTCGGATCCGCTCACCTGGGGGGCCTGGAGCCCGATGATCGGCCGCTCCTCGTCGAGGTAGGAGGCCAGGCCCAGGTAGGGGAGGCTGGTCCCCAGTCCGCCGTGCACGCAGAACAGCGGGGGCAGCGAGCCGGTCGGCCGGATCGGGAGCACGGGGGCGAACGGGTCCTGCGGGTCCGTGCCGAGCGGGCCGGCCCGCAGCTGCCGGGCCAGGTGCTCCGCGCCCGCCGTGCGGCCGTCCACCAGGGCGGCGAGCGAGGCGGCCGTACGCCAGGTGAACACCTCGGCCACGGTCAGCTCCAGCATGCTCTTCGCCGCCCGGGCCACCACCTGGACGGTCCCGATGCTGTTGCCGCCGAGGGCGAAGAAGTCGTCGTCGACGCCGACCGCGTCGAGGCCGAGCACGTCGGCGAACGCCCGGACCAGGACCTTCTCGGTCTCGGTGACGGCTTCACGGCCGGCCGCCGGGCGCAGCTCCGGCGCGGGCAGCGCCTCCCGGTCGACCTTGCCGTTCACGGTCACCGGCAGCTCGGGCAGGGTGACCAGCGCGGAGGGCACCATGTAGTCGGGCAGCCGCCGGGCGAGCAGGCCGCGTACGTCACCGTCCTCGACGGTGGTGCCCGGGAGGGGCACGAGGTAGCCGACGAGCGTCTGGACGCCCGGCCGGTCCTCCCGGGCGGTCACCACCGCCTGGGCGATCCCCGGGTGCTCCAGCAGCACGCTCTCGATCTCGCCGAGTTCGATGCGGAAGCCGCGGACCTTGACCTGCTGGTCGGAGCGGCCGAGGTAGTCGAGGTTGCCGTCGGAGCGCCAGCGCACGAGGTCGCCGGTCCGGTACATGCGGGACCCGGCCGGTCCGTACGGGTCGGCCACGAACCGCTCGGCGCTCACACCGGGCCGGTTGACGTAGCCGATGGCGAGGCCCGTGCCGCCCACGTAGAGCTCACCGACGACCCCGGCGGGAACGGGCGCCAGGCTCCCGTCGAGGACGTAGGCGCGGTGGCCGGCGATGGGCCGGCCGATCGGCGGGTGGCCGCCGGTGATCCGGTCGCTCGCGGTGGTGACCACGGTGTTCTCGGTCGGGCCGTAGAGGTTGTGGAGCCGGGTCACCGGCGCCCAGCGCTCGACGAGCTCCGGGGTCATCGCCGCCCCGCCGACCGTCATCACCAGCCCCTCGGGCAGGCGGGTCTCCTCGGGGAAGGCGTCCACGACCACGGGCGGCAGCAGGGCGATGTCGACCCGGTGGCGGTTGATGAACTCCGCCAGCGGCAGCCCGGCCCGCCGGTCGTCCGGGACCTGGACCATGGTGCCGCCGACCAGCAGCGAGACGCACAGCTCCCAGACGGCCGCGTCGAAGCTGAACGTGGCGAACTGCAGGGCCCGCGTGTCCGGACCCACTCCGAAGCGCTCCCGGTGATCCGCCGCCAGGGCGGTCGCGGTGCCGTGCGAGACCAGCACGCCCTTGGGCAGGCCCGTCGAGCCGGAGGTGTAGATGAGGTACGCCGGATCCCGCGGGGTCACCGGCCGGCCGCGCTCGGCGTCGTCGAGCCCGGCCGCGCCGTGGCCGGCGATCAGGGTGCGGGTGCCCGGGTCGTCCAGGACCAGGTGCCGCGTCCCCGCGGTCTCCGGCAGCAGGGCCCCGGAGCCGAGCACGGCGGTCGAGGTGACCAGCAGCTGCGCCCCGGAGTCGGTCAGCAGGTGGGTGATGCGGTCGACGGGGTACGCCGGGTCGACGGGCAGGTACGCGGCGCCGGACTTGAGCACCGCGAGCACGGAGACCAGCAGCTCGGGCGAGCGGGGCAGCACCAGGGCCACGAAACGGCCCGGACCGGCCCCGCGGGCCACGAGTTCGCGGGCGAGGCGGTTGGCCCGCTCGTCCAGCTCCCGGTAGCCGAGGGTGACCTCCTCGGAGACGAACGCGGGATGACCGGCGCGACGGGCGGCCCAGCCCTCGAAGAGGCCGTGCACGGTGTCGGTGGACTCCACCGAGGTACGGGAGCCCGTGCTCCAGTCGTCCAGCAGCCGGCTCCGCTCCCGCGCGTCGAGGACGTCCAGTCGGCTGAGCGGTGCGGCGGGCGTGGTGACGGCCGCTTCGAGCAGGCGCAGGAAGGAGGTGACGAGCAGCTGCGCGGTGTCGCGTTCGTACAGGTCCGTCGCGAACTCCAGCCGCCCGGCCAGCCCTTCGCCGGCGCCGGCCTCGGTGAACTCGAAGACGAGGTCGAACTTGGCGGTCGTCGAGCCGGATGCGACGAACGAGCACTCCAGACCGGGGAGGTCGAACTCCGGCCCGGCGGTGTTCTGGAAGGCGAGCATCACCTGGAACAGCGGCTGCCGCGACAGCGAGCGGACCGGGCTCAGCGCGTCCACCAGCCGCTCGAAGGGCAGTTCCTGGTGCTGGAAGGCACCCAGGTCGGCCTCGCGGACGCGGTGCAGCAGCTCCTGGAACGTCGGGTCGCCGCCGGTGTCGGTGCGCAGGACGAGCGTGTTGACGAAGAAGCCGACCAGGTCGTGCAGCGCCTCGTCGGTGCGGCCCGCGATGGGCGAGCCGAACGGGATGTCGGTGCCGGCCCCCAGCTTGCCGAGGGTCGCGGCGAGGGCGGCCTGGACGACCATGAAGGGGCTCACGCCCGACGCGCGGGCCAGGTGGGTGACCCGTTCGTGCAGGGCGGCGGGGACGGTGAACGGCACCACGTCGCCCGCGTAGCTCGCGATCGCGGGCCGCGGGTGGTCGCTCGGCAGGGCCAGTTCCTCCGGGATGCCGCGCAGGGTCTCGGTCCAGTACGCCAGCTGCCCGGCGAGGAGGCTGTCCGGGTCCTCCTCGGAGCCCAGCTCGCGCTCCTGCCAGAGGGAGAAGTCGGCGTACTGGACCGGCAGCCCGGCCTGCTCGGGGAGGTCGTCCCCGGTACGGGCGCGGTAGGCGCGGGCGAGGTCGGAGGCCAGCACCGGGACGGACCAGCCGTCGAAGGCGATGTGGTGGACGACCAGCAGCAGGACGTGGTCGTGCTCGCCGAGGGCGAAGAGCCGGGCGCGCACCGGCAGGTCGCAGGTCAGGTCGAAGGGGCGGTCGGCCTCCGCGTCCAGGAGCGCGCCCAGCGCGCCTTCGCCACCGGGTACGGGCACGGGATCCAGGGCCGTCCGGGCGTCGTGCGGCTCGCACACGACCTGGCCCGGCTCCTCCCCGATGCTCGGGAAGACGGTCCGCAGCACCTCGTGGCGCTCGCTCACGTCGCCGAGGGCCTCCCGCAGGGCGTCGCGGTCGAGTGCGCCGCGCAACCGGGCGGCCAAGGAGATGTGGTAGCCGCCGGCCCCGGGGTCGAGGCGGTTGAGGAACCACATGCGGCGCTGCATGTGCGACAGCGGGACGAAGGCGGGCCGGGGCCCGGCCCGCAGCGGGGTGCGCGAGGTCGGCGTCGGGACCAGGCCGGCCGCGAGCGCGGCCGGGGTCGGGTGCTCGAACAGGGCCCGTACGGACAGTTCGACGCCGAGGGCGCCGCGCACCCGGCTCACCAGCCGGGTGGCCAGCAGGGAATGCCCGCCCAGCGCGAAGAAGTCGTCGTCCACGCCCACGTCGGGGAGCCCGAGGACATCGGCGAACAGCCCGCGCAGGATCTCCTCGGCGGGGCCCTCGGCCTCGCGGCCGGCGGGCCGCTCCAGCTCGGGCGCGGGCAGCGCCTTGCGGTCGACCTTGCCGCTGGGCGTCAGCGGGAAGGTGTCGAGCAGGACGAACACCGACGGGACCATGTACTCGGGCAGCGCGTCCCTGACCCGCTCCCGGACGCCCGCGGTGTCCAGGGCCGTCGCACCCTCCCCGGCGTCCGCCTCCGGCACCAGGTAGGCGACGAGCCGGGTGTCCCCGGGTTCCACCTCGCGGGCGACGACCACGGCGCGGGCCACGTCGGGCAGCTCGGTCAGCACCGTCTCGATCTCGCCGAGCTCCAGGCGGTAGCCGCGCACCTTCACCTGGTGGTCGACCCGGCCGATGTAGTCGAGCTGCCCGTCCGCGCCCCAGCGGACCAGGTCGCCCGTACGGTACATCCGGGTTCCGGCGGGCCCGTAGGGGTCGCAGACGAACCGCTCGGCGGTCAGCGACGGGCGGCGCAGGTAGCCCTGGGCCAGGCCGGTGCCGGCGATGTACAGCTCGCCGACGACGCCGCCGCAGACCGGGCGCAGTGCCTGGTCCAGGACGTAGACGCGGGTGTTGGCGATGGGGCGGCCGATGGACGGGGCGCCCGGGCGGGTGCCGTCGAGGACCGAGGCGGTGGACCAGATGGTGGTCTCGGTGGGGCCGTAGACGTTGAGGACCGTGGCGGCGGCCTCCACGAGCGCGGCGGCCAGCGGCTCGCCGAGCGCCTCCCCGCCGGTCAGCAGGCGCAGGCCCGCGAGGCATTCGGGGGCCGTGGCCACCAGCGCCTGCCAGTGGCTGGGGGTGGCCTGTACGACGGTCGCGGCGCTGGAGACGATCGCCCCGGCGAGCGCCACCGGGTCCTGGACGGTGGCACGGTCCGCGAGGACGAGGCCGGCGCCGGCGAGGAGCGGTACGAACAGCTCCAGCATGGCGATGTCGAAGCCGAAGGTGGTCACGGCGAGGAGCCGGTCCCGCTCGGTGACCGCCACGCGCCGGGCCATGTCGTCGACGAGGTTGGCGAAGGCGCCGTGCGGGACGACGACGCCCTTGGGACGGCCCGTGGAACCGGAGGTGTAGATGACGTACGCGGGGAGGTCCGCGCTCAGGCTCCCGCCGCGTTCGGCGTCGGAGACCGGACCGGCGGGCTGTCCGAGCAGTTCCGCCGCGGTGCCGGGGTCGTCGAGCAGGACGGTGGCGCCGGTCCACCGCAGCGCCTTCGCCGCGTCCGCCGTGCTCAGGAGCACGGCCGGGTCCGCGTCGTCGAGCATGAGGCCGATGCGGTCGGCGGGATGCCCGGGGTCGACGGCCAGGTAGGCGGCGCCGGTCTTGAGCACGGCCAGCGCGGCCACCACCAGGTCGGCCGAGCGGGGCAGGGCGAGGGCCACGAGGCCGCCGGCCCGGGTGCCGCGGCTGATCAGCAGCCGGGCGAGGCGGTCGGCGCGGTCCTCCAGGGCGGCCGCCGTCACGGCGTCGTCCGCGTGCTCCACGGCGACCCGGTCGGGGTCCGCGGCGGCCCGCCGGGCGATCAGCTCCGGGAGCAGCGCGGCCGGCGCGGGGGCCGCGGTCAGGTTGTACGTCTCCAGGACGAGCTCGCGTTCGTCCGGCTCGATCAGTTCGAGCCGGCCGAACGGCAGGTCCGCGGCGGCCGGGAGCCGGGAGAGCAGGCCGGCCAGACGCCGGACCAGCAGACCGGCCGCGTCGGCCCCGAAGAGGTCCGGGCGGTACTGGACCGTCAGCTCCAGCTCGGCCCCGGGAAGCGCGACCAGGCTCAGCGGGAACTCGGTGGCGTTGCGGATGTCGGAGCTCCGCAGCACCAGACCGGTCAGCTCCGTGAAGGCGGCGGCATCGGTCCGGGGGTAGTTCTGGAACATCACGGCGGTGTCGAACAGGCTTCCCACGCCGACGAGTTCCTGTACGTCGGCGAGGCCGAGGTGGCGGTGCGGGAGGAGCTCGCTCTGCTGGTCCTGGAAGCCGGTGAGCAGCTCCGCCACGGTGCGCGCCGAGTCCAGGCGGACGCGGGCGGGCAGCGTGTTGGCGAACATGCCGACCATCGACTCGACGCCGGGCAGTTCGGCGGGGCGTCCCGAGTCGACCATGCCGAACAGCACGTCGGTGCGGCCGGTCAGGTGGCCGACGAGCATGCCCCAGCAGCCCTGGACCACGGTGCCCAGGGTCAGTTCGCGGGAGCGGGCCCAGTCGGTCAGCAGCGCGGTCTGCGCGGCTCCGAGGACGGCGCTCACCGCACGGGGGAGCGACGGGACGCCGGCCGGGTCGGGCAGGGCGACGTTGGTGGGCTCCTCCACCGCGGCCAGGGCGGAGCGCCACGCGTCCCGGGCGCCGTCGCGGTCCTGGCGCCCCAGCCAGGCGAGGTAGTCGCGGTAGTGCGGCGCGGGGGCGGCGGAGCCCGCCTCCCCGGTCGCGTACCGGGTGAACAGCTCGTCCAGCATGATCGGCATCGACCAGCCGTCGAGGACGATGTGGTGCACCGTCAGCAGCAGCCGGAACCGGTGCCCGCCCAGCCGGACGAGGGTGCAGCGCAGCAGCGGCGGACGGTCGAGGCGGAAGGGCCGGACCCGGTCGGCCTCGGTGGTCCGTTCCAGCTCGGCCGCCTGCGCGTCCCCGGCGAGCGCGGAGAGGTCCACCGTCTCCCAGGGCACCTCGACGTCGTGCGGGACGACCTGGACCGGCTTGCCGTTGCGCAGGGTCCGGAAGCAGGCCCGCAGCCCGGAGTGGTTCTCCAGCAGCCCGCCCACCGCGGCCCGCATCCGGTCCTCGTCCAGGAGGCCCTCGAGGTCGGCCACCAGCTGCAGGACGTGGATGTCGAGGTCCTGCCCCACGAAGTCCGCGTGGAACAGGAAGCCCTGCTGCAGCGGGGCGAGCGGCAGGAACTCGCTCTTTCGTGCGGATTTCACCGTGTGCTCTCTCATGAATCCAGTGACTCCAGCTCAGTGTCGAGTTCGTCCATCTCGTCGTCGCTCAGTTCCAGGAGCGGTGCCTGCGCGGCGACGGCCGGCTGCTGCGCCGGTACGCCCGCACCGGCGGCGGCGACGGCGGCCGCGAGGGCGAGGGGGGTGCGGTGTCCGAAGACGTCCCGGGGGGTGATCACGATGCCGTGGGCGCGGGCCCGGCCCACGACCCGGATGGAGCTGATGGAGTCCCCGCCGAGGGTGAAGAAGTTGTCGTCGATGCCGACGGCGTCGACTCCGAGCACCTCGGCGAACACCGCGCACAGCGAACGCTCGACCGCGTCGCGGCCCTCCCGCCGGGTCCCGGCGCACGTCGCGTCCGCCGCTCCCGCCGGGTCGGGGAGCGCCTTGCGGTCCACCTTCCCGTGGGCGGTCAGCGGCAGGGCGGGCAGCGCCACCCACGCGGACGGGACCATGTACTGCGGCAGCACCCCGGCGAGGTCGGCGCGGATCCCCGCGAGGTCGTCGGCGTCCTGCGCCACCACGTAGGCGGCGAGGCGGGTCGCCGCGGACGGGTCCGTGAACGTGACCACCGCCGCGTCGGCCACCTGCGGCAGGGCGCGCAGGGCGGCCTCGATCTCACCGAGCTCGATCCGGTGGCCCCGCACCTTGACCTGGTGGTCGCGGCGTTCGACGAATTCCAGCTGCCCGTCCGGCCGCCGCACCACGCGGTCACCCGTGCGGTACATCCGGGCGCCGGGGACCCCGGCGTACGGGTCGCCGACGAAGGTGGCGGAGGTCCTGGCCGGGTCGGCGAGGTAGCCGCGGCCGACTCCGGCCCCGCCGACGTACAGCTCGCCGACCGTCCCCACCGGCACCGGGCGCAGCTCGTCGCCCAGCACGTAGAGGAAGGTGTTGCGGACGGCGGAGCCGATCGGCACGCGGGCGCCCGGCCGGTCCTCCGCGTGGAGCACCGCGTGCGTGACGTCGTCCGAGCACTCGGTCGGGCCGTACGCGTTGACCAGGGGGACGGCGGGGAAGCGGCCCCACCACCGGTCGCACAGCTCGGCGGGGAGCGCCTCGCCGGTGACCACGAGCCGCCGCAGGCCGCCGGCTCCGGCGGCGGCGCCCGCCGCGTCCCAGGCGTCGAGGGACGCCCGGAGCAGGGACGGCACGACCTCCAGGATCGAGACGTCCTCGGCCGCCACGACGCCGAACAGCGCGTCGGGATCGGCGGCGACCTCGCGGGACACCGCGCGGACGGTTCCGCCGACGACGAGCGGGGCCAGCATCTGCCAGACCGACACGTCGAAGGTGACGGGCGCGTTCTGCACGACCCGGTCGCCGGCGCCCAGGGCGAGGTCCTCGACCTTGGCCAGCAGGTGGTTCTCCATGCCGAGCCGGTGGACCATGGCGCCCTTGGGCTTGCCCGTGGACCCGGACGTGAAGATCACGTAGGCGAGGTCGTCCGGGCGGCCGAGGGGCCGCGCCAGACCGTCCGGCGCCTCGGCCACGTCCGCGAAGCCGGCGGCCGTCCGCAGCGCGACCGCGCCCGGACCGGTTGCCTCCAGCACCTCGGAGGCCAGGTCCTCGCAGCCCGGGCCCGTCAGCAGGCACCGCGCCCCGGAGTCCGCGAACAGCGCGGCCGTGCGGGCCACGGGGGCGCCCACGTCCAGGGGGATCCAGGCCGCTCCCGCCTGCAGGACGGCCAGGACGGAGCCGACGAAGGCGGCACCCGGTTCGGCCAGCACGGCCACGAGCGAGCCGGGGCCCGCTCCGGCGGCGGTCAGCCGTCCGGCCAGTTCGTCCGACCAGCGGACGAGGGACGCGTAGCCGACCTCGTGCTCCCCGTCCGCCACGGCGACGGCCGTGGGGGAGAGCCGGGCGAAGGCGCGCACGCGCTCCACCACGCCGCCGGCGATGCCGGTGGCGGCGGCGCTCGCGGTGTCGTTCCACTTCCGCAGCAGGCCGCTCTCGTCCTCGGTCAGGACGTCGAGCCGGCCGACGCTGCGGCCGGGGGCGGCGGCGAGGTCCAAGAGCAGCCCCCGCAGGCGCTGCGCCACGGCCGCCACCTCGTCGCGGGACAACAGGTCGGGCGCGTAGTCGAAGCGGACCTCGAACTCCCGGCCCGGCAGGACGACCATGCTGAGCGGGTAGTGGCGGGCGTCGCGGGCCGTGACGCCGGTGATGCGCAGTCCGTCGCGGCCGGTGGTGACGGAGCCCGCGGCCTCGGCCAGGGGGAAGTTCTCGAACACGAGCGCGGTGTCGAAGGGTTCGCCGTACGCGGCCAGTCCCGGGGAACCGGCGAGCATCTCGGCGAGCCCGAGGTGGTCGAAGTCCCGCAGGGCGGACTGGGCGTCCTGGATCCGCAGCAGGAACGCGCCGACGGTCTCGGCGGGGTCGAGGACGGCCCGGACCGGCAGGGTGTTCAGGAACGGCCCGACGATGCCCTCCACGCCCGGCAGCGCCGCCGGCCTGGTGGAAACCGTCGACCCGAACACCACGTCGGAGCGGCCCGTGAGCCGGCCGAGCAGCACGGCCCAGCCGCCCTGGAAGACGGTGTTGAGGGTCAGGCCCTGGCGCGCGGCGAAGCCGGAGAGCGCGGCGGTCTCCTCGGCGCTCAGCCGCAGGGGCAGCGAGTCCGGTTCGACGGGCAGCCGGTCGGGAGCCGCTCCGCACAGCAGGGTCGGCTCGTCGAGACCGGCGAGGGCGTCGGTCCAGGCCGCCCGGGCCGCGTCGTGGTCCTGACCGGCCAGCCAGGCGAGGTAGGCGCGGAAGGGAACGGCGGGCGGGAGGGTCCCGCCGGCGCCCTCGTCCTGGTAGCAGGCGAGCAGTTCGCGCACGAGCACGGGCATGGACCAGCCGTCCACCAGGATGTGGTGCAGGGTCCAGACCAGGCGGTGGCGCTCGTCGTCCAGCCGTACGAGGGCCCAGCGCATCAGCGGCGGACGGGCCAGGTCGAAGCGCCGGAGCCGGTCCTCCTCGGCGAGCCGGTCCAGCTCGGCCCGCTGCCCGTCGGGCGCGAGCCCGGACAGGTCGACGCGGCGCAGCGGTACGCGGATCCCCGAGCGCAGCACCGAGACCGGACCGCCCGAGTCCCGGTGGCGGAAGGCCCCGCCGAGCCCGGGGTGCCGCTCCACGAGGGTGGCCAGGGCGCGCTCCAGGGCGTCCGCGTCCACCGCGCCGTGCAGGTCGGCCGCGACCTGCAGCGTGTAGAGGTCGGTTCCCCGCTGGTCGAACTCGGCCTGGAACAGCATGCCCCGCTGCATCGCCGTCAGCGGCAGCACGTCGGTGACCGCGGTGTCGGCCGGGGCGTCCGGTGCCTGCTCGATCTCGTCGATCTCCTCCTGGCTCAGCGCCACCAGGGGCAGGTCGGAGGGGGTGTGCCCGCCGGCTCCGGGCAGGGCCGCGTGGCTGACGAGGGCGCGCAGGGCCGCGAACCAGGCAGTGGCGAGTTCACGGACCTCCGCCTCGTCGAGGAGCCCGTCCGCCCACAGCCAGTCGGCGACCAGGCGCGGACCGTCGGCGTGGTCCTCGGTCACCGGGGTGACCGACAGGGTGTGGCGCAGCGGGGTGTCCGGGTGGAACCCGGTGGCGATGACGGAGGAGCCTCCGGCGAGGGTCCAGGGGCCGGCCGTCCCGTCGACGCGGAACCGGCCGAGGTAGTTGAAGCCCAGGCTCGGGGCGGGCGCCGGGGCCAGCGCCCGGGCGGTGCGCGGGTTGAGGTGGCGCAGCAGGCCGTGGCCGATCCCGCGGTCGGGGACGGCGCGCAGCTGCTCCTTGACCCGCTTGACGGCGGTGGCGAGCGCGGGGCCCGAGGCCCGGGCCTCCTCGCGGTCGAGGGCGCCGAGGTCGAGGCGGACGGGGAAGACGGTGGTGAACCAGCCGACCGTGCGGGAGAGGTCGACGTCGTCGGTGATCTGTTCGCGGCCGTGGCCTTCGAGTTCGATCAGGAGGGGGCGCGCGGAGTCCGGCGCGGAGCGGCCCCGCCAGTCGGCGGCGGCCAGGGCCAGTGCGCCGAGCAGGACGTCGTTGATCTCGCCGTGGAAGGCGGCGGGCACCGCGGTCAGCAGCGCGGCGGTCTGGTCGGCGGGCAGTTCGAGCCGCAGCCGCCGGGCGGTGCCGTACGTGTCCCGGGACGGGTCGAGCGGGCGGCTGCCGAGGACGGACGGCTCGTCCTCGCGCTGGGCCTGCCAGTAGGGCAGTTCGGCGATCCGGCCCGCGGCGCGGGACTCTGCCGCGAGGGTGGCCGCCCAGCGCCGGTAGGAGGTCGCGGCCGCCTCCGGTTCGGGTGTCCGGCCGGCGGCGACGGCGGTCCAGGCGGCCTCCAGGTCGCCGGTCAGGATGCGCCAGGAGACGCCGTCGACGACGGTGTGGTGGGCGAGCAGCAGCAGGTGCGAGGTGGGGGCGCTGCCGCCGTGCAGCAGCACGGCCTGGAGCATGACCCCGTCGGACGGGGAGAGCCGGGTGCGTGCCGCGTCCGCCTCGGCCGTGACCAGCAGGTCCAGTGCGGCGGGATCACCGGCGGCGCCGGAGGCGTCCACGGTGCGGATCAGCCGGCCCGCGGCCACGGAGCCGCGCGCGGCGGTGTGCAGGGACCAGATGCCGGGGGCGGGCTCCGCCACCGTCAGGCGCAGTGCGTCGTGCGCGTCGAGCAGCGACTGCAGGGCGGGGGCGAGGGTGCCGGCCGTCATCGCGGTGGGCACCCGGAGCAGGACGTACTGGTTGAACTGGCCGGCGGGGCCGTCCAGTTCGCCGAGGTCCTCGGCGAGCTGGGAGATGATCGGGGTCGGCTCGACCTCGCCGACGCCGTCCTCGGCGGCCCGCGCGGCGGGGGCGCTCTCCCCGGCCGCCCCGGTGGCCGTCCCCGCGTGGGCGGCGAGGGCGGCGGGGGTCTTGAGGGCGAACACGTCGCGGGGGGTGAGGACGATGCCCCGGCCCCGGGCGCGGCTGACCACCTGGATGGAGCTGATGGAGTCCCCGCCCAGGGTGAAGAAGCCGTCGTCCGCGCCCACCGCGTCGAGGCCCAGGACCTGCGCGAAGATCTCGCGCAGCGCCTGCTCGGCGGGGTTGCGGGGGAGACGGCCGCGCCGCCCGGCCGCGGCCGGGGAAGGCGCGCCGGCCGCGGTGTCGCCGGCCGCGGCGACGGCGGTGGCCGTGGCGGCACCCGCCGGCGCGGGCAGCGCCCGGCGGTCGACCTTGCCGTGCGGGGTCAGCGGCAGCGCCGGCAGCGGGATCCAGCTGGTGGGCACCATGTACGGGGGGAGCAGCTCGGCCAGCGCGTCCCGCACGGAGGCCGGTTCGGTGCCCGGCGCGACCAGGTAGGCCACCAGACGGGCGGCGCCGGAGGAGTGCGCGGGGGCGGTGACGGCGACGTCGACGACGTGCGGCAGGGAACGCAGCGCCGCCTCGATCTCGCCGAGCTCGACCCGGTGGCCCCGGATCTTCACCTGGTGGTCGCGCCGCTCCAGGAACTCCAACTGCCCGTCCGGGCGCCAGACCACGTGGTCGCCGGTGCGGTACATGCGGCTGCCGGGAACGGGGGCGAAGGGGTCGGGCACGAAGGCCGCGGCGGTCTTCGCCGGGTCCAGGAGGTAGCCGCGGCCGACCCCCTCGCCGCCGACGTACAGCTCGCCGATCGCGCCCGGGGCCGCGGGCCGCAGGTCGTCGCCGAGGACGTGGAGCAGGGTGTTGCGGACGGGCCGGCCGATCGGTACGCGGGCGCCGACCGCGCCTCCGGCGCGCAGGACGGCGTGCGTGACGTCGTCCGAGCATTCGGTGGGTCCGTACGCGTTGATCAGCGGGACCCCGGGGTGGCGCTGCCACCAGCGCGTGCACAGGTCGGGCGGCAGGGCCTCGCCGGTCACCATGAGCCAGCGCAGGTGCCGGGCGGCCGGAGCGCCGGGCGCGGTGTCCCAGTTGTCGAGGGCCGCGCGCAGCAGGGTCGGGACGACCTCCAGGACGGTGACGTGGTCGTCGGTCGCGGTGGCGAACAGGGCGTCGGGATCGGCGGCGACCTCGCGGGGGACCACGTGGACGGTTCCGCCGACGACGAGCGGGGCCAGCATCTGCCAGACCGACACGTCGAAGGTGACGGGGGCGTTCTGCACGACCCGGTCGGCCGCGGTCAGACCCAGGTCGTCGATCTTGGCGCCGAGGTGGTTCAGCATGCCGGCGCGGTGGACCATGGCGCCCTTGGGCTTGCCCGTGGAGCCCGAGGTGAAGATGACGTACGCCAGGTCGGCGGGGCCGCCGGCCGGTGTGCGCAGCTCGTCCAGCGGCACCGGGTGCGGGGTCAGGCCGCCGGGCAGCGGGTGGGTCCGTACGCCGCCGTCGCCGAGCTCCGCGGCCAGGCCCTGCAGCCCGGGCCCGACGAGCAGGTGGCCGATCCGCGCGTCGGTGACCAGGCCGTCGATGCGGGCGGTCGGCGCGTGCACGTCGAGGGGTACCCAGGCCGCACCCGCGCCGAGGACGCCGAGGACGGCGCCCACGAAGGCGGCGCTCGGCTCGGCGAGGATGCCGACCAGGGTGCCGGGGCCGACGCCGGCCGAGACGAGCGTCTCGGAGAGCTCGTCCGCCCAGATCGCGAGCGAGGAGTAGGAGGCGTCCGTGGCGCCGTCCGTGACCGCCAGGGCGGCGGGAGTGGTGGCGGCGAACTCCCGTACGAGCTCCACCACTCCCCCCGTGAGGGCCTCGCCGCGGGGTCCGGTGCCGGCCGCCAGGAGGGCGGCGCGCTCCGGCTCGGTCGCGAGGTCGAGGCGGCCGAGCGGCGTCGCCGGGTCGGCGGCCGCGAGCACCTGGAGGAACGCTCCGAAACGGCGCAGGTGGTCCACGACCTCGGCCTCGGAATACCGCTCGGGGTTGCCGTTCATGTGCAGTTCGAGGGTGCCCTCGGCGCCGTCCAGCACCGTGATCATCAGGTCGTCGACGATGCCGGTGGAGAGGTTGTGCAACCGGGCCCCGCACGGACCGAGTCGGAACTCCGGTGTCTGCGGGAGCACGTTGACGAAGGGGCCGAAGGGCCGCCGGTCGGACTGCATGCCGAGCGAGCGGCGGATGCGCTCGGCCGGGTAGCGCTGGTGGCGCAGGGAGCGGGCGACGGCCTTCGACGTGCTGCCCAGCAGCTCGGACACCGTGGTCGCGGGAGCGACGCGCGCCGGGAGCGGCAGGTAGTTGGCCACCATGCCGGGCACGTTGCGCGCCGTGGCCGTCAGGCGCGCCGTCATGGGGAGGGTCAGCAGCACGTCGTCACGGCCGGCTGCCTTGCCCACGTACGCCGCCGTCGCGGCGATGGCGAAGGTGGGCCAGGTGACGCCGGCCGCGGACGCCGCGGCGCGCAGGCGGCCGGTGGCGACCGCGTCGACCTCGCGGGTGCGGCGCAGGAAGCCGGTGCCCGGTACCGGGTCGCCGGCGGCGAGGCTGACCGGTTCCGCGGCGCCGTCGAGGTGGGACGCCCAGAAGCGCCGGTCGCGCTCCAGGGCGGGCGACTCCAGGTACGCCGCCTCCTCCCGGAGCAGCAGCTCCAGCGGGGGCAGCGGGTCCCCCGGCGGCTCCTCGCCGGCGCTCAGAGCCCCGTACACCTCGCTGAGGCGCCGGTAGACCGCGAGCCGGCTGTAGCCGTCGGACAGCAGGTGGTGCATGGCCAGGTAGAGCAGCGTACGGTCCGCGGACACGCGGAAGAGGACCGTGCGGAACAGCAGACCGCCTTCGAGCTCGAACGGCCGGTGCAGGTCCTCGTCCATCAGCTTCAGCGCCTCGCCGACCGGGTCCGGGCTCCCGCCGAGGTCCAGGACCTCCAGCGGGAGCCCGTCCAGCGGTGCGATCCGCTGCACCGGCAGCCCGTCCACGTCGAAGAAGCGCGCCCGCGTGCACTGCGCCTCGTCCAGGACCTGTCGCAGCGCGCGCCGCAGCAGCTGCTCGTCGAGCGGCCCGCTGACGTCCAGGTAGTCGGCCATGTTGTACGCGAGCCGACCGCTGGACAGCTGCTCGTCGAACCAGATGCCTTTCTGCGCCCCGGTGAGGGGCAGGTCCGGAAGGGTGCGCGAAGTCATGACGGTCTCCATGAGTGCTGGGACGAGGTGTGCCGGTGAGGACGCCCGCCCGTTGGCTCAGGACGTGCGGTGCGGACGGGCCCGGGGCCCGGGACGGGGGAGGGGGGTCAGAGGCTCTCGGCCGCCACCGCCTCCTGGAGGACGCCGGGACCGTAGAGGTCGCTCACCCACTGGTCCTGGTAGACGGTGTCCAGGTAGCGCTCGCCCAGGTCGGGTGCGATGGCCACGGCCGTCACGTCGGCCGCGAGGCCATTCCCGGCGAGCCAGGCGGTGGCGCCGCTGACCACGGTTCCGGTGGACCCCCCGAAGAGGAAGCCGCGCCGGGCCAGTTGCCGGCAGGACCGGATGGTGTCGATCTCCGGGACCATGACCACGTCGTCCACGTAGGACTCGTCGAGCAGGTGGGGTCGTACGCCCGTCCCGAGGCCGGGGATCATGCGGCTCTGCGACGGTCCGCCGAAGGTGACGGACCCGACGGCGTCGACCGCGACGATCCGTACGGAGGGCTTGTGCTCCCGCATGTAGCGCGCACAGCCCATGAGCGTGCCGGTGGTGCCGGCGCCGACGAACAGCACGCCGAGGTCGGGGAACGCCTTCAGGATCTCGGGACCGGTCAGCCGGTAGTGGGCCATCCAGTTGTTCGGGTTCGCGTACTGGTTGAGCCACACCGAACCGTCGATGCCCGCGCACAGTTCACGGACCCGCTGGATGCGGGCTCCGAGCAGCCCGTCGACCGGGTGCGGCTCGGTGACCACCTGCACCTCGCTGCCCAGCAGCTGCATGAGCTGGCGCGCGGCGAGGGTGCAGCGGGAATCGGTGACGCAGATGAAGCGGTAGCCGCGGCTGCAGGCGACGATGCTCAGCGCCACGCCGAGGTTCCCCGAGGAACTCTCCACGATCGTCGAGCCCGCGCGGAGTTCACCGGAGCGTTCCGCGGCCGAGACCATCGCATGGGCTGCCTTGAGCTTGATGGAGCCGGCGAAATTGAATCCCTCGCACTTCAGGATCAGACGTTCGCCGACAACGGATTCAAGGTCGACGTAGAGGTCGTCGGCATTGAATTCATGCGGGGCGGATATGACTTGAATGGGACACTCTCCACGTCGATGTGTCCGGCGGAGGCGGTGAACCAGGCCGGCTTGCCTGCTACTGGGATGTCTTCATCGGCCATGAGTGGTCAAATGCCCTTTCGGCGTCGGACTTCGAGAGCTTGTCAAACGCCGCTGACGATCAGTTGACCAGGCGCTGACCGCTCGTCGCACCTTGGTTGCCCGTCGCAACCGGGCATTGCTAGCTTGTGGCCCCGGGAGCCCCGTCCCGGCCGCGCCGGGGCTGACGGGGAACAGTCGGGGAACAGTGGGGGAAATGACATGCGTCTGGTGCTCGCAGAAGACCAGTTCCTGCTCCGCGAGGGGCTGACGCGGCTATTGGAGCTGAACGAATTCGAGATCGTCGCCGCGGTCGGTACCGGTCCCGAGCTCACCCGGGCGCTCGCCGAACACGAGCCGGACATCGCCCTCGTCGACATCCGGATGCCGCCCACGCACACCGACGAGGGGCTGCGGGCCGTCCTGGAGGCGCGGCGCCGCCGGCCCGGCCAGCCCTCCCTCCTGCTGTCGCAGTACGTCGACCAGCTGTACGCGCAGGAGCTCCTCGCCGACGGTGAGGGCGGCGTCGGCTACCTGCTCAAGGACAGGGTGTTCAACGGCTCCCAGTTCATCGAGGCCCTGCACCGGGTGGCCGCGGGGGGCACGGTCATGGACCCCGACGTGGTGTCCCGGATGATGAGCCACAACTCCCAGGACCAGCAGGTCGCCCGTCTCACCGACCGGGAGCGCGAGGTCCTCGGGTACATGGCCGAGGGCCGGTCCAACGCGGCCGTGGCGGCCGTGCTGGTGATCACGGAGAAGGCGGTCGCCAAGCACATCAACAACATCCTGGCCAAGCTGGACCTGCCGCCGTCGAAGGACGACAACCGGCGGGTCATGGCGGTGCTGACGTTCCTGAACCGGGCCTGAGCCCGCGCGGACCGCCCGCCCGGCGTTCACGCCCCGACCCTCCCGGACTTCAGCCCCTGGAACAGGTTCAGGTGCTGGATGTTCCGGGTCCCCTCCATGAACTCGACTCCCCGGGCGTCCCGGACCAGTTTGTCCAGGAGGGGATGGGCCGGCCGGGCCGCCGGTGCGAGCAGGTCACAGGCCGCCAGCGTCGTCTCCTCGGCCAGCGCGCAGGCCCGGGCCTTGGCCGCGGAGGCGAGGTACCCCTCCCCGGTCGCGTCCACGGCCCGCGCCGCCTCGTGCACCAGCGCCCTGGTGGCGTCGATCCGCCGGCCCATCACCTCGATCCGGTCCCGGTCCGCGCCGCGGGCCCCGGCGTAGTGCTCCCGTACGTAGGCGTGGGCCGCGCCCGCGATGCCCAGGGCCAGGGCCGCGACCGAGGGCCGCAGCTCGTTGAACACCTGGAGGGACGCCCAGATGCCGCGCCGGGCGGGCGACAGGTGGCGGCCCAGGACGCGGTCGCGCTCGACGGCCGCCCCGTCGAGGGTGATCGCCCCGATCTGGGCGCCGCGGATCCCCAGGCTGTCCAGCGGCTCGGCGCGGTAGCCCGCCGTACGGGTGTCCACCAGGACGGCCGTCACCCCGAGCGGGCCGGGCCGGGTGCGGGCGAAGACGGCGGCGTACCGGGCACGGGCCGCGTTGCCGACGTACCGCTTCGCACCGGTCAGCCGCAGCTCGCCGTCCTCCTCGCGCAGGGCGGTGCCGAGCGCGGAGGCGTCCGAACCCCGTTCGGGCTCGGTCAGCGCGAAACAGGTCCAGGTCGGGGCGGCGGTCATCTCGCCGAAGAACCACTCCTGCTGCTCCCGGTCCCCGAGCTTCGCGACCAGCACGCCCGACATGGACGGCCCCGGTGCGGCCAGGGTCATGCCGATGTCGCCGGCGGCGAACTCCTCCAGCACCACGGCCCGTTCCAGACCGTTCGTCCCGTCGAACCGGTACGGGCCCACGGCCGGCGGCTCCGCCGCGAAGGCGGCGGGCACGCCGAACGTGCTCAGGAAGCGCACGCCGGGCAGATCGAGGTGGTCCGTGACCGACCCGGGGTCCCGGTCGAGGTCCAGCGCGGCCGCGCGGAAGTCGGCCGCCCATTCGCGGGCCTGACCGCGCAGGGCGGTCAGACGGGCGTCCAGCGTGCTCACCCGTCCTCCTTCGCCGTGTCGTGGATGTCGGCCAGCAGCTCGGACGCCTCGGCCGTCGCTCCCGGGCCGTCCGCGAGATACCCGTACGCGCCGAGGAGCCGCAGCAGCGACCGGCCGTTGAGGGTGATCTGGCCGTGCAGGCTCCGCAGGAACGGGCCCTGCAGCGGGGTGCCGGAGTCCAGCAGGGCGGACAGCTCCAGCTGGTGCGCGAGCGCCTCGGCCAGCTGCCCCTTGACCATCTGCTGCATCAGGACGGTGCTCTCGCCGCTCGGCCGGGAGCCCAGGTGCGCGACGCAGGCGTCGCGCAGGCCCTCGGCCACCCCGAGCCGCAGCCGCAGCAGCCCCATCGGGTCGACGGCGCCGCCGCCGGGCGGGGCGGGCCGCGGATCGCGGGCGACCACGACCGCACCCCCGGCGAGCGCGTAGCGGCGTACGACCGTGTGCTCCGCCGCCCGCTCCTCCGGAAGCAGGGCGAACCCGGCCGGCCCGCGCGGAGCCGGGCCGGAGCCGGGCGCCCCGAGGAGCAGGCGCAGGGCCGGCGCGAGGCCCTCCCTGCGCGCCACGTCCCGGACGGACCGCTCCGGCCGCACGGCGACGGGCGCGGTGTCCAGGCCCGTCGCCGTCACGCGGCTGCCGCCGGGTCGACCCGGCAGACCGACAGGTCTCCCAGGACCGGGTCGTACTCGACGAGCAGCGACGCGCCCCCGCCGGCCGCCGCGACGCGCTCGGCGAACGCCCCCAGCACGGACGTGCACGGGTAGCCCGCCGGCGCCCGCCGCACCGATCCGGGGGACACCGGCAGCTCCCAGGCGGGGTCCACGCCGGGCCCCGCCACGACCTCGGCGGTGCCCTCCGGGTCGAGTTCCCGGATCAGCGCGGCCACCTGCCCGGGAGCCTCCCGCGGGTCCAGCCCGCAGACCTGGCGCACCCGGCAGTTGTCCCCGGAGGCCTCCAGGACCAGGGCGACCGCGCCGTCCCCGGCCAGCCCGCGCGGGCCGGAGCCCGGCACGTCGTACGGCATGACGTGCTGGTCGAAGGCCAGGACCAGCACCCGCCGGAACCCGTGCCGGCGGGCGTAGCTCCGGGCGAGGGCGAGCGCGCTGAACGGGCCCGTCGGACCCTGGTCGGCCACCGCGAGGAGCAGCGGCCGGCCCGGCAGCCGCTCCGCCAGCGTGGGCGCGGTCAGCACCGTCGGCAGGAAGTCCGGCGTGGAGTAGGCGAGGACCACGAGGTCGGTCTCGGGCTGCTCGCCCAGTGCGGCGAGCAGTTCGGCGCCCATGTCCTCGAAGGTGTTGCCGACCGCGGTGTCGAGGAGCTCTTCGCGCAGGACCACACCGGCGTGCCCGGTGTGGCTCGGGAAGAACCGCCGCTCGGCCTCCTGGCCGAGCGGCGTGGTCCCGGTGCCGAAGGTCCGGTGGACGGCTCCGGTCACCGCGAGACCCCCGGGGAGGGCCGGCCGCGTACCGCCGGCCGGTGGCGCTGCTGCGAGGGCCATGGTCAGCGGCCGAGCTCGGCGGTGATGAAGTCGGCGAGCGACTGCACCGTGGCGAAGTGGCTCATTTCCAGCTCGTCGGTGTCGAACTCCCCGTCGAGCAGCTCCTCCAGGCGCAGCAGCAGGTCGAGCACGCCCGTCGAGTCCAGCCCCAGGGTGTCGAAGAGCTTCGTGTCGGGGGACAGATCGCCCAGGTCGCGCTGGAGCACGGCCCCGAGGGCCTCGGTGATGGCGTCGACGACCTGTCGGTCGGCCGTGGTCGCGATGGTCTCGGTCATGTGGGTAGCGCCCTTTCGCGGCGTCGGTGCGGTGGTCGGGGAGGGCCGGAGAGGATCCCCGGCAAGATCCGGAAGAGACGGCCTAGCGCTCGGCCGCGGTGGCGACCGGCGCCGGATCGAACAGGCGCTGCTTGGCCAGCAGGTCCTCGGCGCTGTCGGCCTCGCGCACCAGATGGGCGCGGCCGTCGTGGACGAGCACCTCGGCCGGGTAGCCGTGGCTCAGGAAGTTCACGGGCGAGGCGGTCGGCCCGTACGCCCCGGAACGCTCCACGCCGATCAGGTCGCCCGCGCGCAGCGGCGGGAGGGCGGCCTTCTTGGCGAGCGTGTCGTTCGGGGTGCACAGGGGGCCGGTGACGTTCCAGACCTCCGTGGCGGGCTCGTCGTAGCGGTTGAGCACCCGGATCGGGAAGTTGCGCTTGACGAAGGAACCGATGCCCACGGCGGCCATGTGGTGGTTGGTGCCGCCGTCGGCGACGGCGAAGTTCTCGCCGAGCGAGGTCTTCGTGTAGCGCACGCGCGTCACGTACGTGCCGCTCTCGGCCACCAGGTACCGGCCCAGCTCCATGATCAGCCGGGTCTGCGGGTGGCTCTGCGCGAAGGTCTCCAGCACGGGGTTGACGGCCTGCGCCAGCACCCCGAGCTCCAGGTCGCGCTCGCCCTCGAAGTAGGAGACGCCCAGGCCCCCGCCGACGTCGACCATGTCGAGGTCGAAGGCGTGGTGGGCCGCGATGCGTTCGGCCAGTTCGAGGATGCGGCGGGTGTTCTCCACGATCGCGTCCTCGCTGAGGATGCGCGTGCCCATGTACGCCTGGACGCCCATGAGCCGGACGTGCTCGAACTCCTTGCCGAGGGGGCCCGCGGCGAGCAGCTGCGCCTCGTCGATACCGAACTGGCGGGGCTTGCCCCCCATGGTGAGGCCGGAACCCTTGACCGCGAAGCTGGGGTTGACGCGCAGCGCCACCGGGGCGACCAGGCCGAGCTCCGCGGCGAGCTCCTCGATCAGGTCCAGCTCGGGGAGCGACTCGCAGATGATCGTGTAGATCCCCTGTGTGAGGCACTCCCGCAGCTCGGCGCGGCTCTTGCCCGGGCCGAGGAACATGATGTCGCGGGGCTGTACGCCGGCCTTGCGGGCGGTGAGCAGCTCGGCCATCGAGGAGACCTCGGCGCGGGCGCCGTGCGCGTGGAGCAGGGCGCACACCGAGACGTTGGGGTTGGCCTTGAGCGAGTAGAAGAACTCCAGGCGGGGGTGCATCAGGTCCCGCAGGGCGGTGATCCGTGAGGTCAGGGCGGCGCCGTCGTAGACGTACAGGGGCGTGCCGAACTCGGCGGCGAGTGCGGTGATCCCGAGTCCCTGGACCCGGAACTCGGTTGGCTCGACTGTCATGACTGACCTTTCCACTGGGACCGGGCGGTGTCCCGGACGCGGGAGGCGTCGAGCGCCCCGCCGGGTCCGAGCCGCTCCGTAACGGCCGCGTCCAGCGCGGCGAGCTCCTCTGCCGAATCGCCCGTGATCAGGCCGTAGAGCCGGCCGCTGAACGGGCTGCCGGATCCCGCGCCGGCGTTGACGGTGGCGTAGTTGTTGACGACCAGCCCGCTGCCGCCGGGGCGGTCCAGCAGGAGGTCGCCGAGCACCTGCCGCAGGGTGTCGAAGGGCAGCGGCCGGTCGAGCACCAGCGGGTAGTGACGCGCCAGGGCCTGCTGGCCCTCGCCGAGCAGCTGCTCCTGGAGGCGGGCCTGGTACGTCGACATGTTGTTGCGGGCGTTGATCTCGATCACCGGGTACACCCCGCCGTCGGGGTCGAGCATGGCGTCCACCCCGACCACGCCGAAGAAGCCGTCGTCCGCGAGCCGGCGGCCGAGGAGCGCCGCGGTCCGCTCGATCACCTCGTGCTGCCCGGCCGTCAGGCGCGGCGGGAAGCGGTGGCCCTTGTGGACGCCGCCCTCCGTGATGGCCTCCTTGACGAAGTCCAGGCGGACGGAACCGTCGCGGGCGATGGTGAACTGGTAGTTCAGGTCGGTGACCTTGGCGACCTTCTCCTCCAGGACGAAGGCGATCCCCTCGGCGCCCGATTTCTGCACGGAGTTCGCGACCATCCGCTCCATCCGCTCCAGGCGCCGGGTGCTCTCGATCTCGGCGATGCCCTTGCCGGAGACGCCGAAGGCCTCCTTGACGAGGATGGTGGCGCCCGCGTCGAGCAGTCCGGCCGCGGCGGCGACGGCGGTGCGCAGTTCGCCGAGGGTCTCGCAGGCCCAGCCGCGCGGCTGGCGCAATCCCAGCGCGTCGGCGGCGCGACGGCTGTAGACCTTGCTGTTGACCGCCTTGCACAGTTCGGCGGAGGGCGCGGCCAGGGCGATGCCCGCCTTGCCGGCGAGGTCCTCCTCCCACTCCGAGACGCCGTGCGGGGACAGCAGGGCGCCCTGCGCGCCGAGCTCGCCGAGGACGGCCAGCAGTCCGGAGTCGCCCAGCGCGTCCTGGGTGACGGTGTTGCCGGGGATCTGACCGCGCACCACGTGGACGGTGGGGAGGCCGAGGCCCAGCTCCCGGAGGTAGGCCAGGTAGCCCGGGTCGGGTTCGGTCTTCAGGACGACGTGGTCGTCGACGTCGCCGAGCAGCAGCGCGAACTCGTCCATGCGGTTGACCACGGCCGTGTTGCCCGCGGAGGAGACCCGGGGCAGCCCGGTCTCGCCGCGCGCCCACTGCTCCTCGACCTCGAAGTTGCCCAGGAAGACCAGGGAGCCCGACGGACCGCCGGCCACCGCTGTCTTCAGCCGCTGGTTGAATTCCCTGCCAGTCACCGCAGGCCTCTCTCGCTGTGGGTTCACGTCAGTGCTCCACGACCATCGCGGCGAAGCTCGCCCCGAGTCCGACCGAGACCATGAGGTAGCGGTCGCCCGGATTGATCCGCCCGAGTGCGGTCGCGGTCGCGTAGTTGATGAAGGGGTCCGCCCCGAAGCAGTGCCCCGTCTGCGGGATGTTGTCCAGGAACATGCGCTCCACCGGGACCCCCAGCCGGTCGCTGAGCCTCACCCAGGCGATCCGGTTGACGTTGTGGGGGAGCACCAGGCTGATGTCGTCGGCCGTCAGGGACGCCTGTTCCAGGGCGCTGCCGACGACCTCCATGAGGACGTCGGCGTACATCTCCCGGAAGCGGACGAAGGCCTCGTCGGGCATGACCAGCCCGGGGGCGCCCACCGATACGGTCCTGGTGGCGAAGCCCAGGACCCGGTCCTTGGTGCCGCGTGCGGAGACCAGCACCGCCGCGGTGCCCTCGCCGGTGATGCCCATGCCCCCGAGGACCTGCGAGATCTCGCCGTGGGCCTTCTCGCCGACCAGGACCAGGGCCAGCGCGTCGGGGTCCTCCTCCTCGGCCAGCAGCATGCCCGCCACGTCGACGGCGAGCAGCCCCGAGGCACAGGCCTGTTCGGTCAGCGCGAAGGTCTTGGCGTGGCGCAGACCGGCCTCGCGCCGCACTTCGTGCAGGGGGCTCAGGGGGTAGGGGGACGTGAAGCGCTGCGTGCGGGGCCGGAGCACGTAGCGGACCCGGTCCTCCTGGCCCCGCAGGAGGGACAGTTTGTGGACCGCGGCCAGCAGGCTCTCCGTCTCGGACTCCGTGTCGTCCCAGCAGATCTCCGACAGGCCGAAACCCCTGCCGTAGCGGCGGAGTTCGGTGTCCGTCAGGCCCAGTGCCTCCTGGCGGCTCGTGATGGAGACCTGAGTGGGCCAATGGGCGGATACTTCGGTCAGTGAGGTCACGGCTGGCCGGCTCCTCTCAGCGCAGTCGTCGAAGAACAGGTCGGCACGGAGCGCGCGATTGCGTACCACCGTCGTCCCGACCGGGCCCATGCACACCTGATCCCCCGAGCCGTACGCTCCGGGGGACGCTGATCAAGCTAGTGGGCCGAATTGACATGCTGCTGACCGAGCGCTGACGTGATTCGAGCGGCCGGGACCCGACGGTTTCGCCGCGGGAGCCGGCGGTCGGCGCCCTGTGAAATTCATGCGAACTCCCCTACTGGAAACGGAAGTCGGTCGGCTACTCTGCGACAGCTCACCGCATGACGCAGCCCGGGTCCGTGTGTACTCCGCGATTCCGGGGCTGGTCCTTCACAGGCGGGCGCACGTCGGCCGGTCGCCGAACGGCCGGCCCTCCGCCGCAGCCCCGTCATGGCGCCGGAGCGCATCCCGATTCCCAGAGGTGAGGAAATCTCATGTCCCAGGAGAGCCTGCTCTTTCTCAACCGGCCCGCCGTACTCGCCTGCCTGGACAAGCTGGACCCGGTCGAGGTCGCCGCGGACGTCCTGCGCATCCAGGCCGCCGGGCGCACCGAGATCCCGGCCGAGGGCTACCTGCCCTGGACCAACGGCGACGGCGCCTACAGCCGCGCCATCGCGATGCTGGGCGCCCTGCACCGGGAGGACGGCCCGGTGTACGGCATGAAGCTCATCAACGCCGCGGTGAACAACCCCTCCAAGGGCATCGAGCGCGCCGGCGGGCTCAGCTTCGTCTTCGACCCGGAGACGGCGCGGCCCCGACTGATAGCGGAGGCCGGTTACCTGAGCGCCGTCCGCACCGCCGCGTACACGATGGTCAGCCTGCGCGTGCTCGGTCCGGAGCGCTGGGACGGCATCACGCTCATCGGTACGGGCGCCCTGGCCCGTGCGCACCTGGACCTGCTGGTGGGCGCCTTTCCGGACGTGCGCACGGTGGTCGTCTTCGACCTGTCCGAGCAGCGGGCGGCGGAGCTGGCCGCCTGGGCGGGCGAGAAGCACCCGCAGCTGAAGGTGACCGTCGCGGCCACGGCCGCCGAGGCCATCAGGGCCACGCCGGTCACCGTGACGCTGACCACGAGCAGCGAACCGTACCTGCGCGCCGACCTGTTCGAGCCGGGGAGCTTCGTCGCGCACGTCTCCCTCGGCGACCTGACCGAGGGGGTCTTCCTCGGGGCGCAGGCCGTCTACGGGGACGACCTCGACCTGATCGAGGAGAACCCGCGCCGGATCCTGGGCAGCCTGCTGCAGGAGCGGAAGGTGACCCGGCCGGGCACGGAGGGCGCGCCCGCGCGCGGGGCCGGCCGGTCCGTCGAGGGGACACTGGGCCAGGTTCTGCTCGGCCAGGTTCCGGCCATCCGGCCGACGAGCGGCTACGTGGTGAGCAACCCCTTCGGCATGTCGATCCTGGACGTCGGGCTGATCGACGCGGTCCACCGCACGGCGCTGGACCTCGGCGTCGGCCAGCGGCTCGACCTGCTGTGACGGCTCCGGGGGGTGCGCGACCCGGGTGCCCCCCGGCCCCGTCGGGCCCGCCCGGCGACGGGCGCCCGCACCTACGGCGTTTTTCGGCCGACGGGGCATCAAAATCCAGCAAAATCGCGTGCTTTCGCGCATTCACGGGAAGCCCCGCGCGCGGGGGGCGTGTTAGGTTCGCAGCCGGGGGAATTGAGGTTTGCGGCGTGAACGGACATATCGTGACCGGCCAGTCACGATGAAACCGTCAGCCGCGCCGAAATAACGAAGTGTCCGGGGGGACTTCTTGTGCTCGACCATGTGGTTTCGTGCGCCTCAAACAGTGTCCACCCCTCCCTTGGCTCCCTCGGATTCCAGCCGATGCCCGCCCCAGGCGGACGTTCCGGAAATGGAATGAAGGTCGACCATTTAGTGATCGAAGCTTTTGGGACGGGGACTAGTGAAATCTTACCAGCCGGTAGATGTGCGATTTTCGGTGGAACTGCTCGGGGCGACGCAGGTTACGGTGGGGAATCACCCGCGTAGCCTCGGGGCGAATCGCGTGCGAACCCTGCTGGCGGTCCTGGCATTCGCTCCCGGCGAGGTCGTGTCGGTCGACCTGCTGATGGAGGAGCTTTCCACCGATCAGGACTCCAAGAACCCGAAGAACGCGCTCCAGGCCAACATGCGCCGGCTGCGGACCTCCCTGGAGGGCATGACGGGCATACCGGGGAACCTCCTGGTGCGGACCTCGGCGAACGGGTACCTCCTCGACCTTCCGCCGTCCGCCGTCGACGCGCACCGCTTCGACGACCTGGCCACCCACGGCTCCGCCCTGCTCCACGAATCGCCGCACGAGGCGGCCCGGCTCCTCGACGAGGCGCTCCGCCTCTGGCGCGGCCAGGCCCTCGCCGACGTCGAGGGCGGACTCAGGTGCGTCGCCTACGCGAACCGGCTCGCCGGACGCAGGCTGGGCGCCCTGGAGGACCTCTACGAGGCCAGGCTGAGCATCGGCCGGGAGGCGGCCGTCGTCAGCGCGCTGGAGCAGCTGGCCTGCGAGCACCCCGAGCGGGAGCGGATGTCGGAGCTGCTGATGCTCGCCCTCTACCGGGTGGGCCGCCAGGGCGACGCGCTGGCCGTCTTCCAGCGGGTCCGTGCCTGGCTGAACACCGAACTGGGCCTGGAACCGCGCAAGAAGATGCGGCGGATCCAGGAAGCCATCCTCATGCAGGACCCGGCGATCGACGCGGGGATGGTCTTCGCCGACCGGTGACCGCCGGAGCCGTCACGGGGCGTCCATCGGGTCGTCGAGGTGGCACTCGGTCAGGTCGATGGGCCCGCGGGTCTCGACGGCGAGGGCCGCCGTGTACCCGGGGCCCGGCCGCAGATCGGACATGGCGATGGACGGCGGGACGAAGTCGGCCTCCCACCGCGTCAGTCGCGCCGGCCGGTCCGGCGCCGACACGGTGATGCCGCGCAGGGAGGACGAGAGCCCCAGGCCCACGGCCTTGAGGATCGCCTCCTTGCGCGTCCAATAGGTGTGGTAGGCCGCCGACCGGTCCCCGGGCGGCACCGCCTCCAGGTCGCGCAGTTCCCCGGCGGACAGCACGCGCGACGCCAGCCGTCCGACCGGGCGGTCGCAGATCCGTTCCACGTCGACCCCCGGCTCGGCGTCCGCGGCGAGGGCCAGGGCGACGCGCCCGCCGGAGTGGGAGATCGAGAACCTCACGGCCGCGCCGGGGACCCGCGGCTTCCCGTGCGGCCCCGCGCAGTGCCGGCACCGCCGGTCGAACCGTACGAGGTCCGGGGCCACGCCCGTGGCGCGGCCCATCGCCGTCCGGACCAGGGCCCGCGCCGAGGCGAACCGCGCCCGGTCGGCGGGCTCCGCGAACCGCTCGTACCGGGCCCGCTCCTCGGCGGACATCAGCCCGCGGAACTCGGCCCGGTCGAGCGCGGGCGCCCACAGCACCAGGCACGCGACTCCCGCCCGCTCCCGCATGCCGCTAAGCCGCCTGGTGGTCGGTCAGCGTCAGGAACACCTCGTCCAGTGACGGCCGCCGCTGGGCGAAGTCGGACACCGGGATGCCCGCCCGGTGCAGCGCGTCCGCGGCGCGGGCGATGCCCGCCAGCCCGTCCTGCAACTGGATGCCGAGCACCCCCTTGTGGTCGTCCCGGGTCAGCTCTCCCACCAGTACGCCGCTCAGCGCCGTCAGCGCGGCGGGGACGTCCGCGGGATCGGCGAAGGTGATCTCCAGCCGCTCCTCGCCCACCCTGCGCTTGAGTTCGTCGGCGGAGCCCTCGGCGACCACCGCCCCCTTGTCGATCACCGCGATGCGGTCGGCGAGCTCGTCGGCCTCCTCCAGGTACTGCGTGGTCAGCAGGACCGTGACGCCCTCCGCCACGAGCTCCCGTACGACGGCCCACAGGTCCAGCCGGCTCTTCGGGTCGAGACCGGTCGTCGGCTCGTCGAGGAAGATGACCTCCGGGCTGCCCACCAGGGTGCTCGCCAGGTCCAGCCTGCGCCGCATGCCGCCCGAGTACTCCCGCAGCGGCTTGTCGCCCGCGTCGCTCAGGTGGAAGCGGGAGAGCATCTCCTCGGCCCTGGCGCGGGCGGCGGCGGTGCCCAGGTGGAGCAGCCGGCCGAGCAGGACCAGGTTCTCGCGCCCGGACAGTTCCTCGTCCACGGCGGCGTACTGGCCCGAGAGACCGATCCTCCGGCGCACCTCCCTCGGGTCCTTCGAGACGTCGAAGCCGCACACCGTGGCCCGGCCGCCGTCGAGCCGCAGCAGCGTGCTGAGGATGCGGACGGTCGTCGTCTTGCCGGCGCCGTTCGGGCCGAGGAGCCCGAGCACGGTGCCCGCGGGGACGTGGAGGTCGATCCCCTTGAGGACCTCCTGGTCCTTGTAGTTCTTGCGGAGGCCCTCGGCCTCGATCGCCGCCGGTGCGTGAGCCACCGGGATCAGGCCCCGTGCTCGACGAGGCTCAGCGGGCGCAGGTCGGTCCAGTTCTCCTCCACGTAGCGCACGGCGTCCTCGCGCGAGGCGTCGCCGAGCACCGTGCGCCAGCCCGCGGGGACCTCGGCGAAGGACGGCCACAGGCTGTGCTGGTTCTCGTCGTTGACCAGCACGTGGAAGGTGCCTTCAGGATCGTCGAACGGGTTGCTCATCTGCGGTCGTCCTGTCTGTTCGTCATGGTCAACTTCCTTGACCACTATGCGTCATGGGTACTGACGAGAGGCTGACGGACGGCTGATCGCGGGGAGGCGCGCGGCGGCCGGCACAGGAGCGGGGGGGGGGGCCCCCCCCCCGCCCCCCCCCCCCCCCCCCCCCCCCCCTCCCCCCCCCCGCCCCCCACCCCCCCCACAAGACCACGCGCGCACGCCTCAAGCGCGGCC
>NZ_JBVJGW010000017.1:132380-187644 GCF_055587105.1 Streptomyces sp. NPDC048461 | reverse complement strand
GCAACCGAGTACGTCCAGTACACGGGCGCCCCGACAGCACGACCAGGCACGGCGCCAGACGCCGCGGGCTCGGCCGACAAGATCCGAAAGAGACGACCTAGCCCGGCGTCGGCCAGGAGGAGCCCCGCGGCGAGGGGCCCGCCCGCCCCGCTGCGGCCCCGGCGGCCGGCGCCGGGGCCGTGGTCGCAGGCCGGTCCTGCGGGGGCTTCGACTAAGGTGACGGAGTGAAGATCGCGCTCATGGACTCCGGAATCGGCCTCCTCGCGGCGGCCGCGGCGGTGCGGCGGCTGCGGCCGGACGCGGATCTCGTCCTGTCCTCCGACCCCGACGGGATGCCCTGGGGCCCGCGGACCCCCGAGGACCTCACCGGGCGGGCCCTCGACGTGGCGCGAGCCGCCGCCGCCCACCGGCCCGCCGCACTCATCGTGGCCTGCAACACCGCCTCCGTGCACGCCCTCCCCGCCCTGCGGGCCGCGCTGGAACCCGCGATCCCCGTCATCGGCACCGTTCCCGCGATCAAGCCCGCCGCGGCCGCCGGCCGGGGGCGCGTGGCGATCTGGGCCACCCCCGCCACCACCGGCAGCCCGTACCAGCGCGAGCTGATCCGCGCGTTCGCCGCCGGCGCGCGGGTGACCGAAGTGCCCTGTCCCGGCCTCGCCGACGCCGTGGAGGCGGCCGACGCCGCCGCCGTGACGGCCGCCGTCGCCGCCGCGGCCGAACTCACCCCGGCCGACGTCACCGACGTCGTCCTCGGCTGCACCCACTACGAGCTGGTCGAAACCGCCATCCGGGTCGCCCTCGCGGCCCGCACCGGCGGCGCCGACCTCGTCTTCCACGGGTCCGCCGAGCCGGTGGCCGTCCAGGCGCTGCGCCGCATCGGCGCCGGTCCCGAGCCCGCGCTGCCCGCGACCGGCGGCCTGACCGTGCTGCGCAGCGGCCGCCCCGGATCCCTGCCGGCCGCCGCCCTCGGGTACGCGGAGGGACGGCTCCTCGCGGGCCGGGGAGCACGCGGCCCCGCCGCCGTCCGCTGACGTCCTGCCCCCGGCGCCCCCCACCGCGGCCCGTTGCTCCGTGATGGCCGGACGCGTACGCCCACCGCGGCAGCGGGTGCGCGACGACCCGGCAGGGGCGTTTCGCTGCCCGCCGGGGCCGGGGGGCGTGGCTAAGGGTTGTCCCGTGATCCCCGGCGGGCGCGCGGCGACAGCTACGGCACCTCGCCGCGTTGTCGGAACGTCCGGATACGTCCAGTATCCGGACGCTCCTCCGCCTTGCGATGTACCGCATCTGACGCCGCGCGCTGATCCACCGGGGATCACGGGACAGCCCTTAGGCTCGGGGCGTGGGACAGCCCGAGCAGCGCGCCGAAGGCGCAGGACCGTTCACGACCCGCCGCTTCTGGCACCGCCCCGAAGGGGGAACGGTGGTGTGGGAGTCCCGGCCCGCACGCAGGCGGGGGGTGCTCTCGGTCACCGGCCCCGGGGGCACGGTCACCCGGTCGGCGAGCGCCGATGCCGAGGCCCTCGGCCGGCTCCGGAGACTGAACGCCGTCGCCTCGGCCGCGTTCGTCGTCGGCGGAGGGCTCTTCGCGCTCGGCGCCGCCGTGGCCCAGTTCGGGTCGGGTGACGCCCTCGTCAGCGCCTGCGTCTACTTCGCCGGCGGCCTGTTCTTCAACCTGGGCGGCTACACCTCGCTCCTGCAGGTGCTGAACGCCCCCCGGCATTCCCCGGACGGCGGCCGGCTGGTGACGGCCCGCTGGCGGTGGTGGGGGTACGAGCCGATGCGGCTGGACTGGCTGAGCACGTTCGTCCTGTTCGTCGGGACGCTCGTGTTCGGCGTCAACCTGCTCGACTCGTTCCTCCAGGGCCTCACCGCCCAGCAGGTCAACCGGCTGGTCTGGACCCCCGACCTGATCGGGTGCCTGCTGTTCCTGGTGTCGGGGCACCTCGCCTTCGCCGAGGTCTGCCACCGGTCCAGGCCCTGCTTCCGCTCGCGGAGCCTGGGCTGGTGGATCGTCGCCGTCAACCAGCTGGGATCGGTGCTCTTCATGGTGTCGGCACTGGCCGCGTTCACCCGGCCGGCCACCGGGAGCCTGATCAACTCCGACATCGCCAACTGGGGCACGTTGTGCGGAGCCCTGTGCTTCTCGGCCGGCGGAGTGCTCCAGGCCTTCGAGCGGCCGTAGGGGTCCTGCCCCGCGCCGGGCCCCACCCCCACCGCTACCCGTCTCCCGCGCCGGCCGCAGCCAGCCGCCGCGCCAGTGCGCGGAGGTCGTCCGCGCGCAGGACCCGCCCTCCGAAGCCCGGCAGGGGCACGTGCAGCGGGTCCGTCCACTGCCGCGGGATCGCCGCCGCCCCGTACCGGGCCCCGGCCAGCGTGCCCGTCACCGCGGCCACCGTGTCGGTGTCGCCGCCCAGGTCCACCGCGGCCCGCACCGCCTCCGCGAAGCCGGTGGTCGTCCGCAGCGCCCACACCGCCGATCCCAGGCAGGGCCACACCGCCCCGTTGAACTCGGTGGCGAGGTCCGGGTGCCAGTCGGCGGCGAGCACCCGCTCGTACCGCTCGCGGGCGCTCGGGCGCACCAGGCCGAGCGTCGCGGGGAGCGCGGCCAGCGGGTCGGCTCCGTCGAGGGCCACCCGTACGAGTTCGTGCAGGACGGCCGTGCCCTCCCACGCCGCCCGGTCGCCGTGCGTCAGGGCCGCGATCCGCCGGGCGGCGTCCATCGTGGCCTGCCGCCCGGCCGCGGCGAAGTACACCGCGGAGGTCGACGCCCGCATCAGCGAACCGTTGCCCGCCGCACGGGCGTTGAGCTGGAAGTGCAGGGCGGCGGCGAGGTCCCAGGGCTCGCCGTTGGTCAGCACGTCCTCGGTCTGGAGGCCGATGTCCTTCGGACCTCCGGCCGCCCAGCACTGGAACCGGCGGAAGACGTCCGGGAGTTCGAGGCCGCCGTGGTCCAGCAGCGACTCGCCGACCAGGACCGCCATCTGCGTGTCGTCCGTGGCCTCGCCCGGATCCCAGCCGCCGCCCCCGCGCATCTCCTCGCCGCGCGCGGTCAACTGCCCCCCGGGGCCGAACTCGTACGGTGCGCCGAGCGCGTCGCCCGCCGCCGAACCCAGTACGGCTCCCACCACCCGGTCGATCCGGTCGTCCTGCTCGCTCACGGAGCCTCCCGCTTCGTACGGCGGCCCGCGGGCCGGAGGGCAAGCCTTCCAGATCCGCCCGCCCCCGCGCTCACATCCCCTGGGCCCCCGCAGCTCCGCCGAGGCGGCGGGCCAGCTCTTCCCCGGACAGGTCCTCCCGGTGCGTCAGGAACACCCATACGTGTCCCGACGGATCCCGGAGGATCGCGGTCCGGTCCCCGTGGAACTGGTCCCGGGGCTCCTGCAGCAGCTCCGCCCCGGCCGCCAGGGCGGTCCGGGCGAGCGCGTCCACGTCCGGTACGTACACGTGCAGCGCGACCGAGGTGCCGCCCAGCGCCGCTGGGGAGGTGAAGGGGCCGCCGCCGGGATCGGCGCCGTCGCCGTCGCCGAGCATCAGGACGGCGTCGCCGATCCGGATCTCGGCGTGCAGCACTCCGCCTCCGGGCCGCTCCAGCCGGAGGTCCTCGACGGCGCCGAAGGCCCGCGCGTAGAAGGCGAGGGCGGCGGGGGCGTTGGCCACCATGACGTGGGGCACCACCGCGTTGCGGTAGCGCTCCGGAACGATCTGCACCGCGTCGTGAGAGGTCATGGCAGAACCGTAGAACCTCAAGTTTGGTTCAGGTCAAGGGCGGGCAGGCGCGGGGTGCGAGGGAGAGCGGACGACGCGGGACGGAGCCCGGCGCGCGACGCCGCGGGGCTTCGGGCGACCGGCCGGGCGAGAGGCAGTGGCGCGCATGCGGAACGTGAGTACGCTGCTACACATGACGGGTCACCCACCGGGTCCGCTCTGGACGGGCCGGGCCTCCAACCGCGTGCAGTGGCTGCTCGCCGCGACCGGCGCCGCGTGCCTGGCCCTCGGCGTCGAGCTGGCCGTGGACAACTCCTGGACGGCCGGGATCGTGCCGCTGCTCATGTCCGTGATCGGCTGCCTGGCCGTCGGCCTGCTCATCCTCTACGGCACCCTCGCCTTCGTGCACGTCGCCGTCACCGTCGACTCCGAGGCCCTGGAAGTGCGCTGCGGCCACATCGGAGTCCCGCGCCGCAAGATCAGGCTCGCCGAGGTCGCCTCCGCCGAGTTCGTCCCCCGCATCACCCCGCAGCAATGGGGTGGCTGGGGCTACCGCTGGCGGCCCGAGAAGGGCACCGCGGTCATCGTCCGCCGCGGCGAGGGGCTGGAGCTGCGGCTCGGCGACGGGAAGCTGTTCACGGTCACCGTGGACGACGCCGAGAACGCGGTCCGGGTCATCCGCACCCACCTCAGGACCCTCGCCCGCTGAATCGCGCACCACCGCCGCCCGCCCGGGTCCGCCGCCGCCGACGGCCCCACGGGCGGGACCCCGCGCGCGGCCGACCGGCTCGTGCGTGACGCCCGTACGCGGGCCTTTACGGGAGGTCGGCCCCCGGGGCCGTACACTCCGCCAGATGAGCACCAGTGTCACCCGCGCGGCCGGAAGCGAGCCCGCGCAGCCCGCCGGCCGGACCGCAGCGGGCACCGGAACCGAAGCCGCCGCTTTCCCCGGCAAGGGGAGCCGGAAGGAGTTCTGGGCGCGTGCCGGGCTCGCGGCGCTCGCCGGCGTGCTGCTGTACGTGAGCTTCCCGCCCCGCCCCCTGTGGTGGCTGGCCCCCCTCGCCCTCGCCCTGCTGGCCGGCTCCCTCCACGGCCGCCGCGCGCGCGCCGGCTTCGGCCTCGGGTTCTTCGCCGGCCTCGGGTACCTGCTGCCGCTCCTCAGCTGGACCGGCGAGGAGGTCGGCCCCGTGCCCTGGCTGGCGCTCACCGCCCTGGAAGCCGCCTTCATCGGCCTCACCTGCCTCGGGATCGCCCTCGTCAGCCGGCTGCCCGCCTGGCCGTTCCTCGCCGCCGCCGTCTGGGTCGCCGGGGAGGCGCTGCGGGCCCGCGCCCCCTTCGGCGGTTTCCCCTGGGGCAAGCTCGCCTTCGGGCAGGCCGACGGTGTCTTCACCCCGCTCGCCGCGCTCGGCGGCACGCCGCTGCTCTCCTTCGGCGTCGCCCTGTGCGGCTTCGGCCTCTACGAGGTCCTGCGCATCGCCCGCAGCCACCCCCGCCGGGCCACCGCCGCGCTGGCCGCCCTCGCCGTCGCCGTACCGGTCGGGGCGAGCCTCGCCGCCCGGCCGCTCGTCTCCGACGCGGCCGAGGACGGCACCGTCGTCGCCGCCCTCATCCAGGGCAACGTGCCGCGCCTCGGCCTCGACTTCAATTCCCAGCGCCGCCAGGTCCTCGACAACCACGCCGCGCGCACCGTCCAGCTCGCCGAGGACGTCAAGGCGGGCCGCGTGCCCAAGCCCGACTTCGTCGTCTGGCCGGAGAACTCCTCCGACCTCGACCCCTACGCCGAGCCCGATGCCCGCGCCGTCATCGACCGCGCGGTCAAGGCGATCGGCGTACCCGTGGCCATCGGCGCCGTCGTGTCCCCGGAGACCGGCCCGCTGCGCAACACGATGATCCTCTGGGACCCGGTCAAGGGCCCGACCGCGACGTACGACAAGCGCAAGATCCAGCCCTTCGGCGAGCGCATCCCGATGCGGTCCTTCGTCCGGCTCTTCAGCTCCGACGTGGACCGGGTCCGCCGCGACTTCGGCCCCGGCAAGGAGCCCGGCGTCTTCGACATGGCGGGCAGCGGCGTCGGCATGGTGACGTGCTTCGAGGCCGCCTTCGACGACGCCGTCCGCTCCACCGTCCGGGCCGGGGCCCAGGTCATCACCGTACCGAGTAACAACGCCACGTTCGGCCGGAGCCAGATGACCTACCAGCAGCTGGCCATGGACCGCGTCCGCGCCGTCGAGCACAGCCGGACCGTGCTCGTCCCCGTCACCAGCGGCGTCAGCGCGGTGATCCGCCCCGACGGCAGCGTCGTCTCGCAGACGAAGATGTTCACCGCGGACGCGCTCGTCGCCGAGATCCCGCTGCGCTCCACCCGCACCCCGGCCACCGTCGTCGGCCCGCTGCCGGAGTACGCGCTGCTCGTCCTCGCCGCGGCCGGCCTCGGCTGGACGGCGACACGCCGGTTCCGCTCCCGCCGCACCGCCTGACGCGGGAGCCGTCCGTTCCGGCTCGTAGGGTCGGGGGATGACCACACCCGATTTCATCCGCGCGATCCGCGCCACCGCCGGCCACCAGCTGCTCCTGCTGCCCGGGGTGACGGCGATCGTCCTCGACGACCGGGGCCGGGTGCTGCTCGGCCGGCGCAGCGACACCGGGCGGTGGTCCGTGGTCGGCGGGATCTGCGAGCCGGGGGAGCAGCCGGCCGAGACCGCCGTGCGCGAGGTGTTCGAGGAGACGGCGGTGACGTGCGTGCCGGAGCGGGTGGTCCTCGTGCAGATGCTCGCGCCGGTCACCTACCCCAACGGCGACGTCTGCCAGTTCCAGGACATCACCTTCCGCTGCCGGGCGACCGGCGGGCGGGCCCGCGCCAACGACAGCGAGTCGCTGGAGGTCGCCTGGTTCGAGGTGGACGCGCTGCCGCCGCTGGAGCAGTTCTCCCTGGACCGGATCCACCGGGCACTGCTCGACGAGCCGACCTGGTTCGAGCCGTTCGTCCCCGCGCCGGAGGGGCTGCCCGCCGGCGGCGCCTGACCCCCGTAGGGAGCCCCCGGCCGGTGCGGCCCGGTACCGGGTACGGAGCGCTGCGCGCCCGGTGGGGGCCTCAGCCCGCGGCCGCCGCCGCGCGGTACAGCGCCGTGGCCCCGTCGCCCAGCACCGCACTGTAGGAGACCTCCGGAACCGTGCCGCCGCCCTCGTACCCGCCCAGCACCCCGGCCAGCGCGCCGCCGACCAGCCAGGGGCTGCCGCTGGTGCCGCCGCTGAGGTCCGGGCAGCCGATCCGGCGCTGGGTCGGCGAGATCAGGTCGGTGGTGTTGGCGCAGCGCAGCGGGGCGTCCAGCGCGCGCGGGTAGCCGACGACCTCCACCGTGGCCTCCCCGGGCTGGTCGCCCGCCACCGGGAATCCGCCCACCAGGTCCTCCACCGGCGCGGACTGCCCGGAGTCCACCGGGGCCACCGTGGCGAAGGCGATGTCGGCGTCCGGGTCCTGGCCGTCCGTCCAGCCCCGGGCGACGTGCACTCCGGTGATCCGCCAGAGGCCGTACGGGGCGCTGCCGTCCCGGTAGCCCGGCGCGAAGAAGGTGCTGTCCGGGGCGCCCAGGCAGTGCGCGGCGGTCGCGATCACGTCGCCGTCGTCGCTGCGGACCACCGCGGCGGTGCAGAAGTGCCCCCCGTCGAGACCGTCCGTGAACAGGGCGCCCACCCGGTTCGCCGTGGCGTCGGGGACGGCCCGGGCGGTGACGCCGAGCGGCCGGTCGGGGGCGGCGTCCGGCAGGGCCACGCCGAGCAGCGCGGTCAGCGCGGCCAGCACGAGCGCGATCCGGGACGCCTGCCGGGCACGGGCGCGGGCCCGTCCGGCCGCACGGGGATGGGAACGCATGCGCGGGATCATGTTCCGACCCTGCCCGGCGAACCTTTGTCCGGAGCCCGAAGTTCCGTATGAATCTGCTGTGAATCCCGTGAACCGGATGTGAAACCGGGCCATAGCAGCTCAGAGCGGCGACGGGCGGTGGGGGAATCGTCGGATGTGCCGAACGCGCCGCGGGGTCCGAGGTTCCGTTTCGGCGGAAAGCACCGGTCTATGGACGACACGGACGGTTTGCGGACCGGCTGTTGTGCACCGCGGAGCGTGATCGGAGGGCCCGCCCGCCCCTAGCCTCACCGCAGGAGCACGAACGAGGGGCGGTACCCGGTGAACTGGCTCATCCACGACTACCGCGAGAGCGATCTCGCCGCGGTGGTCCACTTGATCGACACCACGGCCGAACTCGGCCAGGAGTCCGTCTTCTCGCTCGCCGAGTGCATCGGCGCCCTCACCGACCGGCAGCCCTGCGTGGTCGCCGTCCACCAGGGCGTCCCGATCGGCGCGGCCCTCGCCTGCGTCACCGGCGAGCGGGCCTGGGTGATGCGCATCGCCATCGCCGCCGGCTGGCGCGGCCGCGGCCTGGCCAGCGCCCTGCTCGTGGAGCTGGAGCGGAGGCTCGTCGCCGCCCGCGTCGGGAGGATCGCGTACGTCCTGCCCGAGGAGGACCTGCTCGGCGAGGGTCTGCTCAACGCCGGATACACCCGGCAGCCCGCCGTGGCGTACTTCGAGAAGACCGAGCCGCTGCACGGGCCCGCGGCAGGCCTCCTGGACGACCTCGGCGGACGCTTCCTGCCCAACGACCTGTGGACCGGGGTCGCCGGCATGGAGAAGGAGAAGGACCTCATCGAGCGGCGCGTGGTCCTGCCGCTGGCCGAGCCGGAGCGGGCCGCCGCGCACGGGGTGCGGGCGCCGCGCGCGATCGCCCTCTTCGGGCCGCCCGGTACCGGCAAGACCACCTTCGCGCGGGCCATCGCCTCCCGGCTGGGCTGGCCGTTCGTCGAACTGCTGCCGTCCCGCCTCGCCGACGAGGGCAACCTGGCGGCCGCCCTGCGCGACGCCTTCGCGCGGATCGCCGAACTGGAACGGGTGCTCGTCTTCATCGACGAGGTCGAGGAGATCGCGCCCCGGCGCACCGAGCCCGCCCACCCCGGCGGCATCCACGGGGTGACGAACGAGCTGCTGAAGCTGATACCGCGGTTCCGCGAGGGGGATGAGCGGCTGCTGGTCTGCGCCACCAACTCGGTCCGCTCCCTGGACCCGGCCTTCCTGCGGCCCGGGCGCTTCGACTACCTGATCCCGATCGGTACGCCCGACGCCGGCGCCCGGGCCGCGATCTGGTCCCGGTACACGGCGGGGCGCGCCGACGTCGACGTGGCGGCGCTGGTGGCGGCGACCGAGCTGTTCACCCCGGCCGACATCGAGCACGCGGCGCGGATCGCGGCGCAGGTGTCCTTCGAACGGGACCTGGAGGCGGTGGGGGCGCGCGGCGCGGCCGCCGCGCAGCTCGGGGCGACCACCGGCGACTACCTGGAGGCCGTCCGGCAGTGCCGGCCCACGGTGACTCCGGCCATGACGGGGGAGTTCGAGGCGGACATCACGGCGCACGCCCGGTTCTGACCCCGCGCGGGGTCCGTGCTCCGTCCCCCGGTTGCGGCGGGGGACGGCGAGTGGCCCGCAGCCACTCCCCAAAGCGGCTGCGGGCCTCCCGCGCGGACTTGGCATCCGTGCGGGACGGCCACGCTCCGGTTGGGGTGTGTCGCCGGCTGGAGCGTGACACGCAGCGGTGCCGGAGGGCGCCCTGCGCGCCCTCGCCAACACCTCCGAGTCAACCAGCGGGCGGGGGGCCCGCGCTTCGGCCGGACGGCCCCGGCCGCCCCGGCCGGAAGGACGGCCGACGGGCCCCGGGACGGGGCCGAACGGCTAGGGGGTGGCGTCGAAGTCGTTTCGTACGCCCGGCGAGCGTTCCTGCCGGGCGCCGCACGGCAGGAACGAATTCGACGACACCCCCTAGGGCCGGCAGCGGTACGTGAACTCCACCGCGGCCGTGCGCCGCCCGGGCGACAGCAGCTCCAGCTCCGCCTTCGCGGGGTAGCTGCCCGTCCCCCGGAACGTCCACAGCAGGTGCAGCCGCGCCTCGCGCTGCCCGCGCGGCACCCGCTCGGTCAGCTGCTCGGAGCGCGTGCCGTCGCTGCGGATCCAGCGGTAGGTCAGCGTGCCCTCGCGCCCGTTGGTCCGTACGAGGGCCACCACGTCGGCCGCGGTGTCGCACGACGGGTCCCCGGCCGCGGTGGTCACGGCCACGTCCCGCACGTCCAGGGCCGGCCCGTACCGCTGCCAGCCGAGGTACGCGAGCACGCCGAGCAGCACCAGCAGGGCCAGCGCGTACCTGCGGAGCCCGGCGGCCCGGCGCCCGCGGGGCGCGGACGCCGCCGGTGCGGTGACGGGGAACGGCGCGGGCAGGGCGGCGGTCACCCCGGGCCCGAACCGGAGCACGGAACCCTCGACCCGGTCGGGGGTGACCCCGGCCGGCTCGGGCGGGCCGGAGAACCAGTGGCTGCCGAGGACGGTGGCGCTGTACTCGTCGTCCCGGGGCGCGCGGGGATCGCTCATCGGGCGGGCCCCTGACAGCGCAGCAGGGCCTGGGAGTCCGAGGCCGAGCCGCTCGCCGCGGCCGGCTTGGTCGTGACGCGGACCCCGCCGTGGCAGCCGCGTCCGCGGGTGAAGGTGTGGGACTGCACGACCGGGGCCACGGAGCCGGACGGGACCACGACCGTGTCCGTGCCGTCGGGGACGGTGAACTCGCCGGCCGCGTCGCCGAGGTACCACTGCAGGACGACGGTGACGGATCCGGTGCCCTGGGTGGCGAGGGAGACGGTCGCCTGCCCGGTGTAGTAGCCGGGCCGCAGCGACACGTCGAGCTTGGTGACCTTCAGCGTGGGTGTCGGCGTCGGGGTCGGCGTGGGCGTCGGGGCCGGCGGGGCGCCGGTGGTCGGCGCGGTCGTGACGCCCGTCGTCGGGGTCGGCGGCGCCGTGGTGGTGGCGCCGGGTGACGGGGACGCGGACGGTGACGGGGAGGAGGACGGTGACGGGGACGGCGAGGGGGACGGCGACGCGGAGGGGGCCGGGGACGCGGTCGGGCCGGCGGTCCCGGTCGCCGAGCCCGGTCCCGGCGGGGCGGCGCTGGTGGTGGCGAACGCGCTCAGCGCCGATGCCCCGCCGGGGGTGCTGCCGATCGCGTCCGTGGTGAACAGCAGCACCGTGCCCAGGACCAGGGCCACGCCCGTCGCGAGCCAGCCGCCGCGGCCGGGAGCCCAGCCGGAGCCGCCGCCCAGCGTGGTCGAGGCCACCGCCGTGGTGCCCTGGGCGGCGGCCCCGGCCGAGGGGAACAGCAGCGGGAGCAGCGCGGCCAGCGCCGCCAGCTTGCGCTGCCCGCGCTCCTCCCACTGCGGCCCGTACGCGGCGAGGGCCACGTCCTCCAGCTCCGCGACGAACGCCTCGGCGTTCTCAGGCCGTTGCTCCGGCCGCTTGGCCAGGCCGCGCCGGATCAGCGGCCGTACGGGCTCGGGGGCCTCGGTCTCCGGGACCGGGGCCTCGATGTGCTGGACCGCGAGCTCCGCGAAGTTCTCCCCGTCGTACGGCTTGCGCCCGGTCAGGCACTCGAAGAAGGTCGCCGTCGCCGCGTACACGTCGGCGGCGGGCGAGGCCGGGCGGCCCTGCCACTGTTCCGGGGCCATGTAGGCGGGCGTTCCGGCCACGCCCGGCGTGGTGCCGCGGCCCGCCGCGATGCCGAAGTCCACCAGCTTCGACGAGCCGTCCGCCGCGACCAGTACGTTCTCCGGCTTGTAGTCCCGGTGGACGACCCCCGCCCGGTGCGCCTCCGCCAGACCGAGGAGGGAGCCCTTCAGCACCACCAGCGCGGCCTCGGCGTCGGTCCGCCCGGACTGCTTGAGCAGCGCGCGCAGCGAGACGCCGTCGACGAGCTCCATCACGATGGCCGCGCCGCCGGGCGCCTCCACGTACTCGTACAGCCCCACCACGTACGGGGTCCGCAGCCCGCCGAGGAGCCGCGCCTCGGCCCGGAACTCCCCGACGAAGGCCGGGTCCTCGCGGAGCCGGTCGCTGAGGTACTTCACCGCGACCGCCGTGCCCGTGCCGTCGTGCACGGCGAGCACCACCCGGCCGCTGCCCCCCGACCCCAGTTCCCTGACCTCGGTGTAGCCGGGGACCGTCCACGTACCGTTCATCGTTCCCGCCCCCTCCGCGCCGTGACGGCGTCCTGTCCCCGGGCCGCCCGGTCGTCGGGCGGCCACCCCCTGGGACACGCATTGCGCCACGGCCGGTTCCCGTCCGCACGGGCGGGTCAGGCGGCGGCCCGCGCCGCGCCGATCATCGCGTGCAGCCGGTCGGCCGCGGCCCGGCCGAACGCCGGATCGTTGATGTGGGTGTCGTAGTCGTACAGCCGGGCGGCGCTGCCCCGCAAGCCGTCGCGCAGCGCCGAGAACAGGGCCCCGTCCGCGCCGGGGTCATGGTAGGGCCCGCCGGGGGCGCCGAGCGTGGACAGTCCGCGGAGCGGGACGCAGACGGCCGCGGGACCGGTGGCGGCGCGGAGCTTGGCGGCGACCCGGCGGCCGAGTTCGGCGCACTCGGCCTCGGTCGTACGGATCACGGTGATGGACGGGTTGTGCACGCGGACGCGCCGGTACCGGGCCCGCTCCGGCAGGGTCTGCGGCGGACCGAACTTGACCATGTCCAGCGCCCCCAGGCTCACCACCTGCGGAACCCCGGCCCGGCCGGCGGCGCACAGCCGGTCCGGTCCCGCGGTCAGGATGCCCCCGCACAGGTCGTCGGCGAGCTCGCCGAGGGTGAGGTCGAGGACCCCGGCGAAGACGCCCTGGCCCGCCAGGGTCTCCAGGGTGCGGCCGCCGGCGCCGCTGACGTGGAAGACCAGGACCTCGTAGCCCAGGTCCGTCAGCCGCTCGCGGGCCGCATCCACGCCGATGGTGGTCACCCCCGCCATGCTGGCCGCGACCAGGGGCCGGGCGGCCGCCCCCGGCGCGGCCGGGAGGTCCGGGTCTCGGGAGGAACGGGCGTAGGCCCGGGCCATCCCGGCGACCGCCTCGACCGCGTTGGCGAGGACCGGGGCGGAGACGCTGTTGATCCCCGCGATGTCCACCACGCTGTACATCATCGTGATGTCCGAGGATCCGACGTACGGACCCACGTCCCCGGACGCCATCGAGGACACCATCAGCTTGGGCACGCCCAGCGGCAGGGCCCGCATCGCCCGGGTGGCGATCGAGGTGCCGCCGCTGCCGCCCAGCGCGAGCACCCCGTGCAGCCGGCCCTCGGCGTGCAGCCGCACCAGGGTCGCCTCGGCGCCCCGGGCCATCGCGGTCACGGCCGCGCCCCGGTCGGCGGCCGCGCGCAGCTCCGGCAGTTCCGTTCCCGCCGCTCTGGCGACCGCGTCGCGCGGCACGTCGGCGGGCACCCGGGGCTCGCCCATGATGCCGGTGTCGACCAGTACCACCTCGACGCCGGCCCGCGTCAGCCTCTCGCGCAGCCAGCCGTACTCCACACCCTTGGTGTCCAGGGTCCCCACCAGCACGACGTTGGTCATGTGTGCAATGTCCATGCAGCTGGGGTTTGCTGGCAAGTAAAGGTCGGGTCAACCCCCCACCAGCACCAACAGCCTCTCCAGGAAAGGGATTTGAGAGGTCATCAGCTTCTTTTCGGCCACGTCCGGAGCGAACCAGGCCACCCGGTCCAGTTCGGGGAACTCCCGCACCTCCCCGGAGTGCGGCGGCCACTCCATCGAGAACGTCCCGGGCACCATCAGCGCGGGGTCGAGGTCCGCCTCCACCGCCCAGATCGTCACCAGCTTGCCGCTGCCGAGCCGCACCTCGCCGAGCGGCAGGTACGGGCCGTCCGGCGGAGGCAGCCCGATCTCCTCGGTGAACTCCCGGCGGGCCGCGTCCCGCGGCGCCTCGTCCGGCTCGTACTCGCCCTTCGGGATGGCCCAGCCCCCGTCGTCCCGCCCGGCCCAGAGCGGACCGCCCATGTGCCCCAGCAGGACCTCGACACCGGGTGCGTCCTCGCCGCCGGTGCGGCGGAACAGGAACAGCCCGGCACTGCGCTTGTGCGTCATGGGTCCATCCATGCCCCGGACCGGGCCGGCCCAGTGCTCGCCGGCCGGGGATTCCCGCGGACCGGAGGCGAGCCGTCAGTGGTCGTGCGGTCCCTGGCGGTGCACCGGGCCGTGGGCGTCCGCGCAGTGCGGGTCGCCGGAGGGGTCCTCGCCGGCGCGGCCGACCGTGAGGAGGGAGTCCTGGGTGTGGTCCACCTGGAGGGTGGTGTGGGTGATCCCGTACTCCTTGTCCAGCAGCCCCTCCAGATCGCGGCGCACGGCGTGGCAGTCGCCCGCCGGCTCCACCAGCACGTGCGCCGAGAGCGCCGCCTGGCCGGAGGTGATCGTCCAGATGTGCAGGTCGTGCACCTCGCTGACCGGCGGGTGTCCCGCCAGCCGATCGCCGACGGCGTCCGGGTCGACGTGGGCCGGGGCGGCCTCCAGCAGGATCCGGCCGGACTCGCGGACCAGCCCGTAGCCCGCCTTGACCATCAGCACCACGACCACGAGGGTGGCGATCGCGTCGGCCTGCCGGAAGCCGGTGGTCAGCACGATCAGACCCGCCACGGCCGTTCCGATGAAGGCGAACAGGTCGTTCAGGATGTGCTGGTAGGCGCCCTCGACGGCGAGCGAGGACCGGTTCGCCCGGGATATGCACCACGCCGCGACCACGTTGACGACGATGCCCGCCAGGGCCGTCACCAGGACCAGGCCGCCCTCGACCGGCGGTGGGTCGACCAGCCGCCGGACCGCCTCGTACGCCAGCCAGACCGCCAGCAGGAGCAGCGTCAGCCCGTTGGCCTGCGCGGAGAGTATCTCCGCGCGCTTGAGGCCGTACGTGAAGCCGCCGCGCGCCGGGCGGGCCGCCAGCCGCATCGCGATGAGGGCCAGCACGATGGAGACGGCGTCGGTCAGCATGTGGGCGGCGTCGGAGATCAGGGCCAGCGAGTGGGCCATCACGCCGATGACCACCTCGACGGCCATGAAGGCGCCGATCAGACCGAGCGCGATCCCCAGCCAGCGCCGGTCGGCGTCCGCGGACACGCCGTGGCTGTGGCCGCCGGGTCCGTGACCGCCGGGTCCGTGGCCGTGCCCTTCGTGCCCGTCGCCGTGATCGTGGTCGTGCCCGCTCATGGGGGTCCCCCGTCTCATCGCGTCACCCGTGTGTCCGGTTCCGTCGCGTGAAGTGAAGCGCACCCCGGCGCGATGGGCAAAGGCTGCAACGGGGACCGTTGTCATTACCCATAACACCGCTCTGACCTGCGGTGATGTGCGACCGGTGCCGGGTCGGCCGGATCGTGGGAAAATCTGCTCATGGTCCAGCGTCCCGGAGTGCCGACCGCGCCCGAGCTCGTCCTGGAAACCGACCGTGGCTCCACCGCGATGAGCCCCGGCCGGATCTACCACGTCGGCCGGGACCCCCTCTGCGAGATCTGCCTCGACGACGCCCGCGTCTCCTGGCACCACGCCGTCCTGCGGCCCGACGGGGATCACTGGACGGTGGAGGACGAGGACAGCACCAACGGGACCTGGGCCGACGGCCGCCGCGTGCACGAGTGGAGCGTCGGCCCCGGCAGCGAGCTGCGCTTCGGCCACGCTGCCGACGGCCCGCGCGCGCTGCTGCTCGGGCCGACACCGCCCCCGCCGCCCCCGGCCTCCGCGCCGGCCGAGGCCTCCGCGCCGCCCGCGGTGGAGCCGACCGCAGACCCCCGTACGGCCGAGCCGCCCGCTGCACCGCCTGCTGCACCGCCCGCTGCACCGCCTGCTGCACCGCCCGCTGCGGCCGAGCCGCCCGTCGCCGCGTGGCCCGTCGTGGCGTCGCCCGCACCGGCCGCCGCCCGGCCGTCCGGGGTCTCGAACCCCGCCCTGACCGGAACGTTCCGGCAGCCCACCGCCGTCCGGCCGCTGCCCGCCCGCACCGCCGTGCGGATCGGCCGCGCCCCCGACAACGACCTCGTCGTCGACGACCTCGTGGTCTCCCGCCGGCACGCCGAACTGCGCGCCCGCGCCGACGGCACGTACGAGATCGCCGACCTCGGCAGCCACAACGGCACCTACCTCAACGGCGCCCCCGTCGACGGGGCCTCCCGCCTGGCCGAAGGCGACATCGTCGGCATCGGCCACTCGGTGTTCTGCCTCGTCGGAGACCAGCTCCAGGAGTACGTGGACACCGGCGAGGTCTCCCTCGACGTCCAGCACCTCACCGTCGCCGTGGACCGCGGCCGCAAGACCCTCCTCGAGGACGTCTCCTTCCCCGTCGGCGCGAAGTGCCTGCTCGCCGTCGTCGGCCCCAGCGGCGCCGGCAAGTCCACCCTCCTCGGCGCCCTGACCGGCCTGCGCCCCGCCGACCGCGGCACCGTCCTCTACGACGGCCGCGACCTCTACCGCGACTACGCCGAACTGCGCAGCCGCATCGGCCTCGTCCCGCAGGACGACATCCTGCACGCCCAGCTCACGGTCCGCCGCGCCCTCGGCTACGCCGCCGAACTGCGCTTCCCGCAGGACACCGCCAAGGCCGAACGGCAGGCCCGGGTCGACGAGGTCATCGGCGAACTCGGCCTGCGGGAACGCGCCGACCAGCCCATCCACAGCCTCTCCGGCGGCCAGCGCAAACGCGTCTCCGTCGCCCTGGAACTGCTGACGAAGCCCTCGCTGCTCTTCCTGGACGAGCCCACCTCCGGACTCGACCCCGGCATGGACCGCTCCGTCATGCACATGCTGCGCGGTCTCGCCGACGACGGCCGCACCGTCATCGTGGTCACCCACAGCGTCCTCAGCCTGGACGTGTGCGACCGCCTCCTGGTCCTCGCCCCGGGCGGGCGCATCGCCTACTTCGGGCCGCCCGGGGAGACCCTCGACTACTTCGGCTACGCCCAGTGGCCCGAGGCCTTCGAAGCGTTCGAGAACCACCAGGGCCGCGACTGGGCGGGTGAGTACGCCGCCTCGGTCCCGTACCGCAAGTACGCCGCCGCCGCGTCCCGGACACCGCGCCGCGACGGCGCCGGCGACGGCGGACCGGCGGGAGGCGCCGGTTTCGTCTCCGCCCCGCCCAAGGCGCAGAGCTGGGGCTCCCAGCTGTCCACGCTGGTCCGGCGGTACGCGGCCGCGCTCGGCGCCGACCGGACCTTCCTCGCCATCATGATCGCGCTGCCGTTCGTGATGGGCGCCATGGCCCGCGCCCTCGCGGGCAGCGCGCTGACGGCCGAGACCGCGATCAACGCCCTGCTCATCCTCTGTGTCGGCGGCGTGCTCACGGGCGCCGCCAACGCGGTGCGCGAACTGGTCAAGGAACGGACCATCTACCAGCGCGAGAGAGCCGTCGGACTGTCGCGCTCCGCCTATCTGATGTCCAAGGTGGTGGTTCTGGGAGCCGTCACCGTGGCCCAGGCGGTGGTGCTCACCCTGGTCGGCCTGTTCGGCGTGAAACTGGGAGCGCCCGGCGGCCGGGGGGTGTTCCTGCCACCCCTCGTCGAGATCACCCTCGCCGTGGCGCTGCTGTCGTTCACCGCGATGATGCTCGGCCTGCTGGTCTCCGCCCTGGTCAGCAAGGAGGAGGTCACCATGCCGCTGCTGGTCCTCCTCGCCATCGTCCAAGTGGTCTTCTGCGGCGCGCTGCTCCAGCTCGATGGCGTCCCCGTCATCGAGCAGCTGGCCTGGCTCGTACCCTCCCGGTGGGCGCTCGGCGCCATGGCGGGCACCATCGACCTCGGCGCCATCGTGCCCGGCACCCTCACCGACGACCCGCTGTTCGCGCACAGCGCCGGGGTGTGGCTGCTCAACATGGGGATGCTCGCCGCCCTGTCCGTGCTGTTCGGCGTACTGGTCGCCCGGCTGCTGCGGCGCCACGAACCCGCGATCATGCGGAAGTAGGCCCGATGGCGAATCCGACGACGGACCCCGGGGGCGCCGCGGACTTCCGGCCGACGCACGTCGTGCCGCAGGACGGGCTGCCCGCCTGGGAGACCCCCGACGCGTCCCGGCCCACGGCGCCCCTCGACCCCTTCCTTCCCGTACGGCTGCTCTCCCGGCGGGCGGAGTGGGGGGAGATCCTGTGCGCCAACGGCTGGTCCGCCTGGGTGGACGGGCGGCTCCTGGTCGCCGTACCGCAGCCGCCGCCGACGACGGGGGGCCGGCCGCCGGGCCGGGCCGAGGACCCGCGGCCGCTGCTCGCGCGCGGCGCCGACGCCCTGGACCGCTACCGGCGGGCCGTCGACGGGCTGGCATCGGGACAGCTGGACGGCGAGGGCTTCCGGGCGTCCGTGCGCGGGCTGCGCGCCGGCATCGTGATCGACGGGGAGTCGGTCTGGCTGTACGACGAGGCCGCCGGACGCTGGCTGTACGGGGACGGCACCCGCCTGGCGACGTACGCGGTGGTGGCCGGGCCGGGCGTCCCGCCGGAGCACGAGCCCAAGCCCGAGCCGGCACCCGAGCCGGGGCCCGAGCCGGAGTCGGAGTCGGACGCCGAGGTGGCTCCGGGAGGCGCGCCGGGGCACGAGCCCACCCGCGTCGTCGACGCCCCCGACGGATCGCCCGGCGCCGCCCGGGAAGGCGGCGGGCGGTGACGGGCCCGGAGCGGGGCCGCGACGCGGATCGGGCCGCGGATCGGGTCGCGGATCCGGTCGCGGGACGCCCGTCGGACCTGCGCGGGCGGCTGATCGCCGGTTACCGGGTGGAGGACGAGATCGGGCGCGGCGGGATGGCGGTCGTCTACCGGGCCCGGGACCTGCGGCTGGACCGGACCGTGGCGTTGAAGCTGCTCGCCCCCGAACTGGCCCGGAACGACACCTTCCGGCAGCGCTTCGCCCACGAGTCGAAGGTGGCCGCGGCCATCGACCACCCGCACATCGTGCCGGTCTTCGAGGCGGGGGAGACGGACGGCCTGCTGTACATCGCGATGCGGTACGTCGCCGGGCAGGACCTGCGGGCCCTGCTCGACCGGACCGGGCCGCTGCCGGTGGGGACCACGGCCCGGATCGCCGGCCAGGTGGCCTCCGCACTGGACGCGGCGCACGCCCACGACCTGGTCCACCGGGACGTGAAGCCGGGGAACGTCCTGGTCGCGGCGGGAACGGACAGCGAGCACCCCGAGCACGTCTACCTCACCGACTTCGGGCTGACTAAGAAGTCGCTGTCCCTCACCGGCTTCACGAGCGTCGGGCAGTTCGTGGGCACGCTGGACTACGTCGCGCCGGAGCAGATCTCGGGCAGGCCGGTGGACGGCCGCTGCGACGTCTACGGCCTGGGGTGCGTGGTCTACGAGATGCTGGTGGGCGGGCCGCCGTTCCGGCGGGACGACGACATGGCCCTGCTCTGGGCCCACCAGTACGACCCGCCGCCCCCGCCGACCTCCCGCCGGTCCGGCCTGCCCGCCGAGGTGGACGGGGTTCTGGCGAAGGCGCTGGCCAAGTCGCCGGACGACCGCTGGGGCAGCTGCCTGGAGTTCACCGGCGCCCTGCGCCGGGCGGGCGCGGGAGCACCCCGGCCGCCGCGGACCCGTACGGTTTCCGCGACCGGATCGCCCCCGCCCCCGCCGCACTGGGCGCGGCCCGTGTTCCACGGCCGGTCCTGAACGGGCGGATCCTGACCGGTCAAACGGTCCTGGACGGACGGATCCTGACCGGTCGAAACGGTGCCCCGGGGCCCGGTCTACCGCCGGGCGCCGGCCGGGTCGTCGACGCGGCCCCGCCGGTGCAGGGGGCGGGCCAGCAGGGCGCCGAGGAAGCCCGCCACCGCGCCCCAGAGGAGGGCGAGGCCCACCGTGCGCCCGAGCAGGGCGGTGAGTTCGACCCGGCCCCCGAGGCCGTCCACGTCCCCGATACCGAGCAGGGACAGCCCGAACCGGGCCTGCACCCCGGCCAGCAGACACACCGCGAACGTGGCCAGTGCCAGGGACACGCCGAGGTGCAGGGCGTGCTGCCAGGGGCGGACGTGCGCGGGGGACCGTACGGCCGTCAGCACACCCGCACCCAGCAGCAGGACGGCGGCGACCACCACCAGCCACCAGGCGCGGGCGTCCCGTTCCGCGAGCGAGGCGACGTCGACGGTCGACAGGTCGGGGCCGCGCAGGACCTGGTCCAGCAGCTGCGGCACCGGCAGCCCGAACGGCCCCTCCACCCGGCCCTGCCAGGCCCCGCCGAAGCCCAGGGTGAGCGCGATCCAGACCAGGTTCGGCAGGCCGAGCAGGACCACGGCCAGGGTCTGCGCCGGGTGGCCGCGGGTCGCGGCCACGACCAGCCCGACGCCGACGCCGAGGACGACGTACGCGAGCAGCAGCGCCACCGTCGCGAACGCGGCGGGCCGCACCGCCGCGTGGAAGCGGACCAGCCCGGACGGCAGCGGCGCGCGGCGGGAGACCAGCAGGCAGACCAGCAAGACCCCGAGGATCCACAGCAGTCCGAACAGGAGCGTGGCGGGAACGGCCGCACGGAATCCCACCGTCGGCGCGGAGTCGAGGAGTTCGCCGATCTCGCCGACGGGGGAGTCGCCGGTGGAGATCCCGAAGGTCTGGCGGGCCAGGAGCGAGGCGCCGGTGAGCACGAGGAGCCACAGCACCACCAACGGCAGTGCCCGCCCGGCCAGTTCGCGCGGGCGTGCAACGGCCCGGTTGTGCAGCGGACGCAGGAAGCAGAATCCGGCGGTCAGGGCCCCGGCCAGGCTCACCGAGAGCGGCATGACCGCCAGGCTCGCGTCCGCGCCGGCCAGGAAACCCGCCCCGCCCGACACCTCGACCGACCCGCCGGCGGCCAGGACGACGACGGCGGCGACCACGCGGGGGAACGCTCCGTCCGGCAGGTCGCCGGCGCCGGCGCAGGCCAGCCCGGCCGCGCCGACCGCGGTCATCACCGCGAAACCCGCGACGACGGCGACGAGCGCGTCACGCCACGCCGCCGTGGTGGACCCCCCGGTCGGCGGTGCCATCGGCGTACGGCTCACCCTGCAACGGTAGGCACCGCCCGGCTCCGGCCACCACCTGAACGGCCCACCCGGTCGCGCGGTGGAGCGACGGGTGCCCGGATACTACAAGGAATGCACCCGTATGGGTGGGTCTACGGGCGGAGCGTCCAGCCGGGACCGGAACTTCTGCGTACGGAGGACATCCGTGACCACGCAACCCTCGGGCATACCGCCGTCCGACCGTCCCGCCGGCCCTCCGTCCGGGCCGCTCTCCGGTGGCCGGCAGGGTCCGCCCCCGGAGGGTCCGGGCGGTCCGTCCGGGCCGGTTCCCCCGGGCGGCGGTTCCGGTTCCTCCGGGCAGCCCCCCGGCGGGCCGCCTCCCGGGCGGCCCTGGTGGCGGTCCGGGCCCCGGCTGGCGGCGGCGCTCGTGGCGGTGGCCGCGGCCGTGGCGCTGGTCGTGGTGCTGACCCGCCCCGGCGGTACGCCGACCGCCACCGGCGGCGAGGTCTTCCTCCAGCCGGCGGGTTCCGCGGGGCAGGACCCGTTCACCGAGTCCACCGCGACCGCGCCGGGGGCCCAGGAATCCCGGCCGACCCCGACGGGCCCCGTGCCCACCACCGGCACCACCACCACCCGCACCGTCAGCGGTGCCCAGCCCGGCCTGTACGGCGGTACCCAGGACCTGGCCAGCTGCGACGTCGAGAAGCAGGTGCGGGTGCTCGGGGCGGAGCCGGCCAAGAACAGCGCGTTCGCCGAGGCCCTGGGCATCCGGCCCGCGGCCGTACCCGGGTACCTGCGCTCCCTCACGCCGGTCCGGCTGCGTCTGGACACCCGGGTGACCAACCACGGGTACAAGGGCGGCCGCGCGAGCCCCTACCAGGCCGTGCTCCAGGCCGGAACGGCCGTACTGGTGGACGACCGGGGGGTGCCCCGGGTGCGGTGCGCCTGCGGGAACCCGCTGGGGGAGCCGGTGCCCCTGAAGCCCGACTCGAAGCGGTACGGGCAGCCGTGGAGCGCGTACCACCCGCAGAACGTGGTGGTGATCGCGCCCTCGGTGAAGATCGTCAACAAGATCGTGATCTACGACCACGAGGACGAGCGGTGGTACGAGCGCGACCGGGGCGCGAAGCCGGACCCCGACCGGCGCGTCGATCCGCCGGTGGTCCCGACGCCTCCGGTGACGACGGCCCCGCCGTCCCGCTCGCCGTCCGACACGGACACGCCTACGGACTCGGACCCGCCCACGGACGCGGACTCGGGTACGCCGAGCGACTCGGACACCCCGACCGGCCCGTCCACCGACACGGACTCCGGTACCCCGTCGGACCCGGGCACGCCCACGGAGACGGACACCGACCGGCAGCGGGACGCGGGTACGCCCACCGACCCGGGCACGCCGACGGACTCCGGCACCCCCACGGACCCGGGCACACCGTCGGACAGCGGCTCCCCGTCGGACAGCGGTTCCCCGTCGGGCCCGCAGCAGAAGCCGGGGCTGACCGACCGGAGCGGCACCCCGACCGGAACGGCGACGTCCGGCCGGCCGGCCGGACCGCCCTCCTCCCCGGGCACGGAAACCGCCACGGAATCCGGAACCGCCACGGAATCCGGAACGGCCCCCGCCCCGTAGCCGGGGCGTCGAGCGCGGGTCAGCCGATGCCCCGCTCCCCGCTGGGACACCGGCGGGCTGGAGTGAGACCCTTGCTCCATGGGCCGAAGGGGAGAGAACCCCGAAGTCGGCTGGCCCGCGCGGCCGGACACGAGTCTCGCGCTGAACCGCATGGGCACGTTCGACTGGGACCTCGACAGCGGTCGGATGCACCTGGACCCGACCGCCCTCGAGGTGCTCGACCTGCGGCCGGACGAATTCCCCGGTACGCCCGCCGGGCTGGGCCTGCGGATCCCGCCCGCCGAGGCGGCCCGGCTCGACGCCCGGGTCGCGCAGGCGCTGAAGGACGGCCGCAGCCACTACGGCGCGTACGTCCGCAGCCGCCGCCGGGACGGCTCCCCGGCCTGGACCCACCTCCAGGGCCATGTCCTGCGGAAGCACGACGGCCGCCCGTACCGCATCATCGGGATACTCCGCGACGCCGCCCACGACCCGGGCGAACCGGGCGCCGCCGGCGAGCGGGACGAGGGACGGCGTCGGATGACGGGGGTCGTCGAGCGGACCACGGCGATCCTGGCCCACGCCCGCACCGTCAACGACGTGACGGACACCCTCAAGGACCCGGAGGCCCTCGGACACCTCGGCGCGGTCAGCGTGATGCTCGGCGTCGTCGACGGCGGCCGCATCCACCTGGTCGCGGAGGGCCAGCTCGGCTCGTACGTCCCGGAGATCGAGTACACGCGGATCGACGCGCAGTTCCCGATGAGCGAGGCCGTACGGACCATGCAGCCGGTGGTCCTCGCCTCGCGGGAGGAGTTCCAGCGCCGCTATCCGCAGCTCTGGCCGTACATCGAGCCGCTGGCCGTGCGCAGCGGCGTCTACCTGCCGCTCATCGCCCAGGGGCGCCCCATCGGCGCCCTCGGGCTGCTCTACACGCGGGACGGCGACTTCACCGCCGAGGAGCGGAACCTGCTGATGGCCCTCGGCAGCGGCATCGCCCAGAGCCTCCAGCGCGCCATCCTCTTCGAGCAGGAGCACGACCTGGCCGAAGGGCTGCAGCGCGCCATGCTGCCCCGCCGCATCCCGGACGTGCCGGGCGCGCGGATCGCCGTACGGTACCGGTCCGCCCGGATGGGACGGGACGTCGGCGGCGACTGGTACGACGTGATCCCGCTCGGCGAGGGCCGGGTCGGCGTGATGATCGGCGACGTGGAGGGTCACGACACGGACGCGGCGGCGGTCATGGGACAGCTCCGGATCGTCCTGCGCGCCTACATCACCGAGGGGCACACGCCCGGCGCGGCGATGGAACGGGCCTCGGCGTTCCTCCGCGACCTGGAGACGGAACGGTTCGCCACCTGTACGTACGCCGAGGTGGACCTGAACACCGGGATGATCGGCATGGTCCGCGCCGGGCACCTCGACCCGGTCGTGCGGCGCGGCGACGGGAGCTGCCACCGCATCCAGGTGGCCGGCGGCCTCCCCATCGGCCTGCCCGCGCGGGACGCCGCCCCGAACGAGGGGGCGGCGACAGGTTCCGGATACCCCGTCACCAGCCTCGAACTCCATCCCGGCGACACCCTGCTGCTCTGCACGGACGGCCTGATCGAACGGCCCGGCAGCGACGCGGACACGGGCATGCGGGAGTTCATGGAGGCCGTCCACACCGGCCCCGCAGACGTGGAGGAACTCGCCGACGTGCTCTGCGACCTCATCGGCGACGCGGGCGGCGGCGACGACATGGCCCTGCTCGTCCTGCGCCGGCGCGGCACCCCCGACGCACGCGGCGGGGGCCCGCTGCGCCACCGCCTGGACCCGGGCGACGCGGACGCCCCGACGGCCGTCCGGCACCTGATCCGGGCGGCGGTGGCCGCCTGGGGTGCCGGGGAGCGGGCCGACGAGATCGAACTGGCCGCGGACGAGCTGATGACCAACGCCCTGGTCCACACCGACGGCGGCGCCCAGGTGGGGCTGAGGCTGACGCCGCAGGGGCGGGTCCGGTTCGAGGTCGAGGACTCCAGCAGCGCCCTGCCCCGGCCGCGCGACGCCGGGGACTGGGAGGAGTCGGGGCGCGGCCTGCTCCTGGTGGACCGGCTCGCGGACGCCTGGGGCGTGGAGCCGCGGGGCGGCGGGAAGCGCGTGTGGTGCGAGTTCGACCTCGCCGGGCCGGAGGGGATGCCGGAAGCCGCCGCGTGAGCCATGACGCCGGTCGGGCCCCCGAAGCGGCATGACCCCGGCCGGGCCCCGGAGCGCGGCGGTGAGCCGGGCAGGTCGCGGGGACGCCGCCTCTCCCGGGGAACGTTCCGGGGCGGAAGTGGCCGCCCGCTGACCGGCGCGGCGGCGCCGAACCCGGGCGGGCCGCGGCCGCGTCCGGGCCGTTCGACGGGCGCCCGAACGGCTGAACGTGCAGGTCCGCGCCCGGTTCGCGGCGTTCGGACCGCCTCAGGGGGACCATCCTTCCCGGGTGTCGAACCCGCGCCCGCCGCTGCCCGTGCTCCCGCTGCTGCTCGCCGTGGTCCTCGCCGCGGTGCTGTCCGGTCCCGCGGACGCGGCCCCCGCCGACCGGGCCGCAGACGGCATCGAGACCGACCGGACCGGCCGCCAGGTGGCCCCGGGCATCCGGCTGGAGTCGTACGACCGGCTGGAGGCCGACCGCTGGCTGCGGATCGACGAGCTCGTCGTCGACCTCGGGGGGAGCAGCGGGGTACGCGCCGAGTACCTCGGCGGCGCCGGCGCCGCCACCGTCGCGGAGGCCGCGGCCCGGCACCGGCCCGGCCCAGGGCGGCGCGTGGTCGCCGCCGTCAACGGGGACTTCTTCGACATCGGCCGTACGGGCGCCCCGCTCGGCCCCGGCCTCGCCGCCGGGCGGCTGCTCCACGCGGCGGAACCCGGAGCGGGCCGCGCCGTCGGATTCGGCGCCGACGGCAGCGGGCGCGTCCTGGGGATCGGCCTCGCCGGAGGCGTCACCCTGCCGGGCGGCATCGCCCGCCCGCTCACCGGCTACAACACGGCCCGGCCGCCCGCCGACGGCATCGCCGCCTACACCGACGCCTGGGCGGGCACCGGGATCCCGGACCGGGACGCCGCCGCCGCCGTCGACGTACGCGACGGCCGGGTCACCGCCGTCCGGCCGCCCGGGGATCCCGCCCGGGCGCAGCGGCGTCCCGCCCCCGGCACCACCCTGCTGCTCGGCTTCGGCGGGTCCGCGGCCGAGCTCGCCGCCCTGCGCCCCGGGGACCCCGTCGCGGTCGCGGCCCGGCCCGCGCCCGACCGGGGCCCGGCGCCGGCCGAGGCCGTCGGCGGCCGGGAGCCGCTCGTCGTGGCGGGGGTGCCGCAGGACCACGACGGGGCCCCGAACAACGCGGCCGCGCCGCGCACCGCCGTCGGCCTCTCCCGCGACGGGCGCCGCCTGCGCCTCCTCACGGTGGACGGCCGCCAGCGCGACAGCGGCGGCCTCACCCTGACCGCGCTGGGCCGGCTGATGCACCGGGGCGGCGCCCACGAGGCCCTCAACCTCGACGGCGGCGGCTCCTCGACGCTCCTCGCGGCGGTCAGCGGCGTCGTGGCCCCGGTCCTGGAGAACGCCCCCTCCGACGGGCGCCCGCGCCCGGTGCCCAACGGCATCGTCCTCACCGCCCCCGAGGGCCCCGGCCGGCCCGCCGCCTTCCGGATCGACGCCGTCGGCGGAGCCGCCCGCGTCTTCCCCGGTCTGACCCGCACCCTCACCGCCACCGGCCACGACGCCGCGCTCGGACCGGCCGCGGGCCGCCCCCGGTGGTCCGCCACGGCGGGCTCGATCGGGGCGGACGGGGTGCTCCGCGCACCGCGCGCCGGGAGCGTCACGGCCTCCGCCCGGCTCGGCACCGCCCGCGGCACGCTCCGCCTGGACGTGCTCGGCCCGCCGGCCCGGCTGCGCCCGGCGCCGGACCGCATCGGCCTCACGGAGGCGGGCGAGAGCGCCGGGTTCGTGCTGACCGGGTACGACGCCCAGGGCGCGGCCACCACCGTCGAACCCCGGGACGTGACCCTGCGGTACGACCGTTCGCGGTGGCGCGTGACCGGCGGCGCCGGGGGCGGTTTCACCGTCACCGCCCTCGTCCCCCGGGCCACCGGGCGGCTGCTGGCCACCGTCCGGTCCACCGGGGTCACCGCCGAACTGGCCCTCGGCGTCGGCCTGGTCGCCCGGGAGCTCGCCGGGATGGAGGACGCCGCCGCCTGGACCGGGCCGGACGCGGCCCCGGCCGGGGGCGACCCGGGGCCCGGGCTCGCCCTGCGACTCCGGCCGCCGGGCCTGTTGTCGGTACCGCCCTTTCCTCCACCGCCGGGCGTGCCGGCGGTCCCGGCCGCGCCCCCGGCCCCCGAGGCCTCGGCGACCCCGCCCCGGCCGCTGCCCGTGCCGGAGCTGGCCCGGACGCTGACGCTCCGGGTCGGCGGGGACGGCTCGGGGGCCCGGCCCGCCGTGGAACTGGCCGACGCGGACGGCGCCGCCGTCACGGTGCGCGGACCCGCCGTGGACTGGACCGGCTGGCGGGAGATCTCGCTCCCGCTGCCCGCCGCGCCGCAGCGGCCGCTCACCGTCACAGGGCTCTCCGCCTCCGGCGGGACCCGTCCCGGGCGGCTGCTCCTGGACACCCTGGCCGCCCGGACCCCGCCCACCGGGCCCGCCGCCCGCGAGCCCGTCCGGCCCGACCCGGCGGTGGCCACCGGCGCCGAGGTCCGCGCCCGGCCCTGGCGGTTCGCCGTCGCCCCCGGCGCCGGGTCCGTCCGGGGGGCCGGCGCGGACCCCGCGGTGACGGGCGCGGACCTGGTGGTGACGGGCGCCGAGCGGCGGCCGTTCCTGCACCGCGGCGTACGGTTCGTGCCGCTCGACACCGCCCGACGCACCCTGGACGGGGGCGGGCTGGAGCGCGTGCGGGCCCTGCGGGCCGCGCTGGAGGCCGCCGCCCGGGATCCCGGAACGGGCGCGCTGGCCGTCGTACGCCGGTACTCCGTGCGCACCGTCGACCGCAAGGAGGAGGCCCTGCTGGCGCGCTGCCTCGCGGAGTTCCGGCGCGCCACCGGGAAGGGCGCCGCAGTGCTCACCGTCGGCGCCCCGCGGTTCGCCGCGGGACGGTCCGAGGGCGTGCTCGCCCTCGCTGCGGCCCGTACCGGCTGGACCCTGGTGGGCGCCGACGCCTTCCCCGGCCCCGGCCGCGACTGGCTCTCCGTACGGCCGACGGCCCCGCCGCCCCGGATCGCGGCGTCGACGGCGCCGCCGCCGTGAACCGCCGGTCCGGGCGCGGGCGGTGCCCGGACGCCACCCGGTGGGCTCAGACCGCGTCGAGGAGGATCCGGGCCAGCTCCCGGGGCCGGGAGAACATGGGCCAGTGGCCCGTGTCCAGCTCCACCAGCCGCCAGTTCCCGCCGGTCAGCAGCCGGGCCACGTCAGGCCCCGGATCCACCCCGTCGAGCAGGCACTTGACGTACGTGGCGGGGAGAGCGCCCAGGGGGCCCGCCAGCACGGCCGGTTCCGTCAGGGAGGCGCCCGGGTGGGGGGTGGAGCCGGTGACGATCCGGGCGGTCTGCGCGGCGTCGAGCCCCTGTCCTGCGAAGTCCGCGGTGGCCAACGGCGGCCAGAAACCGGCATTTTCCGCGATCGAGGCCTCCACCGCGGCCCTGCCGTCCGGCCAGCCCGAGACGAAGGACTCGCCGTCCGCCGGGACGCCGGCGTCGACGAAGACCACACGGGTCAGCCGGCTCCCGATGCGCTGCGCCGCCTGTCCCACCGGGATGCCCGCGTAGCTGTGCCCGACCAGGACGACGTCCCGCAGGTCGAGGCGCTCCACCTCGCCGACGACGTCCTGCACGTGGGTCCGCTGCCCGGCGGGCGCGCCCCTCCGGTCGGCCAGACCGGACAGGGTGAGGGCGTGGACGCCGTGCCCGGCCGACCGCAGCTCCGGGACCACCTCGTCCCACGCCCACGAGCCGAGCCAGGCACCTGCCACCAGTACGAAGTTCGTCATGCGGGCACGGTAACCGAGCCCTCCGACACCGCCCGCTAGAGCGGTACGAGGGTGACCTCGGTGGCCTTCACGCTCGTCCACACCCGGACGCCGTCGGCGATGCCCAGCTCGGCGGCGGCCTGCGGGGTGATCTCCGCGACCAGATCGGGCGCCTCGGGGGAGACGACCAGGACGCGCAGCCGGCTGCCGACGGCGGTGACCTCGCGCACGGTGCCCCGCCAGACGTTGCGGGGGCTGCCGCCCGGGCGGTCCCGGTGTACCGACACGGCCTCCGGGGCGATGATGGCCAGCGCCTGCGCCCCCTCCGCCAGCGTCTCGGCGACGACGAGGCGGCCCCCGGCGGCGAGCGCGAGGCCGTCGGCCGAGGCGGTGCCGGGCCAGGCGTTGCGCCCCAGCATCCGGGCCACCCAGGGGGAGCGCGGGTGGCGGCTCACCTCGGCGGGCGGCGCGTCCTGCAGGGTCCGCCCGTCGGCCAGTACGAGGACCCGGTCGGCCAGGGACACCGCCTCCACGGGATCGTGCGTGACGATGAGGCAGACCCCGCCGAAGCCCGCCAGGTGGGTGCGCAGCGTGTGCCGGACGTGGGCCCGCGTCGTCTGGTCGAGGGCGGCGAGCGGCTCGTCCAGGAGCAGCAGCCGGGGGCGGGCCGCGAGCGCCCGCGCGAGGGCGACGCGCTGGGCCTGGCCCCCGGACAACTGCGCGGGCCTGCGCCGGGCGAGGTGCCCGACGCCGAGCCGGTCCAGCCAGGCCTGCGCCTCGCGGCGGGCGTCGGCGCGCGGCACCCGGCGGGCGCGCAGCCCGTACGCGGTGTTGGCCAGGGCGCTCAGGTGCGGGAACAGCGCGCCGTCCTGCGGCACCCAGGCCACCTGCCGCCGGTGCGGGGGCAGCGCGGTGACGTCCGTGCCGCCGAGGACGAGGTCGGCGTGGGCGCGCGGGGTCAGGCCGAGCAGGGCGCGCAGCAGGGTGGTCTTGCCGGCTCCGTTCTCGCCGACGACGGCGATGGTGGTGCCCGGCTCGGCGTCGAGGGTGAGGTCGTTGAACCCGGTGACGGTGGCGTGCAGGGGCCAGCGGCCGCCGTCGCGGGAGGCGTGCCCGGCAGGCTCCACGGGCTCGACCGCGGGGAGCGGGGGCGGGGTCTCCTCGGCCGGTTTCGGCGCCTCGGCGGCGGTGCGGGCGACCGGGGTGCCCGTCCAGCGGCCGCGCAGCGCGATCAGTACGGCCATGGCGATGGCGAGGAGCAGCAGGGAGACGGAGGTCGCCGCCTCGGGCTGGTCCTGGAGCAGCAGGTACACCTGGAGCGGGAGGGTCTGGGTGGTGCCCGGCAGGTTCCCCGCGAAGGTGATGGTGGCGCCGAACTCGCCCAGCGCCCGGGCCCAGGTGAGCGCGGCGCCCGCGATCAGGCCCGGGGCGACCATGGGAAGGGTGACCGTGAAGAACACCCGGACCGGCGGGGCACCGAGGGACGCGGCGGTCTCCTCGTAGCTCTGCTTCAGACCGCCGAGCGCGCCCTCCAGGCTGATCACGAGGAACGGCATCGCGACGAACGTGGCCGCGACGACGGCGCCCGAGGTGTGGAAGGGGAGGGTGATCCCGAAGGCGTCCTCCAGCCAGGGCCCCAGCAGTCCGCGGCGGCCGAAGCCCAGCAGCAGCGCCACGCCGCCGACGGTCGGCGGCAGCACCATGGGGAGCAGCACGAGCGAGCGGACGAGGGGCTTGCCCTTGAAGTCGACGCGCGCCAGCAGCCAGGCGAGCGGTACGCCGAGGACCAGCGAGAGGCCGAGGGCCCACAGCGACACCAGCAGCGACAGCTTCAGGGCCTCGACGACACCGGGGCTGGAGAGGTGGGCGGCGAGGTCGCCCCACTGGGTGCGGGACAGGATGCCGACGAGGGGCAGCAGCAGGAACGCGACGGCGAGCAGCGCGGGCAGCGCGAGGGCCACGGGGGGTCGGGTGCGGGTGCGGAGTCTGCTCATGAGGGGTTCCTGGCTGGGGGGTTACGGCGGCGTGAGAAGCGTACGGCGGCCGGCCGCGCCCGCGGGGGCGCCGACCGCGCCGCCGGACCGCGCGCCGTCCGGAGGTCCGGGGGACCGCCCGTCCCCCGGACCCGGCGTGCGGCGCGGTGCCCGCTACGGCTTCTGGAAGCCCGCGTCCTGGAGGATCTTCTGCGCTTCCGGGCTGCTGAGCCAGGTCACGAACGCGGCGGCGGCCGCGGCGTTCTCGGACTGCTTCAGGGTGGCGGCCGGGTAGGAGGCGACCGCGTTCTGGTCGTCCGGGATGTCCACGGCGACGACCTTGTCGCCGGACTTGGCGGAGTCCGTCTTGTAGACGAGACCGGCGTCGGCCTCGCCGAGCTCGACCTTGCTCAGCACGGCGCGGACGTTGGGCTCCTGGGAGACGGGCTTCACGGTGACGGCCTGCTTGTCCAGGATCTCCTTGCTGTAGCGGCCGACCGGGACCTCGGGCGCGGCCAGGACGACCTTGAGCTTGGCGTCGGCGAGGTCCTTCAGCTCGTCGATCTTGAACGGGTTGCCCTTGCCCGCCGCGATGACCAGGCGGTTCTTCGCGATGACCGCGGGGGTGCCGGTCTCCGACACGAGGCCGTCCATCGTCTTGGTGTCGGCGGTGACCAGCGCGTCGGCCGGGGCGCCCTGCTTCACCTGCGCCGCGAGTTCCTGCGAACCGGCGAAGGAGAAGGTGACCTTCGTGCCCGGGTGGGCCTTCTCGTAGGCCGCGCCCGCGGTCTTGAACACGTCGGTGAGGGAGGACGCGGCGAGCACCGTGAGGTTCGCCGCCTTGGGCTCGGCGGAGGCCGATCCGGTGCCCGGGGCGCTCGCGGAGGAGTCGGCGGCCGGCTTCCCGTCACCGCCCCCGCAGGCGGTCAGGGGGACGAACAGGGCGGCGGTGAGAGCGGCGGCCGCGGCGCGGCGGGGGGTCAGGGTCAGGGACATGAGCTGGTGCTCCTCGGTCGGGTCGGCGGCCGGCCGGGTGCCGGTACCGCGCGGTGGTGACCCCGCGCCGGTGACGGCGGAGCGGGTGGGGACGTACGGGACGGGAGGTGCGGGGTCGGGAGGCGGCGCGTCGGGGTGCGGGGTGCGGGGTACGCAGCACCGTGGCCCCGGCCGCGGGGGTGGGCGGGCGCCGGGGCGCCGGCCGCCTCCGGGGGTCAGACGCGGTCGATGTGCACGCTGGTGGACTTCACGCGGGCGGTGGCCCGCATGCCGACCTCCAGGCCGAGCTCCTCGACCGCCTCGCGGGTGAGCAGGGAGACCAGCCGGTGGGGACCCGCCTGGATCTCGACCTGAGCGGCGACGTCGCCGAGCGTGACGGCCGTGACGATGCCCGGGAAGGCGTTGCGCGCGGAGGTGTACGGCTCGCCGTCCTCGGTGTGGGCGCCCTGGCCGACCTCCACGGAGAAGGCGGCCAGGGCCCGGCCGTCGATCAGGCGTCGGCCGCCCTCGTCGCGGTGGGTCGCGACCCGGCCGGCGTCGGCCCAGCGGCGTGCCGTATCGGGGCTGACGCCCAGCAGACGAGCCGCCTGGCCGATCGTGTAGGACTGCATGTGCGACAAGGTAGGTGCAGTTGTGCCGCATGTGCAATTCCCTTGGGGGCATCTCCATGGTAAGTGCCATGGTCCTTGTCGCATCCGCCAAAAGTCGTTCCGGAATCCTCCGCCCGCCTCGCTAGAGTCGTGGCATGGCTGATGAGGTAACCGCGACGGGCACCGCGCGCGTGGACGCGTGGATCTGGTCCGTACGTCTGACGAAGACCCGCGCGACCGCCGCGACCGCGTGCCGGGCGGGTCACGTGAGGGTCAACGGGGAGCGCGCCAAGCCGGCGCAGCCGGTGCGCGCGGGTGACGAGGTGCGGCTGTTCCACGCGGGGCGCGAGCGGATCGTCGTGGTCCGGCGCCCCGTGTCCAAGCGGGTGGGGCCGCCGGTCGCGGTGGAGTGCTTCGTCGACAACAGCCCGCCGCCGCCCACGCGCGTGGAGGCGGCCGTCGTCGGCATCCGCGACCGCGGCGCGGGCCGTCCCACGAAGCGCGAGCGCCGAGACATCGAGAACCTGCGCGGCCGCTGAGGGCCCGCGGCCGCCTCCGGGGTGGTCGCGCCGGGGAGCCGTGTCCGGGGAGCCGTGCAGGGGCGCCCGCCGCCGCTATTCGAGCAGGTGTTCGGATTCGGGAGTAGGGTGGTGGCATGCACGCCGTCCAGGGCCTCCAGGGCTCGCTCTTCGACCAGGGGGACGAGGTCCTGCTCGGCCCGCTCGACGGCATCCGGCGGACCGCGCTCGGCGCCGGAGCCTGGGTCGACCACCTGCCCGGCTGGCTGACCGGCGCCGACGTGCTGTTCGGGCGACTGGCCGCCGGCGTGCCCTGGCGGGCCGAGCGGCGGCAGATGTACGAGCGGGAGGTGGACGTGCCCCGGCTGCTCGCCTTCTACGGCGAGGGGGAGGCGCTGCCGGACCCCGTACTCACCGAGGCCCGCGAGGCGCTGACCCTGTACTACGCGGCCGAGCTCGGCGAGCCCTTCGTCACCGCCGGGCTGTGCCTGTACCGGGACGGGCGCGACAGCGTCGCCTGGCACGGCGACCGGACCGGCCGTTCCTCCACCGAGGACACCATGGTCGCCATCGTCTCCGTCGGGGATCCGCGCGACCTCGTGCTGCGCCCCCGCGACGGCGGGGCCACGCTGCTGCGCCTGCCCCTCGGGCACGGGGACCTCGTCGTGATGGGCGGCTCCTGTCAGCGGACGATGGAGCACGCGGTGCCCAAGTCGGCGCGGGCCGTGGGACCCCGGATCAGCGTGCAGTTCCGCACCCGCGGAGTCCGCTGACCTGCGCTTGCGCTGGTGCGCCGCCCGCTGCGGCCCGCCGCGGGACGTCAACGGCCGAGATAATTTTCATCCGTCCGGCTGAACGGCCAATCCGCCCGGCCCGCGGCGCCGAAGACCAGACGTGAGCATCAACGGCAGCACCATCGAGCAGGGCGCACCGGCGCCCGCGCTCGTGGACGTCCCGACCGGTACGGGGCCGCTGTGCGCACTGATCGGGCGCCTGACCGCCGTACCGGGCGGTCAGGGCGCGACAGCCGGTATCGGGCCCGGCTGGAGCCGTCGGGGCTTCCTCGCCGCGGACGGGGCCTCTGCGCCGGCCCCGATCGCGGCGGGGGGCCTCGGCCGGCGGCCGGACACCCCCGGCGCCCGGGAGGCGACGGCCTCCCGCGACGCGGAACGGCTCCCCGCGGGCGCACCGCCCACCGCGACACCCACCCGCAGTGCAGTGCGGGCCGGGACGCGGGCCCGGACCATAACCGGCGGCGCGAGCGGCCGGTACCCGACCCGGCCCGGCATCGGCTGAACCGGCCTTCTTCGCCCTTCTTTCCCTGACCTCCGTACGTCCGTACCTCCGTGCGCCCGTACGTCTACGCATCCGTGCATTTTCTGCCGAGCAAGCAACTCCCAAGGAGAACAGTCACCATGAACGCTCTTCACTTCCGCCGCACCGCCGTGGCCGTGGCCGCCGCCGCCGTCCTCCCCTTCACCCTGGCGGCCTGCTCCGAGTCGGGCAAGGACTCCGCCGCCGGCTCCACGGCGAGCGCGGACAGCTCCGCCTCGCAGCCCGCCACCCCGGACGCGTCGATGGCGGCGGACAAGCCGTTCGGTCCGGCCTGTGCGGGCGTCCCGGCCGATGGTGCGGGTTCGTTCGACGGGATGGCCAAGGACCCGGTGGCGACGGCGGCTTCCAACAACCCGGCGCTGTCGACGCTGGTGACCGCGGTCAAGCAGGCCGGTCTGGTCGACACGCTGAACAACGCGAAGGACATCACGGTGTTCGCGCCGACGAACGACGCGTTCGCGAAGATCCCGAAGGCGGACCTGGACAAGGTCCTCGCCGACAAGGCCATGCTGACGAAGATCCTCACCTACCACGTCGTGGGCGAGAAGCTGACGCCGCAGCAGCTGGAGAACGGCTCCTTCGACACCCTGGAGAAGACGAAGCTGACGACCGCCGGCTCGGGCGAGGCGTACAAGGTCAACGGCACGTCCGCCGTGGTCTGCGGCAACGTCAAGACCGCCAACGCCAACGTCTACATCGTCGACACCGTCCTGATGCCGAAGTAGCAGCGCTGCGCGCGCCGCGCGCGGGGAACTCGAGTGAGCGAGCGCCGTGCGGCCCCGGAAGTCCGGGGCCGCACGGCGCTGTCCCGGTCCGCGGGGCGCGCGTCAGGCAGGGTCGGAGTCCTTCAAGCCGCCGGGCAGGCGTCCGGCGGCCGCGTGGAGCGAGCGCAGGGCCAGCAGGAGGACGCCGATGTCGTCCAGGTACACCGGGTCCGGGATCAGGTCCACGGGGGAGACCGTGTACACGACCGCGACCCAGAACAGGGCCTTGTCGCGCAGCGGGATGCCGGCGTCGAGCAGCAGCCGCCGCGCCGCGAAGACGCGTACGAGCAGTACGACCGCGGCGATCGCCAGCGCGATGGCGACGACCACGGCCAGAGTGAGCCAGACCTTTCCGTCCATGGCGCGCCTATACCCCGTTCCCGGCCGGCTCTACCGGGGCGCCGCCGGAGCGGCTCATCCGGTCCGCCCGCGCAGGCGGCGGCCGACCTCGCCGAGGCCCTCGGCGAGCACGTCGAGCTGTTCGGGGGTGAGGACGTCGACGAGGACCTCCCGGACCGTGGCCACGTGGCCGGGCGCCGCCTCCTCCAGCCGGGCGCTGCCCGCCTCGGTGAGGACGGCGAAGACGCCGCGCACGTCGGAAGGGCAGCTGCGGCGGCGGACCAGCCCGGCCTTCTCCATCTGGGTGACCTGGTAGGTCAGCCCGCTCTTGGAATTGATCAGGCCATTGGCGAGCTCGGTCATCCGCAGCTCGCGCCCGGGGGCGGCGGCGAGCCGCACGAGGATCTCGTACTGGGGGTGGGAGAGCCCGGAATCGTCCTTGAGCTGCTGGTCGAGGCGGCGGTTCACCAGGGCCGAGGCGGCCAGGAAGCCGTCCCAGGCCCGCATCTCGCGGTCGTTCAGCCATCTCGTCTCAGCCATGCCGCCACCCTACACGGGTTGTTCGAATTTGAATCAATGGCTAGGGTCGGGCCTCGGCGGTTCGAATTTGAACAAACCTGACAGTGCCGTCCCCGCCTCCGGACCGCCCGACCGGAAGGATTCCCCCCATGACCAGCCCCTCCGTCACCCCGACGAAGCCGCAGGCCGCCGCACCGGCCGACACCCCGCTCGCGCTCGCCCCCTCCACCCCCGCCCACGACACCGGCCTGCTGATCCTGCGCCTGGTCCTCGGCCTGACCATGGCCGCCCACGGCGCCCAGAAGCTCTTCGGCTGGTTCGGCGGCGGCGGCATCAGCGGCACCGGACAGTTCTTCACCGCCAGCGGCTACCCCGCCGGCGACGCCATGGCCGTCCTCGCCGGCCTGACCGAGACCCTGGGCGGCCTCGGCCTCGCCGCCGGACTGCTCACCCCGCTCGCCGGGGCCGCCCTCTTCGGCACGATGATCAACGCCATCGCCGTCCGCGGAGCCGGCTCGTTCTTCGCCCCGGAGGGCATCGAGTACGAGCTCCTGCTCACCGCCGGCGCCGCGGCCCTCGCCCTCACCGGCCCCGGCCGGTACGCCGTCGACCGCTTCCTGCCCGTCCTGCGCGCCCACCGGCTGACCCACGGCGCCCTCGCCGTCGCCCTCGGCGCGGTCCTCGCGGCCGTCCTGCTGCTCGTACGCGACTAGGGGGTGTCTTTCGGGTCAGGGGAGCCCGCGCCCGCCATGATCCGGAAGGCGCGGCCTAGCGCGCACGAGGGTGTCCGGGGCCTGCGCTGATTGGCCCCGGGCATTCGCGGGAAGAGCGCACAAATGACACAACCCATCGAAGACTACGCACTCATCGGCGACCTGATGACCAGTGGGCTCGTCGGCCGCGACGGGTCCATCGACTGGCTGTGCCTGCCGCGCTTCGACTCGGCGGCCTGCTTCGCGAAGCTCCTCGGGGAAGAGGACAACGGCCACTGGCGCATCGCCCCGGCCGGCGCCGCGCCCGGCGAGCGGTGCACCCGCCGCGCCTACGTGGACGGCACGCTGGTCCTGGAGTCGTACTGGGAGACCGAGGACGGCACGTTCAAGGTCGTCGACTTCATGCCGCAGCGCGACACCGCACCCGACGTCGTCCGGATCGTCGAGGGCCTCACCGGCGAAGTCACCGTGCGCAGCATGCTGCGCCTGCGGTTCGACTACGGCCACGTCGTGCCCTGGGTCCGCCGTGTCGACGGCGAGCGCGTCGCCGTCGCCGGACCCGACTCCGCCTGGTTCCGCAGCGAACCGCACGTGCACACCTGGGGCGAGGACAACAGCACCCGCTCCGAGTTCACCGTCGCCGCCGGGGAGCGCGCCGCCTTCGTCCTCACCTGGCACCCCTCGCACGAACCCCGCCCCGATCCGATCGACCCGTACGCCGCGCTGGAGACCAGCCTCGCCGACTGGCGCGACTGGTCCTGCCAGTGCACCTACGAGGGCCCCTACCAGGAGGCGGTGAAGCGCTCCCTGATCACCCTCAAGGCCCTGACCTACGCGCCCACCGGAGGCATCGCCGCCGCGGCCACCACCTCCCTCCCCGAGGAACTCGGTGGCGTCCGCAACTGGGACTACCGCTACTGCTGGCTGCGCGACTCCACCCTCACCCTCGGGTCGTTGCTCGCCACCGGCTTCCTCGACGAGGCCCGCGCCTGGCGGGCCTGGCTGCTGCGCGCCGTCGCCGGCGACCCCGCCGACCTCCAGATCATGTACGGGATCGCGGGCGAGCGCCGGATCCCCGAGACGGACCTGCCGTGGCTGCGGGGCTACGCATCCTCCGCACCGGTCCGCGTCGGCAACGCGGCCGTGGACCAGCTCCAGCTCGACGTGTACGGCGAGGTCATCGACTCGCTGTACCTGGCCCGCGCCACCGGCCTCGACGCCGAGCCGCACGCCTGGAACCTCCAGCTCGCGCTGCTCGACTTCCTGGAGCGCAACTGGCGCCGGCCCGACGAGGGCCTGTGGGAAGTGCGCGGCCCGCGACGCCACTTCGTCCACTCCAAGGTGATGGCCTGGGTCGCCGCCGACCGGGCCGTGCGCACCCTGGAGCGCGAGCCCTCGCTGCCCGGCGACATCGAGCGCTGGCGGACCATAAGGGACGAGGTCCACCGCGACGTCTGCGAGAACGGCTACGACCCGGAGCGCAACACCTTCACCCAGTACTACGGCTCCAGCGAGCTCGACGCCGCCACCCTGCTCATCCCGCGCGTCGGCTTCCTGCCGCCCGACGACCCGCGCGTCGTCGGCACGGTCGCCGCGGTCCAGGCCGAGCTCGGGCGCAGCGGCCTGGTCCGCCGCTACACCACCGAGGGTCCCTCCGTCGACGGACTGCCCGGCGACGAAGGAGCCTTCCTGGCCTGCTCGTTCTGGCTGGCGGACGCGCTGCACCTGATCGGCCGGGACAAGGAGGCCCGCGCCCTCTTCGAGAGGCTGCTGTCCGTGTGCAACGACGTGGGCCTGCTCGCCGAGGAGTACGACCCGGTTGCGGGACGCCAACTCGGCAACTTCCCGCAGGCGTTCAGCCACGTCGGACTGGTGAACACCGCGCTCACCCTCGCCCGGGGGGAGGCGGCCGTGAAGACGCCGTAGCGCGCCGCCGAAGCCGCCTCCGCCCGGGCGGGCCTACGGAACCCGCACGGCCTCGGTCAGCCGCCCCCGCAGGCGGGCGAACTCGGCCGAGGCCCGGAGGGCGGAGACGTCCGTGTCCGGGTCCCGGTCGAGCCCGACCGGCAGTTCGGCCACCACCCGTCCCGGGCCCGCCGCCATCACCAGCACCCGGGAGCCGAGCAGTACCGCCTCCTCCGCGGAGTGCGTCACGAACAGCACGGTCGTGCCGAGGCGCCCGGCCAGCGTGCGGACCTCCTCCTGGAGCCGCTCCCGGGTCAGCGCGTCGAGCGCCGCGAACGGCTCGTCCATCAGCAGGAGTTCCGGCTCCGCGGCCAGCGCACGTGCCAGCGCGACCCGCTGCTGCTGTCCGCCCGACAGCTCCCAGGTGCGCCGGCCCGCCGTCCCCGGCAGACCCACCCGCTCCAGGAGTTCCGCGATCCGCCCGACCCGCGCGGCGCGCGGCACCCCCTGCCGGGCCAGGGCGAAGCCGATGTTCCCGCCGACCGTCCGCCAGGGGAACAGGCGCGGCTGCTGGAACACCACCCCCGCGCCCCCGCCCGGCCGCGGGGCCGCGCCCCGTACCAGGGCGGTGCCCGACGAGGGCCGCTCGAAGCCCGCGACCACCCGCAGCAGGCTCGTCTTGCCGCAGCCGGAGGGCCCGACCAGGACCACGAACTCGCCCGCCGTGATCCTCAGGTCCACGCCCTCCAGTGCCGTCACCGGCTGCCGCGCCGAACCGTACCGGACGGCCACCCCCGACAGGTCGACGACCGCGACGTCGCGGGCGGGAGCGTCAGTTCGCGGCACGACCGAGCTCCTCCACCGCGAGCGCCCGCCCGAACGCCGCCTCGTCCGGCACCGCGTCGACCGCCTTCTGCCCCTTCAGGAAGACCGCCGCGTCGCGCAGGTTGGCCGCCAGCCGGCCCGGGGCGCCGGGCGTGCCGAGGTACTCGGGACCCGTCTGTTCCTTCGCGCTCAGCAGCACCAGCTCCGACAGCTGCTGCTTCGCCTCGTCGGCGGGCAGCCCGAGTTCGGCGCCGATGGACTTCGCGGCCTGGTCGGGGGCGGTGCGGACCTGGGTCACGGCCTGGTCCTGCGCCTTGATCCACGCGGTGACCACCTCAGGGTGCTTCGCGGCGAACGCGTTCGTCACCACGCCCAGGTCGGCGGTGGGCTTGCCCTGCTGCGCCAGCTGCCGGCTGCTGACGAGCACCTTGCCGTCCGCCCGCAGCTCGCCCAGCGTCGGCGTCCACACGTACGCGGCGTCGATGTCCCCCCGCTTCCACGCGGCGAGGGCGTCCTGAGGCTGGAGGTCGATGGTCTGCACGGCGGACGGATCGACCCCGGCCGCGGTCAGGGCGGCGAGCAGCGAGTAGTGGGCCGTCGACCCGAACGGTGTCGCCACCTTCTTCCCGGCCAGCTCCTGCACCGAGTTGATGCCGGACTTGGCGACGAGCGCCTCGTTGTCGCCGATCAGGTCGTGGATCCAGACCACCTTGTACGGGATGTTCAGCGGCGCCGACAGCCCCTTGGTGACCGGGCTCGAACCGGCCAGCCCCAGGTCCACCGCGCCGGCGACGACCGCCGTGTTGACGTCGCCGCCGGACTCGAACCTGACCCACTTCACGTCGACGTCGGGCAGCGCCTTCTCCAGCAGCTTCTGGTTCTTCACCACCAGGTCGGCGTTGGGTATCGACTGGTACGCGATCCGTACGGTGGTCCGCCCGCCCGCATCGCCGTCACTGCCGCACGCGGCGGTGGTGGAGGCGGTCAGTGCGACCGCCGCGGCGAGCAGGACGGTCCGGCGGGACAGGATTCTGGGCATGGCGGAACTCCGGTGTGAGGTTCGGGACGTGCTCGGGTCGGGCAGGGGGTGGTGGAGGACGGGGCGCGGATTCAGGTCCGGCCGCGCCACGGGACCGCGACGCGTTCGACGAGGCGCAGCAGGGCGTCCAGCGCGATCCCGGACAGGCCGATGGCGATGATGCCGGTGATCACCAGCGCGGTCTGGTTGTAGCGCTGGGCGTCGCGGATCATGCCGCCGATGCCGGGGACGCCGTTGATGGTCTCCGCCGCCACGACGGAGGTGTACGCGACGCCGACCGCGATCCGGACGCCGGTGAGGATCTCGGGCAGCGCCGACGGCAGCCGTACGGACAGCAGCAGCGCCACCGGCCCCGAGCCCAGGGCCCGTGCGGCCTCGACGAGTTGTCCGGGCACCGTCCGCACCGCCGCCGCCGTGGCCGCGGCGATCGGCGGCAGCGCGGCGATCACCAGCAGCCAGATCTTCGGGGCCTCGTCGATGCCGAACCAGATGACGAGCAGCGAGAGGTACGCGAGCGGCGGCAGGGTCCGCAGGAAGGTCACCGCCGGCTCCAGTACGACGGCCAGCGGCCGGACCGTACCGATCAGCAGCCCCAGCGGCACCCCGGCGAGGACGGCGTACCCGGAGCCGGTGGCGATCCGGCCCAGGCTCACCCCCAGGTGCTCGATCAGCAGGTGCCCGCCGACGCCCCGCACCCCGTCGTGCACGGTCGAGGCGAGCAGGAACTGCCGCCACACCTCGCCGGGCGACGGCACCAGCACCCTCGGCCAGATCCCGGCGGAGACCACCGCCTGCCAGGCCGCGAGGAGCACCGCCAGCGCCGTGATCCGCAACGCGCCCCAGCGCAGCGCCTCGTGCAGCCGGCGCCGGCGCGGGGAGGGTTCCCCGGCCGGCGGGGCGGCGGGCTCCCGGCGCCGGTCCTTGCCGGCCTCCGTCGTCAGCGTCGTCATGCGCCGGCCCCCGCCCCGGTCAGGGCGCGCAGCCGCGGGGCGACCTCCTCGCCGACCCGGTACGCCTCCTCCAGGTGCGGGTAGCCGGACAGGACGAACTCGTCGATGCCCAGGGCCCGGTACTCGGCGAGCCGCGCGGCCACCTCGTCGTGCGAGCCGACCAGCGCGGTCCCGGCGCCCTCGCGGACCAGGCCGATGCCCGCCCACAGGTTCGGCGACACGGTCAGCCGGGCCGCGTCCGCGACCCCGCCGTGCAGCGCCGTCATCCGGGCCTGCCCGGTGGAGTCCATGGCGGCGAACCGTTCCTGCGTCGCCCGTACGGCCGCCGGGTCCAGGCCGGCCAGGATCCGGTCCGCCTCCGCCCAGGCCGCGTCGGCCGTGTCCCGGGTGATCACGTGCAGGCGCAGCCCGAACCGTACGGTGCGGCCCGCCGCCCGCGCCCGGTCCCGCAGCCGGGCCACCCGTGCGGCGACCGCGGCCGGTGGCTCGCCCCACAGCAGCTGCACGTCGGCCCGCCGGGCGGCGACCTCCTCGGCGGCGGGGGAGGCCCCGCCGAAGTACAGGGGGACCGGGTGCCGGAGCTCCGGATCGGTGAGCCGGGCCCCCTCGATCCGCAGGTGGGCCCCGTCGTGGTCCACCTGCTTCCCGTCGAGCAGGTCCCGGAGCACGGCCATCACCTCGTCGGTGCGGGCGTAGCGGGCATCGTGTTCCAGCCGGTCCCCGTAGGCGCGCTGTTCCGCCGGATCGCCGCCGGTCACCACGTTCAGGGCGAGTCGTCCGCCCGCGAACCGGCGGAAGGCGTCGGCCTGTTGGGCGATCAGCGTGGGGCTGGCGAACCCGGCGCGGAAGGCCACCAGGAAGCCGATGCGCGTCGTGTGCTGCGCGAGGGCGGCGGTCAGGATCCACGGGTCGACGCAGCCCAGGCCCACGGGCGTGAGCAGCGAATGGAAGCCGGCCTGCTCGGCGGCGCGGGCCACCTGGGCCAGGTAGGGGACGTCGGCGGGCCGCCGGGTCGCGGCGCCCGTACGGCCCTGGACGGCGGTGACGCCGCCGGGGTCGCGGCCGTCCCCGCCGGTGGGCAGGAACCAGTGCAGCAGGAGGGGGTTTTCCGGCATGGGTGAACCTCGTCGGAGCAGCGCCGGGCCGCGCGCCGCCGCCGTACAGGAGGGCGGTGGCACGTGTACACGGGCAGGGGGGCAGGCGGAGTCCGGGCGCGGGGAAACGCGCCGGGACGGGTGTGTCAGGGGGTGCGCGAAGGGTGCGCGGGTGTCCGTACGGGTCAGGAGCGGCGGATCAGCAGATCAACAGCCGTGCGTACGGGAGGAGTCGGCCCGACAGAGCATGGTCGAGACACGCAGCAGATCCACGTGACGACGCGATACGAGTACAGGGGCCATGGCCGCATCCTGTCGTTGTCGGGCGGGCCGGGACAAGCCGGGTCCGGATGCTGGACGTTTCCGTTCCGGAGTTCGGTACGGTCCGGGCTCAGCGGCGCCGGTTGAAGGGGAGGCGGCCGAGCACCAGCGCCATGCCGCAGGTGTCGGTGAGCGCGGAGAAGACGAGCCCGGCGCCGACGCCGGCGGAGAGCAGCTGGAACGCCGGGTGCACCAGAAGGCCGAGGAGCAGGCCGAGCAGGACGAGCGAGCCCGCGGTGACCCGTACCTGACGCTCCATGGCCCAGACCGACCGGCGGCCCTCGGCGGGGTAGTCGAGGCCGTGCCCGCCCGCCGACCAGGAGCGGGTGCCACCGGTCAGGCTGGTGGACGGGATGCCGTGCGAGGCGAGGGTGCGGGCGGCGTTCTCGGAGCGGGCGCCGGTGGCGCAGACGAGCAGCAGGCCCTTGTCCTCGGCGGCGCGCCGCAGCTCGGGCAGGGAGGGGGTGATCCGGTCGAGCGGGATGTTCACCGCGCCGGGGAGGTGGCCGGAGGCGTACTCGCCCGGCGTGCGGACGTCGATGACCGTGAACTCCTCGGGGCGCGAGAGGACCTGGCCGGCGGTGAGGGTGGTGGGAAGGCTCATGGGAAGGGCTCCTTGCGGGACGTGGAACGACGCGGAAGCGGGACGGAAGCGGACCCGTGCGGCGGGGCAGGGGCCGGGCTTCGGGGGGAGCGGGGCCGCGGGATGCGCGGCCGCGGGGGAAGGGGCTCCGGGCGGGGATCGCCCGGGGGCCGGAGCCCGGCCGGAATCCGTCCGGAGCGGCTGCCCGGGGACGGCCCGTCACGCGAGGGAGCGGTGCGGTACCCGGAGCGGGGCAGGCGTCAGCTGCGACAACAGGAGCGCGACAGGAGGCGCGGGGTGACGGTGACGGCCATGCCGCGGATCATAGGCCCCGGCGGCGCGATCAGGCCAGCGGCCGTGCCGGGTCCGGGGTCCGCGTGCCGCGCGGACCGGGTGCGGGGCGGACCGGGTGCGGCGCGGACCGGGTGTGGGGCCGGCGGGATTCGAACCCGCGGGGCCGTCCGCCAGGTCCGGCGGTGACGGCCCAGTCCCGGGCACCGGGGACCTCCGGTGCCCGGGATCGCAATGGGCCGCTCTGCCACGGCCCCACGCCCTGCGGGACCGCGCGGTCCCGGTGCGCCGGAGTCTACGCAGCGGCCCTCCGGCCCTCCGGCCCTCCGGCCGGGCGGCGGAGGCGGGGGTGTCAGCGCCGTACGAGCGGCAGGTCCGGGAAGCGCGGGCCGGCCGCGGGGGGTGGGCTCGCCGCCGTGCCGGACGCCGGGATGCGTTCGAGCACGCCGCCCGCGAAGACGTCGTACAGCGGCAGCGTCTCCAGGTGGACGTAGCCGATGTGGCACTCGCAGGCCGTCAGCGGGCAGGCCCGCGGGCGCAGCGCCGCCCGGTACGAGCCGTCGTACAGGTTGCCCAGCTCCGTCTGCACGAAGTGGCAGCGGCGGACCGTGCCGTCGCCGTCCACCGAGATCACCGACTCGCCGGTCCGGCAGGGCAGGCCCGCCGAGCGGTGGGGGTGGCGGCTGTACGCGAACAGCGGGTCCAGCGCCGTCCAGCGGGCGGCCTCCGGATCGGTGTAGGTGTGCCCCTCGGCGGCGTTCACCCACAGGTAGACCTCCGGCGGGAGCGCCGCCCGCAGCCTCCGGGCCTCCGCCAGGTGCTCCGGCAGGCCGACGACGCCCACGCTGAAGCGGATCCCGCCGTCCGACAGTTCCCGGCACCGGCCGAGGAAGCGCTCGTACGGGGTCTGTCCCGGGTGGTAGGTGCACCAGAGCGCGAGCGTGTCCGGATCGGCGGCGGCGGTCCACCCGGTGCGGCCGCTCAGGTTCGTCTGGATGGCGACCCGCCGGACGTGCGGCAGGTGCGACAGCTCCACCAGGGTGCGCCGGTACCAGGAGCGGACCAGGCCCTCGCCCCACGGGGTGAACAGCACCGAGAGCCGGTCGCCGGTGTTCCCGGCCGCCCAGGCGGCGAACCGCTCCAGCGCGGCCCGGTCGGCGGCCAGCGTGTCGCGGCTGTCCCGGCGCTTGGCGAACGGACAGTACGGGCAGTCGTAGTCGCAGGAGGCCAGCGGCCCCCGGTAGAGCACGGTGAGGTCCCGCGGCCGTTCCGGGACCTCCTCGGCAACCCCCTGCGGGCCCCGCGGGCCCGTCACTTGCGCGCGTACGCGGCCATGGCGGCCCGTACCTCCGCCGAGAACAGCGCCGGACCGACCGCGTCCGAGTGCGCGAGCCCCTCGGGGGTCAGCCGGAGCAGGCCCGGGTCGTCCGTCAGCCAGCCGCGCGCCGCGAACGCCCCCAGCTCGGCCGGGAAGTCCTCCCGGGGGTCTGCGCCGAACCGCTCCCGGTACTCCGCCACGGGCATGCCCGCCGCCTGGAGCAGCGACTGCATCAGGTGCCGCCGCCGGGCCTCGTCCGCGTCGATCCACCGGCCGTACTCCGCCCGCGCGAAGTCCGCCCGCGGCCGCGCCACGTAGTCGTCGACGATGCCGCGGATCTCCCGCATGTCCACCGCGTAGTCGAAGGAGTAGTGCAGCTCGGAGGTGTAGGAGCGGGCTCCGCAGCCCAGCCCCACCATGCCGTCGGTCTGGCACGCGTAGTCGTCGGCGCCCGCCGCCGGAGCACCCGGCAGGCGGAACATCCGCATCGACACCTGCTCGTACCCGGCGGCCAGCAGGTGGTCCCGGCCGGCCCGGTACAGGCGCAGCCGCTGGTCGTCCCAGCTCTCGGCGGGCTCGCCGGGCTCGTCGGCGCGGCGGCCCAGCGCCGTCAGGGGGCGTACGTACAGCGGGTACAGGTACAGCTCCTCCGGGCGCCAGGCGAGCGCGGCGTCCAGGGAGTACCGCCAACTGTCCTCGGTCTGGCCGTCGATGCCGTAGATCAGGTCGATGTTCAGCACCGGGATGCCCGCGTCCCGGACCCGCGACAGCGCCGCCTCCACGTCCGCGCGCTTCTGCGGGCGGACCGCCGTCCGCGCCTCCTGCGGTACGAAGCTCTGCACGCCCAGGCTCAGCCGGGTCGTGCCCCGGTCGGCGAGGACCGCGAGGCGGTCCGCCGTGGTGGTGGACGGCGAGGCCTCCACCGACAGCGGGACCGCCCGCAGGTCGGCGCCGGCACTCTTCTCCGCGATGTCGCAGAGCCGTTCCAGCTCGGAGGCGGTCAGGAACGTCGGCGTGCCGCCCCCGAAGGCGGCCGCCGCGAACCGGACCGGCCCGCCGCCGGCGCCGTCGAGGGCCTCGCGGACCGCGCCCGCCTGGCGCTCCAGCGCGTCGAGGTAGGCGGTGGTCAGCCCCTCCGGGGCGCCGATCCGGGTGAACAGGTTGCAGAACCCGCAGCGGACCTCGCAGAACGGGACGTGCAGGTAGAGCGAGAGCGCGTGCTTCGGCTGGTCCGCCCACAGGCCGTGCAGACCCGGCCGCTCGGGCAGCGGCCGGTACGCGGTCTTGTGAGGGTAGGCGTACACGTAACTCTCGTACGGGGTCGCCGTGTCGGTGCCGGTGGTCATCCTGCGGCCGCCTCCTTCGGTACGGGGGCGCACCGCGGTCGCGGCGGCTCCAGGGAGAACTGGGCGTACGGGACGGTCCACACGGCCTCGTGCGCCAGGCGGTGCCCGGTGTACCCGTCGTCCCCGTAGGTCGTCCCGTGGTCGGAGCACACGATCGCGAAGCACCGGCGGCGCGAGCGCATCGCGTCGAACAGCCGGCCGATGTGCTGGTCCACGTACTCCAGCGCGGCCGCGTGCGACTCCCACGAGTCCCCGTCCGCGGCCGTCGCTCCGTCCAGGTGGAACCAGTTCGGCTGGTGCATCGCCGACACGTTCAGGAAGAGGAACAGCCGCCGGTCCGCCGGAAGCGCGGCCACCACCTGCTCGGCGCGGGCCACCTGCGCCTCGAAGGAGGCCGGGGAAGCCACCCCGAACTCCGGCTCCCAGTGGCTCTCCTGGAACATCCCGGGCAGTACGGAGCCCAGTGCTCCGGCCCGGTTGAAGAATCCGACCCCGCCCACGCACACGGTGCGGTAGCCCGCCCCGGCCAGCCCCGACACCAGGTCCGGGGTGTCGAACACCCAGGTGCGCCCGGCGGTGCTCTCGCTGCCCCCGAACCGGGCGGCGAACAGCCTCGGGTGCGGCCCCGGACCGGCCGGAGTCGGCAGGAATCCGGCGAACATCGCCTGGTGGGAGGCGTAGGTGAAACTGCCCGGAGCGTGCCGGCGTTCCCAGGCGCCGCCGGGCAGGTGCGCGGCGAGGTGCGGGATGCGGCCCTCGGCGGCCAGCCGGACGGCGACGTCGTACCGCAGGGTGTCGAGGGTGACGAGCAGCAGGTCGTCGCGGCCGACGACCTCGTTCATGTCAGGGGCGGGCGGTGCGGGGTGCATGGTGGTCCTGTCGTGCCGGTGCGTGTACGGCGGCCAGTTGGGCCGCATAGGTGTCGAGACCCTCGGCGGGCGAGCCGGGAAGCCCGGCCAGCCCGGGCAGCAGGTCTCCGAAGGCGTTGACCTCGCCGACGGCGAACCGGCGCCAGCCGGTCGCGGGCAGCAGGTCCACCCCCGTGCAGAGGGTGGCCGGGAAGACGGCCGCGGCGCGTTCGCAGACGGCGAGCGCGTCGCGCTCCCAGCTGCCTCCCGCCGCGGTGACGGCCGCGACGGCGGCGCCGAGGTCGCCGCGCGCGCCGCCGAGGTGCAGGTTGGTCATCGGGCCGCGGGCGGTGCGGACGACGGCGTGCGTGGCGCGGCCCGCGACCGTCACCACCCGCAGGTCGGCGCAGCGGCCCCCCTGGGAGGCCTTCGGCAGCCACCGCTCGATGTGCAGGCCGTCGGGGGCGAGCGCGTCCAGGACGGCGCCGATCACGTGCTCGTCCTCGTACCGGCGCACCCGCAGCGAGTTGTGCAGGGCGCCGGAGGAGGTGCGCTCCACCGAGGTCGTCGCCCGGAACCGGCCGCCCGCGCCCGCTTCGAGGGCCACCACGCCGGAGGCCGACGACCCGTGCGCGAGCTTCACGAACACCCGGCGCAGGCCGGGCCGCGCGAGGACCTCCCGCACGTCCGCCCAGCCGCGCACCGGCGTCGCCCCGGGGCCGGAGGTCGGGGAGGCCGGCACGGGGACCCCCGCCCGGTCCAGGGCGTGGTGGCACCGGCGCTTGTCGAACAGCGCGGCGAGGTCCGCCGGGGTGGTGAGCAGCCGGCCCCCGGCCTCCGCGACCCCGGCCGCCACGGCGTCCACGGCCGCGGTGAACCGGTCGTACCAGCGGGCGGTGCCCTCCACCCGGGTCGGGTCGGACACCCCGCGCAGCAGCCGCTCGACCTCGGGGTCCTCGCCCGGCGAGTCGATCCGCACGGTCTCGCCCGGCCGGAACCGGGCGGAGCCGTCCAGGACGTCGCGCCAGGCCACCACGCGGGCCGCGGGCAGACCGCGGGCGCGGACGGCGTCCTGGTAGAGCGCCACGCGGCGGCCCGCCGGGTTGCCGACGACCGCCGGCGCGGCGGCCGGCAGGGCTGTCGGCGGGCCCTGGGTCACTCCGACACCGCGACGTACCGGTAGACCGTCCCGTCGTACTCGTGCGCGTCGCCCGCCTCCAGGGCGAGGAGGACGCCGTGCGGCTCCAGCGCCGCGCGCAGCCGCTCCTGGAGGTCCGCGCCGATGTAGTGGTGGTCGAGGTCCAGGCGGGCCAGGTGAGTGAGGGACCCGCCCTCCAGCAGGGCGGTCGCGCCCTCGTCGGTGAGGATGCCCATGGACAGGTCCAGGGTCTCCAGCCGTCCCACCACGGGGGCGCCCGCCACCGCGACGGCCACCGCGTCCTGGATCTCGCTGTTGCGCAGGGCGAGGTGGCGCAGGGCCGGGAGCCGCTCGCCCGAGAGGATCGGCGCCAGGTCCTCGGCCCCGCTGTCCGCGCCGTACTCGGAGGTGCCGAGCCACAGGTCGAGGACCTCCAGGGAGGGCAGGTCGCTCGCGGCGGCGCCGCGCACCACCTCCCTGGGCAGCCCGCCGGTCTGCACCACCAGCTTCCGCAACTCCGTGTGCTTCACGGGTGCCAGCTCCAGCCCCGTACCGCCGCGCACCCCGAACTCGCGCAGCTCCGGGAAGGCCCGCAGGAGCGGGGTGACGTCCGACTGCTGGATCCAGGAGATCTCGGACTCCTCGCCCTCGATGTCCCCGAAGAAGAGGTGCCGCAGCAGCGGGAAGTCGCCGGCGGCCGCGACGAGGGCGGACACGACGGCCGCGCTGGAGACCTCGTACGACTCCTCCCAGACGCCCACGATCAGCGCGGTGACCCGGCGGGTGTCCACGGCGGCCGTGAAGCGGGCCCAGGCCTCGCTCCAGGTCTCCTCCGTGTCGTGCTCGTCGGCGCGCACCCGCCAGGCGACGGCGCCGGCCTCGGGCAGGGCCCGCTCGTCCCCCGGGGCGGGGAAGTCGAAGGCGGGCAGCCCGCCCAGCTCCGAGAGGTGTGCTACCTGGCTCATGCGCTGCTCCTGAGGGGTGAACGGGCCGTTCGGGCGAGCGGCCGGTGCGACACCAGTTCTACCAAGGGCCACCGACATCCCGGCCCGCGGGGAAGGCCCTGCGCACCGCGTACGGAGGGGCACGGCGGGTAAGCGCGGGCCATGACTGTCGCGAAGACGAGCATTCTCGTACTGGACTGCGCCGATCCCGAAGCGCTCGCCGCCTTCTACGCCGAGCTGCTGGGCGCCGAAGTGCGGGCGGGGGACGGCCCGGACATCGTGGAGGTCGTCGGCGACGCCGGCGTCCACCTCGCCCTGTGCCGGGACCACGGCTACGCACCGCCGAGCTGGCCGCGCCCGGAGGACTCCCAACAAGCGCACCTGCGCATCCTCGTGGCCCCCGAGGACCTGGACGAGGCCGAGCGGGAGGCCGTCTCCCTCGGTGCCCGCCCCCTGGCCGTCGACGTCGGCGAAGGCCCGCGCGACGCCCGCCTGTTCGGCGACCCGGCGGGCCACTCCTTCACCCTGGCGGCCACCACCCTGTCCCGCTGAATCCCGTCACTGCGGCGGAGGCGCGCCTCGTCCCCGGGGTGCACGCGGCGTGCGCCGCAATCGTCCTCGGGGGTGATGGGGGGCCGCCGGCCGGCCGACAGAATCGAAGGGCGGAAGATCGTCCGACTGCCCTGCGGGGCTGGAGACTTGGGGAGACCGGCATGCCTCTCGCACGCTTCGACCGGCGCCGACGGTTACGGAACACGGGGGCCGCGGCCGCCGTCGCCCTGGCCCTGTCGGCCGGTGCGGTCCCCGCGGCGCACGCCGCCGCGCCGGCCGGCGGGATCGACCGGACCGCGCTGGACCGGCGGCTCGACGCCGTCCGCGACGCCGGGATGTACGGGGCGTACGCCTCCGTGCGCGACGGACGGGCGCAGTGGAACGGGGCCACCGGTGTCGCCGACGTCACGACAGGCCGGCCCGCCCGCCCCGACCTGCGCCACCGCGTCGGCAGCGTCACCAAGTCCTTCACCGCGGTCGCCGTGCTCCAGCAGGACGCCAAGGGCCGCATCCGCCTCGACCGGCCGGTCGGCGACTACCTCCCCGCCCTCGTCCCCGGTGAGCGCGGCCGCAAGATCACCGTACGGATGCTGCTCAACCACACCAGCGGGATAGCCGACTACATACCCGAGGCCTTCCCCTCCCTGAAGGAGGGATCCACGAAGGACCTCGACGCCTTCCGCCACCGGACGCTGCGTCCCGACGAGCTGATCGCGCACGGCGTCGACCAGCCGCAGCTCTTCGAACCCGGAGCGGACTGGTCCTACTCGAACACCAACTACATCCTGCTGGGCGAACTGCTGCGCAAGGTCACCGGCCAGGACCCGGACGAGGTCGTCACGAAGAACGTGATCCGCAGGGCCGGGCTCCGGAACACCTACTTCCCCGGCACCGATCCGCGCATCCGGGGCCCGCACGCGAAGATGTACGAGAGTTTCTACGGGCTGATCGACCCGCCGCGCGACTACAGCGAGTACAACATGACGATGGCCGGCGCGGCCGGCGCGCTGATCTCCACCACCCAGGACCTGAACACCTTCTACCGGGCCCTGCTCCAGGGCGACTTGCTGCCCGCCGCGCAGCTCCGCGAGATGCGCACGACGGTGCCGGTCAAGGACGGGGACGGCACCGTCGTCCTGCGCTACGGACTCGGCATCTACTCCGCCGACACGCGCTGCGGACCCGTCTGGGGCCACGACGGCGGGGTGTGGGGGGCCGGCACCTCGGCGCTGAGCAGCGCCGACGGCAAGCGGCAGTACGCCGTCGGGTACAACCTGATGAAGTACCAGCGCTTCGACGCGCACGGCGTCCCGATCCCGCACCCGGTCGACGCCGCCTTCGGTGAACTCCTCGACGAGGCGCTCTGCGGCGGCCGCTCCGCCTCGGCCGGAGCGGCCCGGGAGGAGGCCCCGGCCGCCGCCCCCGAGCCGCTGGACGCCCTCGTGGTCCCGGGCGCCCCGCAGCGGACGGCCGGTCAGCGCTTGCGGTAGCGGCGCGCGTCCTCGGCGGCGGCCAGCACCGATTCCAGGTCGCCGCCGAGGGCCGAGGTCAGGGTGACGGCGACGGCGCCCTCCAGGAACGGGGCGTCCACGATCCGGGTGCCGGCCGGCAGCGGGGAGGGGTCCTCGCCGAGCAGGGACTTCATGGTGAGCACCGCGCTGCCCAAGTCGCACAGCACGGCCACCCCCTGCCCCTCGTCGACCCGCCGGACGGCGGCCAGGACCAGTTCCGCGCTCGTTCCGACCCCGCCGTCCCGGGTCCCGCCCGCGACGCTGAGCGGGGCCGGGGCGACGGAGCCCAGCAGGGCGCCGGTCAGTTCGGCCACCGCCGCGGCGACCGCGGCACTGTGCGAGACCAGGACCACGCCGACCCGGGCGGTCCCGGTCCCGGCCGCCCTCCCGGCGCCCGCGCCGGTCCCGGATTCCGCGGCGGGCCGTACAACGGGTTCCGCGCCGGAGCCCGCGGCGGCGGCCCCGGAGTCCACGGCCGCCGCCGGCTCCGCGTCGACCGCGGTGCGCAGCGCCTCCATGAGCAGTACCACGGAGTTGGCGCCGGCGTCCTGGTGGCCGACGCTGCGCTCGCCGAGATAGCTGGCCCTGCCCTTGCGGGCCGACAGCCCGGCCGTGGCGTCGGCGCCCTCACGGGCGGCCCGGCAGGCGCCGTCCAGGGCCTCGCGCAGCGGGAGTCCGGCCGCCACCGCCTCCGACAGGGCGGCCACCCCGGGCGCCAGCGCGTCCACCAGGGTGGCGTCGCCGAGTTCCGCGCCGCCCAGCTTCTGCACGGAGCGCAGGCCCGCGCCGAGCGCGGCGGCCAGTTCGAGACCGGTCGGCGCCGCGCTCTCGCCGAGCACCTTGCCGGTGCGCCGCAGTGCGGTGCCGAACAGCGGGCCCGAGGCCCCGCCGACGGTGTTGGTCAGGGTGGTTCCGGCCAGGGTCAGCAGGGCCCCGGGGGTCTGCGGCCGGGCCTCGGCCACCGCCTCGCCGACGGCGCCGAAGCCCCGTACCAGGTTCGCCCCGTGGTCCCCGTCGCCGATGACGGCGTCGAGCTCGGTCAGCCGCGCGCTGTCACGCCGTACGAGACGGTCTGCCTCGGCGAGCCAGCGGCGGAAGTACGCGGTGTCCAGGACCGGCGGGTCGGCCTGAAGGGTGGTCATGGGGTGCTCCTGTGGGGGGTGCGCGGTGCGCGGCGGATCGGACGGGGGACGCGGGTCGGGGCGGGAGCGGGGTCTCAGCAGCCCCAGCGCAGGGCCGGGGTGTCCACGGGTGCGTCCCACAGCCGCAGCAGCTCCTCGTCGGCGCGGCACAGGGTGAGGGTGCAGCCGGCCATGTCCAGGCTGGTGACGTACGAGCCGACCAGCGAGCGGGCCACGGTGATCCCGCGCTCGGCGAGCACCCGCCCGGCCTCGGCGCGCATCACGTACAGCTCGATCGGCGGGGTCCCGCCGAGGCCGTTGACCAGCAGGATCACCGGGTCGCCGGACTCCTCGGGCAGGTCGGCCAGGACGGCGTCGAGCATCGCCTCGGCGGTCGCGGCGGCGGACATCAGGGTCCGCCGTTCCCGGCCCGGCTCGCCGTGGATCCCGATGCCGAGCTCGATCTCCTGCTCGCCGAGCGCGAAGTTGGGGCCGCCCTTGGCGGGCGTGGTGCAGGAGGTCAGTGCCACGCCGTAGCTCCGAGAGCGGGCGTTGACCTTGCGGGCGACCGCGGCGACGTCGGCGAGCGGCGCGCCCTCCTCGGCGAGGGCTCCGGCGATCTTCTCCACGAACAGGACGGCGCCGGTGCCCCGGCGGCCCGGACCGCCGGCCACCGGGGTCACGGCGACGTCGTCGTCCACGACGACCTGCTCGACCGCGACCCCCTCGTCCTCGCAGTCCTCCGCGGCCATTGCGAAGTTGAGGAGGTCGCCGGTGTAGTTCTTCACGACGTGCAGGACACCCGCGCCGGAGTCGACCGCGGCCGTCGCCCGCGCGATGGCGTCCGGCACCGGCGAGGTGAACACCGGACCGGCCACCGCGCCCGCGAGCATGCCGCGGCCCACGAACCCGGCGTGCAGCGGCTCGTGCCCGCTGCCCCCGCCCGACAGCACCGCCACCTTTCCGGCCGCCGGCCCGCCGGCGCGCGTCACGATGCCCGTCCCCGGCTCGACCGAGAGCCCCGGATGGGCGGCGGCCATTCCGTGCAGGGCGTCGGCGACGACGCTCTCCGGGGAATTGATGAGCTTCTTCACGGGGCCTCTTTCTTCGTGGTGGACGCGACTCTGAAACGGAAATGCAAAAAGGTTCACGGCGAAAGGAACGATGCGTTCCCCTGTCGCTTTCCAGGCACGCTACCTCGGACGACACCCGCCGTGGAGGGGGCCTTTGGTCCCGTGTCCGGGCGCGGAAGGGCCCTTGGGGGAGAGGGGTTCCCGGCCGTTGCCGGGAAACGGCGGATTCGTGGTAGGGATGAAAAGCAGATGCGGAAATGAATTCGCCTTCAGGAGGTTTCGCTGTGAAGACCGTCGGTACGCGCATGCTCATCAGCCCGCCGAAATACGTCCAGGGCGCCGGAGCGATGCACGACCTGGGCGAGCACACCGCACACCTCGGCGGCAACGCGGTCGTACTCGCCGACAAGGGGGTGTGGGGCTTCGTCGACACCGCGGTCACCGACTCCCTCGCCGCCGCCGGGGTCCGCCTCACGAAGGAGGTCTTCGGCGGCCTGTGCACCCAGCGGGAGATCGACCGGGTCGCCGCGGTCGCCGAGCGGGCCGGCGCGGACGTGGTCATCGGCATAGGCGGCGGCACCGCCATCGACACGGCCAAGGCCGTCGGCCACGCCCGGGGCGACATCGCCGTCGTCAGCGCCCCCACCGTGGCCTCCACGGACGCGCCGACGAGCGCGCTGGCCGTCCTCTACACCGAGGGCGGCGCGTTCGAGCGCTACTCCTTCTTCCGGCGCAACCCGAACCTGGTCCTCGTCGACACCGCGCTCGTCGCGGCCGCGCCCAGCCGCTTCATCGTCTCCGGCATGGGCGACGCGCTCGCCACCTGGTACGAGGCGCGCGTCTGCGTCGCCGCGCACCGCACCGCGATGGCCGGCGGCCTCGCCACCGGGGCTTCGCTCAGCCTGGCCCGGCTGTGCTGGGAGACGCTGATGGAGTACGGGCAGCAGGCCCGCCTCGCCGCCGAGCAGCACGTGGTGACCCCGGCCCTGGAGAAGGTCACCGAGGCCAACACCCTGCTCTCCGGCCTCGGGTTCGAGTCCTGCGGCCTGGCGGCCGCCCACGGCATCCACAACGGCCTGACCGTCTCGGACCGCACCCACCGGATGATGCACGGCGAGAAGGTCAACATCGGCACGCTCGCCCAACTCGTCCTGGAGGGCGCCCCCACCGAGGAGCTGGACACCTGGCTGCGGTTCAGCCGGTCCGTCGGCCTGCCGACCACGCTCGCCGAGGTGGGCCTCGGCGACGCCGGCCGCGAGGAGCTCCTCGCGGTCGGGCGCGCGGCCACCGCCGACGGCGAGACCACCCACAACATGCCGTTCCCGGTGACCGCCGCGATGGTCGCGGACGCACTGCTCGCCGGCGACGCGTACGCCCGCGCCGCCCCGGGCCGGGCCGCCTGAGGCCCGCCCGCAGGGCTCCGGGGGCGGACCGCTATGGCGTGCGCAGGGCCAGCAGCAGGGCCGTGTCGTCCGGCCGGTCCGCGGTGCTTCCCGCCACGCCGATCAACCGGTCCGCGGCCTCGGTCAGCGGCGCCGGCCGGGCCGCGGACAGCGACAGGCGCAGCCGTTCCACCCCGACGTCGATGTCGGTGCCCGGCTCCTCCACCAGCCCGTCGGTGTACAGGGCGAGCACCGATCCGGTCTCCAGGCGCAGTTCCGTCACCGGGTACGAGGCCTCCGCGTCGATGCCGAGCACCACCCCGCCCGCCAGGTCCAGCACCTCGGTGCGGCCGTCGGGGTGCCGCAGCAACGGCTGGGGGTGCCCGGCGCGGACGGCCCGGGCGGCGCCCGTCTCCGGGTCCAGCAGCACGTAGCAGCAGCTGGCGAACTGGCCCGGGTCCAGGTCGATGAGGAGCTGGTTCGTGCCGCTCATCACCTGTTCGGGACTGCTCCCGCTCAGTGCGAACGCCCTGACGGCGCTGCGCAGTTGGCCCATGGTCGCCGCGGCGGCCACCCCGTGTCCCTGGACGTCCCCGATGACCAGGGCGAGCAGTCCGGCTCCCGTCTCGACGACGTCGTACCAGTCGCCGCCGACGTCCATGCCCAGGGTGCCGGGCAGGTAGCGGCCGACCGTCTGCACGTGGTCGCGCACCGGCAGCCGGTGCGGCAGCAGCGCCGACTGCAGCCCGCGGGCGAGCGCGGCCTCGCTGTCGTAGCGCCGGGCCCGCTCCAGGGCCTGCGCGATCAGCCCGGCCAGTGCGGTGAGCACCGTACGCTCCTCCGCGCTGAAACCGCGGGGCGCGTCGAAGCCGAGGATGCACGAGCCGACCGGCCGCCCGGAGGCGATCAGCGGCAGGAACGCGCGGGCCCCGACGTCGGCGTCCAGCGGGATCCCCGGGTAGGCGGCGGCCAGGTGCTGCATCGACTCGAAGAACAGCGGCCGCCCCGAGGTCAGGGTCTCGGCGCCCCGCCGCCCGGGGGGGGGGACCCCCCCCCCCGGCCCTCTCACGTACCGGGCAGCGCCGTGCGTGCTACTTGACGGCCTTCAGC
>NZ_JBVJGW010000017.1:0-132370 GCF_055587105.1 Streptomyces sp. NPDC048461 | reverse complement strand
CCTCCCGAGATCCCCCCCAACAACCCCGCCGGCTTCGAGTGGGTGTCCCGGGGCCCCCCCCCCCCCCCCGCCCGGCCCCCCCCGGGGGGGGGGCCCCCCCCCCCCGCCCGCCGCCCCCCCCCCCCCACCCCGTCGAAGCCGTCGAGGAAGCCCGTGGGAAAGCCGGTCTCCCACGCGAGGTGCAGGTGCCGCTCGTCCAGGAGGTAGATGGCCAGCTGGCGGCCGCCGAAGGCCGGCAGCAGCTCCTCGGTCACCACCGCCGACACCTGGCGGGCCGTGACCGCCTCGGTCAGCGCGATGGCGAGGGCGACGGGCCGGTACAGCGCGGAGGCCCGGTCCGCCGCCGAGCCGGGGCCCGCGGCCGGCTCGACCACCGTCGCGGGCGCGTACGACTGCTTCTCGCCGGCCCCGATCGTCAGGGTGACCCCGTCCGGCCCGGGGTGCAGGACCACGGACAGCCAGTCCCCGGGCGGGTGCCAGCCGCGCCGGGCGGCGAAGCGCACCGGCTCGGTGGACATGAAGACGGCCCGGAAGTGATCCTCGTACGCCGGGTGCCCGAGCCAGGGCACCGCCTCCCACAGGACCCGCCCGAGCAGCTGCGGCTCGCCGAGGCCCAGCAGGTCCTGGGCGGCGGAGTTGACGAAGCCGATCCGGCCCAGCCGGTCCACCGACAGGACCGCCTGCGCCAGCCGGTCCACGGCCTCGCGGGGGCCCGCGTGCCCGGCCGGGGGCCGCAGGACCACCGGGTCCCCGTCCCACACCACCGGGTCCCCGCCCTCGGTCCGCCCGGCCAGCTCGCGGGCCAGCCGGTCGGCGGCCTCGCGCAGGCGTTCGCGGTCCACGGCCCCGACCGGGATCCCCGGGGTCGCCGCGCGCAGGGCGAACAGGACGCCGAACCGCTGCCCGTCCGCGGTCACCGGCTCGTACAGCGAGGCGAAGGGGAACGGCAGCCCGGCCATCAGCTGCGGGAAGCGCCGCATGGCCGCCTCCGCGTCGGCCAGGTGCACGGCCTGACCGGACCGGAAGGCCTCGGCCACCGGGTAGGGGCGGTTCGCGTGCATCCGCCACCACGGCCGGAACAGGCGGCCGGGGAGCCCGGTCAGCACCGCCATCCGGAGCAGCCCCTCGGTGCCGGAGCGCAGGTAGACCCCGCCCGCGTACCCGCCCACGGCCGCCACCGCCTCGACGGTGGCCCGCGCGAGCGCCTGGGCCGTGGCGTCACGGGAGGGAGCGGGGCCGTGGTCGTCCGGTCTCGCCGTCACCCCGTCAGGATGCCCCCTCGGCGGCGGTGGCCGCACCCCGGCGCCCGCCCGGCTTCCCGGCGGGGCCGCCGCCTGAGCCGCGGTACCCGGCCACCACCGCGACCGCGGCGAGGAGCAGGAGCGCGGCCACCACGCGCAGGGCCGTCCCCATGGCGTCGGTGAAGGCGCCGACCTGCGCCGGATCTCCCGGATCCCCGTGGAAGCGGGAGGCCAGTACGGTGCCGACCACGGCCACCCCGAGGGCGGCCCCGATCTCGCGCGCCGCGGTGTTCAGCCCGGAACCGAGGCCGGCCTGGTGCGCGGGCAGCTCGGCGACCACCGTCAGGGTCAGCGAGGGCGCGCACAGTCCGGTCCCCACCGACAGGACCAGCAGGTGGAGCGCGTACACGGGGTACGGGGTGCCCGCGTCGGCGGTGGAGACCAGCAGCAGCCCCGCCCCGATCAGGAACAGGCCCGCCCCGACGGGCAGCCGGGGCCCCGTCCGCTCCTGGAGCCGCACGCCGAGCCGGGGCACCAGGGCCATCCCGACGGTCAGCGGCACGATCGCGAAGCCGGTCTGCGCGGGGGAGAACCCCTTGGCGTACTGGAGGTACTGCGCGTTGACGTAGAACAGCGCGAACAGCCCGAAGAACCCGGCGCCGATCCCGAGCGCCCCGGCCCGCAGCCTGCGCGAGGCGAAGATCCGGGGGTCGAGCAGCGGCCGGGCGGCCCGGAACGCGTGGGCGGTGAAGGCGAGGAGCAGCGCGGCCCCGGAACCGAAGGCCGTCAGCACGCGCGGTGACCCCCAGCCGTGCGCGGGCCCCTCGATGATCCCGTAGACCATCGCGAAGAGCGCCCCGGCGAGCAGCGCCGCACCGGCCGGGTCGACGGCCGCGTCGGAGCGGGCGGGCGTACGGGGGACCGTGCGGGCGACCGCCGCCGCCAGCAGCGCGCCGAGGGGGACCACCGCCCAGAACAGGGCGCGCCAGGTCAGGTACTCCCCGGCCAGACCGCCGCCGACGTTCCCCGCGAGGCCCCCGAGGCCCGCGGCGAGCGTCCAGGTCGCGAGCGCCCGGCCGCGCGCCCCGGGCGGGGACAGGTGGACCAGTACGGACATGGTGGCGGGCATGATCAGGGCCGCTCCGGCCCCGCACAGGCCCCGCCCGGCGATCAGGACGGCAGGCGTGGCGGCGACCGCGCTGAGCGCCGCGCCCGCGGAGAACAGGCCGAGCCCCGCCAGCAGGGCGCCCTTGCGGCCGTAACGGTCACCGAGGGCCCCGGCGGGGATGAGCAGCGCGGCGAAGACGATCACGTACGCGTCGACGGCCCACAGCAGCTGGCCGGGGGTCGGCCGCAGCGCGGATGCGGCGAGCTGAGGGATCAGCAGGTTGACGGCCGCGACCATGGCCTGGGCGACCAGGACGCAGGCGCACAGGACCAGCAGGGCGGGCCGGGTGAGCACCGGGCCGGGCGGTGGGGCGGCCGCGGCGGCCGAAGGCGTGGAGGGGTGCGCGGCTCGGGCCGCGGACGGATCGGGGTCGCGGGGCGGGGCAGGGCGAAGCACGGCTCCTCCTGGGAGTCGTCGGCGGGTGGAGTGAGGGGGAGGGAGAGGCGTGGGGGAGGCGGGTCGACAGACCATCACCCGTCGTCCACCGTAGGGTTGGCCCGACCTGCTTTCCAGTGCAACCTTTGCAAGGAATCAATGCGCGTGACGCAATCCGCACTCGATCTGAACCTGCTGATGGCCCTGGACGTCTTGCTGGAGGAGTCGAGCGTGTCCCGCGCCGCTGCCCGGCTGCACCTGTCCGAGCCCGCCATGAGCCGCACCCTCGGCCGGATCCGCAAGGCCCTCGGCGACCCCGTCCTGGTCCGGGCCGGCCGGGCCATGGTGCCCACCCCGCACGCCCTCGCCGTCCAGGGCGAGGTCAGGGCCGTCGTGGAACGCGCGCGGGCGCTCTTCCTCACCGGCGGTCAGGTGGACCTGCCGACGCTGACCCGGACCTTCACCGTGCTCGCGAACGACGCCTTCACCGCCGTCTACGGCGCGACGCTGCTCACCCGGGTCGCGCGCGAGGCGCCCGGCGTACGGCTGCGCTTCCTGGGGGAGAGCCACGTGGACGTCCCCGCGCTGCGCGAGGGCGTCGCCGACCTGGAACTCGGCGTGGTCGACACCCGCGCCCCAGAGGTGCGGGTCGAGCACCTCTTCGACGAGCGGATGCTGGCCGTGGTCCGGCCCGGACACCCGCTGCTGCGGGGCCGCGCCACCGCGCGCAGGTTCGCCGCCGCCGACCACCTCGTCGTCTCCCGGCGCGGCCGCCTGGAGGGGCCCGTCGACGCCGCCCTCGCCGAACAGGGCCTGTCCCGACGGGTGGTGGGCAGTGTCGGGACCTTCTCCGCCTCGCTGTTCGTGGTCCGCGAGAGCGACCTCGTCGGGCTGCTGACCACGCAGGTCGTTCCCCTCGCCGCCGCCCTGGGACTGGAGGTCTTCGAGATCCCGCTCGACCTGCCGGCGCTGCCCTTCGGGATGGCCTGGCACCCGCGCCACGACGCCGACCCCGCGCACGCCTGGCTGCGCGGCTGCGCCCGCGCCCTCGCCCCGGAGCCGCCCCTGCCCCGGCCGGACGACCGGGGGAGGCCGACCGCGGCCGCGCCGGCAGCCCGCCGGCCGCGATAGGCCGACCGCTTCGCTCGTCCGGGGGACGCACGGGCGTACGGGCCTTCCCCCGCACGCGCAGCGGGGCACGATACGCACGCGTCCCACCTCCCCCGGCAGGCCCCCGGAAGGCAGAACATGCGGTTCCAGTACGACACCATCGGCGAGCGCTACGCCGAGTCCACGGCCACGGCGGCCTTCGCGGCGGCCGACACCCACACCCTGCACGGCGCCCTGGACGCCCTCGGCGGGGTCCGCGGACTCGACGCCCTCGACCTGGCCTGCGGATACGGCTACAACACCCGGCTCCTGGCCCGCGGCGGGGCCCGCCGGACGGTGGGCGTGGACCCCTGCGGGGAGCGGATCGCGCAGGCCCGCGCGCACGAGTCGACGAAGGGCCGGCCGGACGTCGAGTACCACGTCGCCGAAGCCCTCGGCGTCGCCGGCCTCGGTCCCTTCGACCTGGCCACCGCCGCCTACCTCTTCAACCACGCGACCGACCGCGCGTCGCTGCACGCCGTGCTCCGGTCCGTGCGGACCAGCCTGCGGCCCGGCGGACGGCTGCTCGCCATCGTGCCGAACGCGGGCGCGTTCCCGCGGGTGGACTGGTCGCCGTACGGGGTGCGCATCCTGGACCGGGTCCCTCAGGGCGACGCGCCGCTGCTCAAGGCGCACTTCCTCACCGACCCGCCCGAGCCCTTCGAGTTCCGCGAGTGGGCCCACGCCGACCTCGCGCAGGCGGCCGTCGAGGCGGGCTTCACGACCGTCGGCTGGCAGCCGAACCGGACACCGCCGCCCGACGCCGTGCGCGACGAGGCCTACTGGACGGCGTACCGCGCCTGGCCGATCAGCTCCCTGATGACCTGTACGGCGTAGTGCGCGTCCGGCGGGCAACCCCGTACGGCCCGGGTGCCCCGGGCGGTCCCGGTTCCGGGCCGCCGCTCCCTCAGCCGTCCGCCGCCGACCGGACCAGCTCCACGATGCGGTCGCGCGCCGCCCGGCCCTCGGGCACCGGCAGCAGCGGGTACCCGTCCGGCAGCCCCACCGCCTCGTGGAACTCCACCTCGACCCCGGCCGCGCGGGCCCGGCGCACCAGCTCCCTGCCGTCCGCGGCGAGCAGGTCCGCGCTCCCCGTGAACACCGTCAGCGGCGCCAGGCCCGCGAACGTGCCGCGCAGCGGGCTCACCCGCGGGTCCTCGGCCGGGAGGGTCCCCGCGTACAGCCGTCCGGCCTCCAGCAGGCCCGGCCGGGCCGACGGCGGGCCGGCCGCCCCGACGGCCCCCTGGTCCGGATGCCGCATCGTCACGTCCAGCCAGGGGGTCACCAGCACGATCCGGGAGGGCTGCGTCCGGGTGCGGTCGCGCAGCCGCTGGGCGGCCGCCAGCGCCGGCCCGGCTCCGGACGAGTCCCCGAGGAGCACCGTCCCGCCCGCGCCGCCGCTCTCGATCAGGCCGCTGAGCAGGTCGGCGGCGACCGGTACCGTCCGGTCCGCGGTTCCGCGCGGCGCGAGGATGTACGCCGGTACGACGACCCGCGCCCGCGCCCGCAGGACCAGCTCCCGGACCAGCGCCCAGTGCGGGCGCCGCAGTTCGTCCACGAAGCCGCCGCCGTGGAAGTACAGCACCCGGGCGTCCGGCTCGGCTCCGCGCGGGCAGACGTCGTACACCGGCCAGGCCCCGACGAACGTCCGCGAGATGTCCGCGACCCGACCCAGCGACCGCGGCGGCAGGTGCGACGCCGGCCGCCGGGCGGACTGGGCCACCCGGGTCCGCACGACCTCCGCGCTCGCGAACCGTCTTCGCCGCCCCGTCGCGGTCAGCGCCACCGAAAACGCCCTGCTGCGCAGACTCGGCACGCCCCTCACCTCCCCTTTTCCCCCGCGCCTCCCCGGCGCGAGCCCCGGGGAGAGCATAGGCGTGAAGCTGTGCTGGAAGCCTGCTTAAGAAAGTCTCGATGGACTGATCACCACGCCGCTCGGCAGATTGGTCCCGTCACTCGCGCCACCCGCGCCCCCGCGGCCCCGGCGTCCCGTTCCGCATGCCTGGAGCCACCCCATGAAGGCACTCGTCAAGCACAAGGCCGAGCCGGGCCTGTGGCTCATGGACGTCCCCGAGCCCGAGTACGGCGCCGGCGACGTGCTGATCCGGGTGCTGCGCACCGGCATCTGCGGAACGGACCTGCACATCCGCGCCTGGGACGGCTGGGCGCAGGGCGCCGTCAAGACCCCGCTCGTCCTCGGCCACGAGTTCGTCGGCGAGGTCGCCGCGCTCGGCGCGGACGTCCGGGACATCGAGGTCGGCGCGCTGGTCAGCGGCGAGGGCCACCTGGTGTGCGGCAAGTGCCGCAACTGCCTGGCCGGCCGCCGCCACCTGTGCCGCAGCACCATCGGGCTCGGCGTCGGGCGCGACGGTGCCTTCGCCGAGTACGTCGTGCTGCCCGCGCAGAACGTGTGGGTGCACCGCACCGCCGTCGATCTCGACGTCGCAGCCATCTTCGACCCCTTCGGCAACGCCGTGCACACCGCGCTGTCCTTCCCCCTCGTCGGCGAGGACGTGCTGATCACCGGCGCCGGCCCGATCGGCATCATGGCGGCGGCGGTGGCCCGCCACGCCGGTGCGCGCAGCGTCGTGATCACGGACGTCAGCCCGGAGCGGCTGGAGATCGCCCGCAAGGCGGGCGCCACCCTCGCCGTGAACGTCGCCGAGACCTCCATCGCCGACGCGCAGCGCTCGCTGGGCCTGCGCGAGGGCTTCGACATCGGCCTGGAGATGTCCGGCCGCGCCGAGGCCATGCGCGACATGATCGACAACATGACCCACGGCGGCCGGATCGCCATGCTGGGCCTGCCCGCGCAGGAGTTCCCGGTGGACTGGGCGAAGGTGGTCACCTCGATGATCACCATCAAGGGCATCTACGGCCGTGAGATGTTCGAGACCTGGTACGCGATGACGGTGCTGCTGGAGGGCGGACTGGACCTCAGCCCCGTCATCACCGGCCGCTACTCGCACCGCGACTTCGAGGCCGCCTTCGACGAGGCGTCGACCGCCCGGAGCGGCAAGATCATCCTGGACTGGACGGCGTAGCCCCACCCCGGAGCCCCCCCCGGAGCCCCCCGGGGTCCTCCCGGAGTCCCCCCGGGGGTCCCGCGGCACACGCCGCCGCCGGACCCCGGCCCCACAGACCACCTCCCCCGGCCGGGCCCCGCCCACCCCCCTTCGCGGGGCCCGGCCCCCCTCGTCTTCCGTACGCCCCGCCCGTACGCCCGCCTCCGCCGTAGAAGGAGAACCGCACCATGTTCGAGTCCGTCCGCGAGGACCTCCGCACCACCCTCGACGAGATCCGCGCCGCCGGTCTGCACAAGCCCGAGCGCGTCATCGGCACCCCGCAGAACGCGGCCGTGGCCGTCACCTCGGGCGGAGCCGCGGGCGAGGTCCTCAACTTCTGCGCCAACAACTACCTGGGGCTGGCCGACCACCCCGACGTCGTCGCCGCAGCCAAGGACGCGCTGGACCGCTGGGGCTACGGCATGGCCTCGGTCCGCTTCATCTGCGGTACGCAGGAGGTGCACAAGGAGCTGGAGGCGCGGCTGTCGGCGTTCCTCGGCCAGGAGGACACCATCCTCTACTCCTCCTGCTTCGACGCGAACGGCGGCGTCTTCGAGACCCTCCTCGGCGCCGAGGACGCGGTGATCTCCGACGCCCTCAACCACGCCTCGATCATCGACGGCATCCGCCTCTCCAAGGCCCGCCGCTACCGCTACGCCAACCGCGACCTCGCCGAGCTGGAGACCCGGCTCAAGGAGTCGCAGGACGCCCGCCGCCGGCTGATCGTCACCGACGGCGTGTTCTCCATGGACGGCTACGTCGCCCCCCTCGCGGAGATCTGCGACCTGGCCGAGCGCTACGACGCCATGGTCATGGTCGACGACTCGCACGCCGTCGGCTTCGTCGGCCCCGGCGGCCGCGGCACCCCCGAGCTGCACGGGGTCATGGACCGCGTCGACATCATCACCGGCACCCTCGGCAAGGCCCTCGGCGGCGCCTCCGGCGGCTACGTCGCGGCGCGCGCCGAGATCGTCGAGCTGCTGCGCCAGCGCTCGCGTCCGTACCTCTTCTCCAACTCCCTCGCCCCGGTCATCGCCGCCGCCTCCCTCACGGTCCTCGACCTGCTGGAGTCGGCCGGCGACCTGCGCGAGCGGCTCGCCGCCAACACCGCCCTCTTCCGTACGAAGATGACGGAGGCCGGCTTCGAGATCCTGCCCGGCGACCACGCCATCGCCCCCGTGATGATCGGCGACGCGGCGGAGGCGGCCAGGATGGCCGACCTGCTGCTGGAGCGCGGCGTGTACGTCATCGGCTTCTCCTACCCCGTGGTCCCGCTCGGCGCGGCCCGCATCCGCGTCCAGCTGTCGGCGGCCCACTCGACGGCCGACGTCGAGCGCGCCGTGGCCGCCTTCATCGACGCCCGCGCGGCGCTCGGCACGTCCGCCGGCTGAGACAATGGCGGGGTGATCGACCCCCGCAGGCTGCGCATCCTGCGCGCCGTGGCGGACCACCGTACGGTGACCGCCGCGGCCGCAGCCCTGTACCTCACCCCGTCGGCCGTCTCCCAGCAGCTCGCGGCGCTGGAGCAGGAGACGGGCCACGTGCTGCTCACCCGCAGCGGCCGCGGGGTGCGGCTCACCGCGGCCGGCGAGATCCTCCTGGGGCACGCTCACGAGGTGGTGGCCCAGCTGGAACGGGCGGAGGCCGAACTCGCGGCGTACGCGGGCGGCACGGCGGGGTCGGTCACCGTGGCGGCCTTCGCGACGGGCATCGCCGAGGTGCTCGCCCCGGCGATCTCCCGCCTCTCCCTCGACCACCCGGGCATCCGGCTGCGGGTCAGGGACGCCGAGGGGGACCAGAGCCTGCCGATGCTGCTGGACGGCGAGGCCGACGTGGCGCTCGCGGTGGAGTACCGGGGCGGGCCGGGCGCGGACGACCAGCGGCTGTCCGTAGTCCCCCTGTACGCGGAACCCTTCGACGCGGTCCTGCCCCCGGGGCACCCCCTCGCCGACCTGCCCGCGGTGTGCCTGGCCGACCTCGCCGACGCGGACTGGGTGGGCCAGTACCCGGGCAACCCGTGCCACGACGTGACCCTGCTGGCCTGTGAACTCGCCGGATTCCAGCCCCGGTTCGCGCACTCCTCCGACGACTTCCGGGCCGTGACGGCGCTGGTGGGCGCGGGCGCCGGGGTGGCTCTGGTGCCGCGTTCGGCGCTGCGGGGGATGGACCTCAAGGAGGTCCGGGTGCGCCCCGTCAGCGGCCCGGCCGCCACGCGCCGGGTCTTCGCCGCCGCCCGGCGCGGCGCCGAGTCCCACCCGCTGATCGCGCCGGTGCTGGCCGCGCTGGTGCGCGCGTCGGACCGGCTGCCGACCCACTGACGGCGGCGGGGCCGGGCCGGGCGGCACGTACGTCCGCGGACCCGCGGCCGTCGGACCCGCGACGCGTCTGCCCCGCGCTCCGTCTGCCCCGCGCCCGTCGGTCCCGCTCCCGCCCTCAGACCCGCAGTACGTCCACGCCCGCCGCCTCGAAGGCCTTCGTGACCTCCGCGGGCAGGCCCGTGTCCGTCACCAGGACGTCCACCGCCGAGGTCGCGCAGATGCGGGCGAACGCGCGCACGCCCAGCTTGCTGGAGTCCGCCGCGATCACCACCCGGCGGGCCCGCTCGCACAGCAGGCGGTTCACCGAGGCCTCGTCCTCGTGGCGGGTCGCCGCGCCGTCGGCCGGGTCGAAGCCGTCCACGCCGACCACCGCGGTGTCCACCGCCAGCTGGCCGAGCACCTGCTCGGCGAGCGGGCCGGTGAGCTCGTACGACTGGGGGCGGGCGACCCCGCCGGTCAGCACGATCTTGAACTGGGGGCGGATCACCAGCTCGCCCGCGATGTTGAGCGCGTTGGTCACCACCGTGAGCGCCGGCGAACCCGAGGCCAGGTCGGCGCGCCCGGCCAGCGCCCGCGCGACCTCCGTGGTCGTGGTGCCGCCGGTCAGGCCGATCACCTCGCCCGGGGCGATCAGGGCCGCCACCGCCTCGCTGATGCGCCCCTTCTCGGCGGCCCGGCGCGAACTGCGGTAGCGCAGCGGCAGTTCGTACGAGACGCCGTGCGGGACCGCCCCGCCGCGGGTGCGGACCAGCAGCTGCTGTTCGGCGAGCTGGTCGAGGTCGCGGCGGATGGTCGCGGCGGAGACGCCCAGCACCTCCGCGGCCGGCTCCACCTCCAGCTCGCCCCGCTCCACCAGCAGGTCCAGCAGGGTCTGCCAGCGCTCCTTGCGGGTCATCGGCCGCCCCCTTCGCCGCTCTTGCATGTTCTCTCTCGGCCCACCTGCCGACAATAACCCAGCCCGTCACCCCGTGGATGCTTGAAGTTGCGTGAAAGAGCGCGATATCTTGCAGAAATACGCATCGCAGAAGGACGCATCCAGAGTCGCCTGTCGAACGAGGGAGCCCGTATGAGCCACGTCGCGTACGAGTTGGGCACGCAGCCCGCATGCTGGGAGCGGGCCGCCGAGATGGCCCCGGCGAGCCGGGCGGTGCTGCCGCGGCCGGGGGAGCGTACCGCGATCGTCGGGTGCGGGACCTCGTACTACATGGCCCAGGCCGCCGCCGTGTTGCGTGAGGAGGCCGGGCAGGGCGAGACCGACGCGTTCCCCGCCTCGGAGTTCCCCCGCCACCGCCGCTACGACCGGGTGCTCGCGCTGACGCGGTCCGGCACCACCACCGAGGTGCTGGACCTGCTGGCGGGGCTGCGGGGCGCGGGCGTGCCCACCACCGCGGTCATCGGGGATCCGGCCACCCCCGTGACGACCCTCGCCGACGAGGTCGTCGTCCTCGACTTCGCCGACGAACGGTCCGTCGTGCAGACCCGGTTCGCGACCACCGCCCTGACCCTGCTCCGCGCCCACGCCGGACTGCACTCCCCGGCCGCGGTCGCCGACGCCCGCACCGCCCTCGCCGAGCCGCTCCCCGACGAGCTGGCGAGCCGGAGCCAGTTCACCTTCCTCGGCCGGGGCTGGAGCGTCGGGCTCGCGCACGAGGCGGCCCTCAAGATGCGCGAGGCCTCGCTCTCCTGGGCCGAGTCCTACCCCGCGATGGAGTACCGGCACGGGCCGATCAGCGTCTCCGGCCCCGGCACCGTCACCTGGGCGCTCGACGAGGCGCCCGAGGGCCTCGCCGAGCAGGTGCTGGCCACCGGCTCCGCGTGGGTGGCCGGACGGCTCGACCCGCTCGCCGAACTGGTCCGGGTGCACCGCCTCGCCCTCGCCGTCGCCGCCCACCGGCAGCTCGACCCGGACGCGCCGCGCCACCTCACCCGCTCGGTGATCCTCACTGCCGGAGAGGAGGCCGTCCGATGAGCCTCGTCCCCGCCGGCCGGCTCGTCCTGGAGGCGGCCGCCGCCGGCCGCGCCGTGGCCGCGTTCAACATCATCACCCTGGAGCACGCCGAGGCCGTCGTTGCCGGGGCCGAGGCCGCCGGGCTGCCGGTCATCCTCCAACTGAGCGAGAACGCCGTGAAGTTCCGCGGCGGCCGGCTCCTCCCGATCTCCCGCGCCGCGGCCGCCTGCGCGGAGGCCGCCGGCGTGCCGGTCGGGCTGCACCTGGACCACGTCAAGAGCACCGAACTGCTCCGCCAGGCGTGCGACGCGGGCTACGGCTCGGTCATGTACGACGCCGCCCACCTCCCGTACGGCGAGAACCTGGAGGCGACCCGCTCCGCCGCGGACTGGGCGCACGCCAACGGGCTGTGGATCGAGGCCGAACTCGGCGAGGTCGGCGGCAAGAACGGCGCCGCACCCCTGGATCCGCACGCACCCGGCGCCCGTACCGACCCCGACGAGGCCCGGCGGTTCGTCGCCGACTCCGGGGTGGACGCACTGGCCGTCGCGATCGGCAGCAGCCATGCGATGACCAGCAGGACCGCCTCCCTCGACCACGCCCTGCTGGGACGGCTCGCCAAGACGGTCGACGTGCCGCTCGTCCTGCACGGCTCCTCCGGCCTGCCGGACGCCGAGCTCGCGGCCGCCGTCGCGGGCGGCATCCGCAAGGTCAACATCGGCACCGCGCTGAACGTCGCCATGACCACGGCCATCCGCGCCCACCTCACCCCGGCGGACCCGCGCCCCTACCTGACGGCCGCCCGGGCGGCGATGGCGGCGACCGCCGAAGCCATGATCGGCGCCCTCGACTGACCGGCACCGGGGTCGGCGGAGGCGCGCCGGGGCCTTCCCCCCCAGGGCTCGATGCGACCCGCGGCGCACGGCGCGCATCCGCACGGGTGCGGAAACCCCGGCCGCCGACCTTCCGGATTCTTGAAACAGGTTCTAGTCTGCCCCCGCCGCCACAGTGGCGGCCGGCTGGACCGCGAGACTCCCGGAGGGGCCGTGCACCTCGAATACACGCCTGAGCAGCAGCAGTTGCGCACCGAGCTGCGCGCCTACTTCGCCGAGCTGGTGCCGGAGGACGTCTACGCCCGCTACGAGGACCCGGCCGCCCAGAAGCGCTTCTACCGGGAGACCATCCGCCGGCTCGGCGCCGACGGCTGGCTGGGGGTCGGCTGGCCCGAGGAGTACGGCGGCCGGGGCATGTCCCCGATGGACCAGTTCATCTTCTTCGACGAGGCCGCGCAGGCCGTCGTGCCGCTGCCCCTCATGGCGCTCAACACCGTCGGGCCCACGATCATGCAGTTCGGCACCGAGGAGCAGAAGGCGTACTTCCTCCCCCGGATCCTCGCCGGCGAGATCGACTTCGCCATCGGCTACAGCGAGCCCGACGCCGGCACCGACCTTGCCGCGCTCACCTGCCGGGCGGTGCGCGAGGGAGACGAGGAGAGCGGCACGTACGTCGTCGACGGCCAGAAGATCTGGACGACCAACGGCGACACCGCCGACTGGGTCTGGCTCGCCGTCCGCACGGACCCGGACGCCCCCGCGCACAAGGGCATCACCATGCTCCTGGTGCCGACCTCCGACCCCGGGTACTCCTGCACCCTCATCAACACCCTCGCGTCGCACGACACCACGGCGAGCTACTACGAGAACATCCGCGTTCCCGCGAGCCGCCGGGTCGGCCAGGAGAACGAGGGCTGGCGCCTGATCACCAACCAGCTCAACCACGAGCGTGTCACCCTCGCCGCCCACGGCACGATGGCCATCCGGGCGCTGCACGACGTCCAGCGCTGGGCCGCCGAGACCAAACTCGCCGACGGCCGGCGCGTGATCGACCTGAACTGGGTCCGCGGCCGCCTGGCCCGCACCCACGCCCGGCTCGACGCCATGAAGCTGCTCAACTGGCAGATGGTCAACGCGGTCCAGGCCGGCACCCTCACCCCGCAGGACGCCTCGGCGGTGAAGGTGTACGGCTCCGAGGCCCGCCGCGACGCGTACGCCTGGCTCATGGAGGTCGTCGGAGCGGCCGGCTCCCTCAAGGACGGCTCGGCCGGCGGGGTCCTGCACGGCGAGCTGGAACGGGGCTACCGCAGCGCCGTGATCTTCACCTTCGGCGGCGGCAACAACGAGATCCAGCGGGAGATCATCTCCTGGATCGGCCTCGGCATGCCCCGCGTACGCCGCTGACGGGGCCGCGCGGCGGAGGGCGGAGCGCGGCAGCCGGGGCGGTGTCCCGGACGGTGATATCCGGTTGCCGGGGGCGGTGGTGACGGGTGCAATGTCCGGCACGGTCACCGAGGTCGCCCGGCGCTCCGCGCCACGGGCGCACCGCCGCCGCGTCGTCACACGGGAGACACCGACACATGAGTACGCCCCCCTCACCGCCCGGACCGGCACCGGCCGGCGGTCCGCCCGTCCGGATCGGCGCCCTCGTGCCGCTGACCCGGCCCGGCTGGGCCGCGGCGGGCCGGCACCTGCTCGCCGGGCTGGAGCTGGCCGTGCACGAGGCCAACGCGGCCGGCGGGATCGCCGGCCGACCGATCGAGCTCCTCGTCCGGGACACCGCCGCCGACCCGCGGCGGGCCGCGGCTGCCGTGGACGAACTGGCCGCTCTGGGCGTCGCCGCCCTGGCGGGGGAGTACCACAGCGTCGTCGCCCGCACCGTCGCCACCAGGGCCGACGCCGTCGGCCTGCCGTTCCTCTGCTCGTCCGCCGTTCTCGACGCGCTTACCGAGCAGCCGACCGACCGGGTCGCCCGCATCGCCCCGGCGCAGTCCCACGGCTGGCGGATCTATGCGGACCACCTCCTGGCCGCGGGCCACCGCCGGATCGCCGTGGCCACGGAGCCGAGCCCCTACTGGGCGGCCGGGACCCGCATCCTGCGGGAGCACCTCGCGCCGCGCGGCGGCACCGTCACCGAGCTCGACGCGCGCACGCTCGCCCCCGCGGCCGTCTGCGACGCGCTCGTCGACCACCGCGCCACCGCGCTGCTCCTCCTGGTCGGTCACCCGGATCCGGCCGTGCCGCTCGTCTCGGCCGTCCGCCGCGACCGCCGCCTCGCCGGGGTCCTGGTCGGAGCCCCGGCCGGGCAGCCGGAGTTCGCCGACTGGCTGACGCTGCTGGGCGGGGACGGCGCCGGGATCCCGTTCCTGCGCTACCTGCCCGAGCGGCTCGGCCCGCTCGGCGCGCGGGTCGCGGCGGCCCTGCGCGCGCGGCTGGGCGAAGCGCCCTCGTTCGTCGCCTTCGAGGGCTACGACACCGTGGCCGTCCTCGCCGGCGCCCTGCGCGCGCACGGCACCGACCGGGCCCGCATCGCCGCGTCCTGGCCGGACGTGGCGGTCGAAGGGACCCGCGGGCGGATCCGGTTCTCCCGTACGCCCCCGGACAGCGGCGTGTGGCAGTGGGCGTGGGCGCCCGTCCAGGTCGCCGACCGGGATCCCGCGCGGCCCGACCGCTTCCGGATCCTGCGCACGGGCTGAGGATCACGGCGGGCAGCACACCGGAAATCATTAAATTCCGGAAGTAATGCCAGATTTATGAACCTTTCATCCATCCAGGGGGCGATCCATTACGAATTACTTGTGTCACAGCACTCACTGCTCTCGCACCAGCGGGGGCGAGGAGGTGGGATCCATGACCGTCCCCATCCGGATCAGGCGCATGGCCGTGGCCGCGGCCGCGACGGGAATGCTGGCCGGTGGTGCGGCGCTCGGCGCCGTGGCGCCTGCCGTCGCAGCCCCGGCGTCGTCCGTGGCGACCGCCGTCAGCGGGGATCGCGACCACGGCAAGCAGTGCCACTGGAAGAAGGGGCACTGGGACAAGCGGTGGGTCAAGGGCCACTGGGAGAAGAAGTGGGTCAAGAGCTACGACTGGGACCGTGACCGCGACCACAAGGGCGACCACCGCAAGGGCGACGACCGCAAGGACGAGAACCGCTACGGCGGCCACGGCGACCGGCGCGGCCACGACGGACACTGGAAGTGGGTGTACGTCTCCGGACACTGGGACAAGCACTGGGTCCAGGGCCAGTGGGTCTGCTGGGACCGGCACCGCTGACGGAGCCGCTGCCCGCGGGCACGACGGATGGTTCACGAGGGCCCGCAGCCGCGGGCCCTCGTTGCCGCGGACCCCTCCGGATGCGACCGCTCCCGAATGGTGATGGGATCGGAATTCCGGTGCTGCACTCGGACGACCACTGGATGTCGGATGGTGGACACGGCAAGCGAAGGCGCGGAACCGCCCGGTGAACCCGAGGGCCACCGAACCGGGGAGACCGAGGGGCTCGACGCCCAGCTCCTGCGGGCCGCCGAAGGCGACCGCGACGCGTTCGCCCAGGTCTACGACGCGCTGACCGTCCCCGTGATGGGGCTGGTCTGCCGCATTCTGCGGGATGCCGATCAGGCGGCGGAGGTGACCCAGGACGTGATGGTCGAGGTATGGCGTACGGCGGGGCGCTTCCGCCCCGAGCTGGGCAGCGCCAGGGCATGGGTCCTGGTGCTGGCCCACCGGCGCGCCGTGGACCGCGTCCGCTCCGTGCGGGCCCGGGGCGAGCGCGAGGAGAAGGCCGCCCTGCTGGACCGGACGACCCCCTTCGACGAAGTGGCCGCGGAGGTCGAGGAACGCGACGAGCACGCCCAGGTGAGGCGGTGCCTGTCGGCGCTGACCGAGGTCCAGCGGGAGGCGGTCCTGCTGGCGTTCTACCAGGGCATGACCTACCGGGAGGTGGCGCGCTCCCTGGAGTCGCCGGAGGGCACGGTCAAGTCCAGGCTCCGCGACGGACTGCAACGGCTGCGCGCGTGCTTGGAGGCGTCCTGATGAGCATCGCGTCGGAGCCGCACGCCGCCCTCGGGGCCTACCTGCTGCACGCACTGCCGCCGGACGAGGAGAGCGCGTTCGCGAACCACCTGGCGGGCTGCGACAGCTGCCGGCGGGAGCTCGTCGCCCTGATGCCCGTCCTGGTCCGCCTCTGCGCCACCGAGGGGATCGCGCCGCCGCCGGGCCTGCGCGAGCGCGTACTGGACCGGATCGCCGTCACGGCCCAGGAGCCCGGCCGTCCCGCCCACCGCGCCGGTCCGGCCGGCGGAGCGCGTCCCCTGTTCGGGGGGCGGGCGGCTCCCGATCGGACCGCCGGCGCTCCGTCGGGCGGGCGCGGCGGGCGCGGCAGGTCGAGCGCGCCGCTGCGCTGGGCCCTCGCCGCGTGCCTGGCCGCCGCGGCCGCCTTCGGCGGGATCGCCGTGTGGCAGCACCAGGAGGCCGCGGAGGCCCGTACGGAACTGCGCCGGGCCGGACCGGCGGCGCAGCTCGCCGAGGTGCTGGCCGCCCCCGACGCCAGGATCAGCACGGCCGACTTCGGCGACGGCGCCACCGGGTGCGTGATCGTCTCCCGGGCCGAGAGCCGGGCCGCGTTCATGGCGTCCGGGCTCCCCAGGCTGACCTCGGACCAGGTGTACGAGCTCTGGTACGACGACGCGGGCACGCCCCGCTCGGCGGGAACCCTGAGCGGCCGCGGCAAGTGGCACATCAAACTGCTGGACGGGCCCGTCGAACAGGCCACCGCCCTCGGCATCACGGTCGAGCCCGCGGGCGGCTCCGCCCAGCCCACCGGTTCGCCCATCGGCCTCATCGACATTCCGGCCTGACCCCTGTGCTCACGGGCCGCCGGGCGGGCGGGTAGGCCGGGGCGGCGCCGGGTAGGACCGGAGGGCGCCGGCGGCGGTGTCCGCCGGGGCCGGTCAGCGGCGACAGTGCCACTGCCGGGCGAACCGAGCCGAGCCGAGCCGGGAGGACAGCGGATGGGCGGGACGGACGGGAGGCGCGGGACGGACGGGAGGCGCGGGACGGTTCCGAGGGCCGGGACGGGCGGGACGGCCGGGCCGGGCGGAGTTCCGTCCGCCGAGCACGCCGGCGGCGCCGACCCCGGGCTGTTCGGCCCGCGGTCCGTCACCTGGCAGTGCCACGGCGACCCGGTGATGTGGATCGCCGGGGTCCGCGCCCTGTACCTCCAGGCCCTGCACCCGCGGGCCGTCCGCGGGGTCGTGGAGAACAGCACCGCGTTCGGACCGCGGCGGAGCCCGGGGGACGCGGCCCACGGGAAGGGCCCGCGGAGCCGGGGCGACACGCGGGACCGCGGCGACGCCTGGGGGCGCCTCCTGCGGACCGCCGACTTCGTCGGCACCACCACCTACGGCACCACCGAGGCGGCCGAACGCGCCGGCGCCCGCGTCCGCAAGATCCACCGCATGCTCTCCGCCACCGACCCGGACACGGGCGAACGCTTCCCCGTGGACGACCCGAAGCTGCTGCTCTGGATCCACTGCGCCCAGATCGACAGCTTCCTGCACGTCCTGCGCCGCTCGGGCGTCCCCCTCACCCCCGCCCAGGCCGACCGCTACGTCGACGAGAACCGGGCCGGCGCCCGTCTCGTCGGCCTCGACCCGGACGGCGTCCCCGCCGACACCGCCCAGCTCGCCGCGTACTTCGAGACGGTGCGCCCCGAGCTCGCCGCGGGCGCCGACGCCCGCGCCGTGGACGCCTTCCTGCGCAGCCCGCCGATCCACCCCCTCCTCGTACCTGGCCGAAACCTGCTGTGGGGTCCGCTGGCCGGACTCGCGTACGCGACGCTCCCCGGCTGGGCGCACCGGCTGTACGGGCGTCCCGCACCCGCCCCACTCAGCACCACCCGGCGCCTGCGCCTCACCGGCCTCACCTTGCGCAGCATTCCCGCAGGTCTGCGCTGGCAGCTGCCACCAGGTCACATCTTGAAAGCGATGCGCCGCATGGGCCCCGGGAGCCGCCCCTCGCCGTACACACTGCGTACATCAGCGGCCATACTGGACGGGCCGGGGAGGGCGTGGCACGACGACGGGGGCGGCTTCAAGACATGGCGGAGTCCAGACTGATCCAGGGCCGGTACCGGTCGCTCGATCTGATCGGGCGCGGAGGCATGGGCGAGGTGTGGCGCGCCCGCGACGAGTCGCTGGGGCGGCACGTCGCGGTGAAGTGCCTCAAGCCGATCGGCGCCGAGCAGGACGCGCACTTCACGCAGGTGCTGCGCGAGCGGTTCCGCCGCGAGGCGCGGGTCGCGGCGGCGCTCCAGCACCGGGGCGTCACCGTCGTGCACGACTTCGGCGACGACAGCGCCGCCGGGGGCTGCCTGTACCTCGTCATGGAACTCCTCGAAGGACGCAACCTCAGCCAGCTGCTGGAGGACAACGAGGCGCGCCCGCTGCCCGTGGACGTGGTCGTCGACATCGCCGAGCAGATGGCCGCCGCCCTGGGCTACACCCACGACCAGGGCGTGGTCCACCGCGACCTGAAGCCGGCCAACATCATGCGGTTGACCGACGGTACGGTGAAGATCTGCGACTTCGGCATCGCCCGGCTCGCCCACGACATCGGCTTCACCGCCAAGCTCACCGGCGGCGGCATGGCGATGGGCACCCCGCACTACATGTCGCCGGAACAGATCGCGGGCGGCGAGGTCGACCACCGCAGCGACCTGTACTCCCTCGGCTGCGTCCTGTACGAGATCGCCACCGGCGCCCCGCCCTTCGACCTCGGCGACTCCTGGTCGGTCCTGGTCGGCCACCGGGACAACGCGCCCGTGCCGCCGCGCGAACACCGTCCGGAACTGCCCGGCTACTTCGAGCAGGTGGTCCTGGACCTGCTCGCCAAGTGCCCCGAGGACCGGCCGGGTGACGCCCGCCTCCTGCACCACCGGCTCGTCGAGGCCCGCATCGGCCCCGGTGGTCCGCCCGGAGCCCAGGCCCCGCTCCCGGGGTGGGCGCGCAGCATGACCGCGGGCCGCAAGGCCGGGATCGAGGCCCGGCCCGCGAGCGGCGAGTGGGCCGTGGTCACCGGTTCGTGGACGGCCGCCCGCGCCGCGGCCGGCGCCACCGGGGGCCACCGCCCCGCCGGTGCGTCCCCGTCCGCGTCCCCGTCCGCGTCCTTGTCCGCGTCCTTGTCCGGGGGCGGCGCCCCGCACGCCGAACCGGTCCGCAACCCGGCCTTTCCCCCGGCCCCCGGGCAGGGCGGACTGCGCCGGATCGTCCGCCCCGAGCCCGCAGAGGACCCGCGCCTGACCGCGGAGTACGGAGTGCAGCGGCTCCCCGGCCCGCGCGAGACCGGCGTCGACGCCCTCGCCGCCGGGCACACCCGCGCCTTCGCCCTCAGCCGGTCCGGCCGCCCCGAGGCGGCCCTCGCCGTCTACCAGGCCGTGGCCGACGGGCGGGCGCGCGTGCTCGGGCCGGACCACCCCGACACGCTCGCCGCCCGCCAGGAGACCGCGTACGAACTCGGCCGGCTCGGCCGGCACGCGGAGGCGTACGGGATCTACCGCGCGGTGCTCGTCGCCCGCGAGCGGACCACCGGGCCCCTCCACCCCGACACCCTGCGCTGCCGCCACAACCTGGCCTGTGCCCTGGGGGCCCTGGGGCGGTTCCCGGAGGCGCACGCGGCCGCCGCGGAGACGGCCGCCGCCCGGGCGGAGGTCCTGGGCGCCGAGCACGCGGACACCCTGCTGACCCGCTACGAGGTGGCGTACGCGCTCGGCCGCCTGGAGCGTTGGCAGGAGGCCCTCGGCGTCTTCCGCGAGGTCGCCGCCGCACGGGAGCGGGTGCTCGGCCGCGACCACCCGGACACCCTGGCCGCGCGTTACGAGGCCGGCATCGCGCTCGGCCGCACCGGGAACCCCGCCGGCGCCCTCGATCTGTTCCGGGCGCTGGTCCGCGACCGCACCCGCGCCTACGGCGCCGCCGACCCGGAGACGCTGCGCGCCCGGCACGTCCTCGGCGTCAACCTGGGCCGCCTCGACCGCTGGGAGGAAGCGGTCGCCGAGGCCCGGGAGGTCGGCGACGCGCGGGCCCGGGCGCTGGGCGCCGAGCACCCGGACACCCTGGTCAGCCGCCGCGAACTCGCCGCGGGCCTCGGCCGGCTGGGCCGCTGGGACGAGGCGCTGCCCGTCTACCGGGACCTCGCGGGCATCCGCGAACGGTCGCTGGGCGACGAGCATCCCGACACGGCGCTGGCCCACGCCGACGAGGCGTACTGTCTGGAGCGGCTCGGGCAGGTGTGCTACCAAGAGCCATGACGACCTCGCGGAGCTCCGGCCGGACCGTGTTCGACAAAGCCGTCTACGATGCGGTGATCGTGGGGGGCGGGCACAACGGCCTGGTGGCCGCCGCCTACCTGGCCCGGGCGGGCCGCTCGGTGCTGGTCCTGGAGCGGCTCGGGCACACGGGCGGCGCCGCGGTCTCCAGCCGCCCCTTCACCGGCATGGACGCCCGGCTGTCGCGCTACTCCTACCTCGTCTCCCTCCTCCCGCCGAAGCTCGTGCGCGACCTGGACCTGAGGTTCTCGGTCCGCCGTCGCACGGTCTCCTCGTACACGCCGACCGCGCGCGGCGGCCGGCCCGGCGGTCTCCTCGTCGGCGGCGGCGACACCCGTACCCGGGAGTCCTTCGCGCGGCTGACCGGCTCGGACCGCGAGTACGACAGCTGGCGCGCCTTCTACGAGACCACCGGGCGGGTCGCCGGCAAGGTGTTCCCGACCCTGACCGAGCCGCTGCCCTCCCGCGAGGAGCTGCGCTCGCGCGTCGACGACGAAGCGGCCTGGCGCATGCTCTTCGAGGAGCCGCTGGGGCAGGCGGTGGAGCGGCACTTCGACGACGACCTGGTCCGTGGCGTCGTCCTCACGGACGGGCTGATCGGCACGTTCGCGGACGCCCACGACCCCTCGCTCGCCCAGAACCGCTGCTTTCTCTACCACGTGATCGGCGGCGGGACGGGGGACTGGGACGTCCCCGTGGGCGGCATGGGCGCCCTGACGGAGGCCCTCGCGGGATCGGCGCGCGCGGCCGGGGCCGAGATCGCCACCGGACACGAGGTCCTGCGGATCGACACGGACGGAACCGGGCCGGCCGAGGTGGTGTTCCGTACGGCGACGGGGGAGGGCCGGGTCGTCGCAGGCACCGTCCTGGTCAACGCCTCGCCGCAGGCGCTCGCCGAACTCCTCGGCGAGGACCGGACGTCGGCGCGGGCCCCCGAGGGGGCGCAGCTCAAGGTCAACATGCTGCTGCGGCGGCTGCCCCGGCTGCGGGACACCGCCGTCGATCCGCGCGAGGCCTTCGGCGGCACGTTCCACATCGCCGAGGGGTACACGGAGCTGGGCCGGGCGTACGCGGAGGCCGCCGCCGGCGAACTCCCGTCCGTACCGCCCTCGGAGATCTACTGCCATTCGCTGACCGACCCGACGATCCTCGGCCCGGAGCTCGTGGAGCAGGGGTACCAGACGCTCACCCTCTTCGGACTGCACGCGCCGGCGCGGCTGTTCCGGAAGGACAACCAGCAGGCCCGCGAGGTGCTGCTGACCGCGACGCTCGCGCAGTTGGACAGCCACCTCGACGAACCGATCACCGACTGCCTCGCCTTCGACGCGGACGGCCGGCCCTGCATCGAGGCGAAGACCCCGCTGGACCTGGAGCGCGAACTACGACTGCCGGGCGGCCACATCTTCCACCGCGACCTCTCCTGGCCGTACGCGTCCGGCGCGGAGGGCGCCGGCCGGTGGGGCGTGGAGACCGCCCACCACAACGTCCTGCTGTGCGGCGCGGGGGCGGTGCGCGGCGGCGGCGTCAGCGGGGTCCCCGGACACAACGCGGCGATGGCGCTGCTGGAACGCTGAGGCGGGGGGCGGGGGGGCACCCGGCGGTGGCGGGACCGCCGGACGGGGTCCGGGGGCCGCCACCGCTGGGTGCCGGTGGGTGCCGCGGCTCGCTCAGTCGGTCGGTTCGATGACGACCACGGGGATCTCGCGGTCGGTCTTGGCCTGGTACTCGTCGTACGCGGGCCAGTGCCCGACCATGAGCGGCCAGTACGCCTCCCGCTCCGCCGGCGTCGCGGTGCGGGCCCTGCCCTGGAGGACCTTCGGGCCGACCTGGACGCGGACCTCGGGGTGCTCGGTGAGGTTCCGGTACCAGAGGGGGTCCGCCGGGTCGCCGCCCTTGGACGCGACGACCAGGTAGCGGCCGTCGTCCTCGCCGTAGATGAGCGGGGTCCGCACCGGCTTGCCGGAGACCCGGCCGATGGTGGTGAGCAGGAGGGTCTGTGTGCCGTTCCAGTGGTGTCCGTCCGCCCCGTTCGAACCCACGTACAGCTTCACGTGGTCGAGCTGCCAGCTGCCCGGCTTGGGGTCGGTCGGGTGGTCCCAGTCGATGTCGGTCGTCATACGGCTCGCCCTGCCTTCGTGTTGAACGGTCAACGAACTTCACCAACGAGTAGGAACGCCCGCGGGCACGGCGTCTATGCCCCGGTCGGGGCGGTCACGGCCGGAAGGGTGAATCCGTCGAAGAGGTCGTCCATCGCCCGGCGCGAGGCCCGGGCCGGGACGGCCCGCACGGCGAGGTCGCGCACGGCCGCCGCGAGGGGGTGCGCGACGGCGGCGACCCGGCCGGCCCGGCGGGACCGGACGCGGACGGCGTCGGTGCGCGCGCAGCGGGCCGCGCTGTAGGCGGCCAGGGCGGCGGGGACGCCGGACGCGCCGGCTCCGCTCAGCAGGTGCGCGAGGACCACGGCGTCCTCGACGGCCTGGCAGCCGCCCTGGCCGAGGTTGGGGGTCATGGCGTGGGCGGCGTCGCCGAGCCAGGCGAGGCGGCCCCGGTGGTAGCGGGGGAGCGGCGCGGCCAGGTCGTAGAGGTCGTGCCGGAGCACGGCGTCGGGGTCGATCCGCTCCAGGAGCGCGGGGATGGGGTCGTGCCAGGCGCCGAACCGGCGCAGGAGCTCGGCGCGCGCGTCCGGCGGCGGCTGCCGGTCCCCGGAGCCGGTGGCGGGGGTGGCTGTTGTGGCCGGGGTGACGGCGGTGGCGAACACGTAGGTGCGCCCGTCGGTGAGGGGGACGATGCCGAAGCGCTCGCCGCGCCCCCAGGTCTCGGCGGCGTCCGCGTCGGCGGCGCCGTACGCGGGCAGGACCGTGCGCCACGCGGTCTCGCCGCTGTAGTGCAGGCCGGGGTGGTCCGGGAAGTACCGGCGGCGCAGCGGGCTGTGGATGCCGTCGGCGGCGACGGCCAGGTCGGCGGCGAGTTCGCCGGCGGTCGTCCGGACCACCGGACTGCCGTCCGCGCGGTCGACGCCGGTGACTGCGGTCGCGTACCGGACGGTGCCGTCGGGCAGTGCGGCCGCCAGCGCGTCGGTGAGCGCGGCCCGGTGCACGGCGAGCGGCGGCCGGCCGTACCGGGCCGCCATCGAGGCGGTGTCGGCGCGGCTCAGCCAGCGGCCGTCCGGGCGCCGCAGTCCCATGGCGGCCGGGACGGCCCTGCCCGCGGCGCGGGTGGCGTCGAAACCGATGACGTCGAAGGCGCGCAGGGCATTGGGGGCGAGCACGATCCCGGCGCCCACGGCGGTGGGGCCGGGGGCCCGCTCGCAGACGGTGACCCGCCAGCCGGTGCGGTGGAGGGCGAGCGCGGCGGTGAGCCCGCCGATCCCGGCACCCGCCACGACCGCATGACGCCGTCCCTCTGCCATGACACGCTCCTGCCCGCCGCCGCCGGCCTCTACGTTTGTAGAGGCCGTACGCCTGCGCACTCTACACCTGTAGAGTGGCGGCATGCCCCGTTCCTCCCGTGCCCCCGACCGCCGGACGCTGATTGCGGACGCCGCGATCGGCCTCGTGTCCGCCGCCGGCCTCCGTGGCCTCACCCACCGCGCCGTCGACGGCGCGGTGGGACTCCCGGCAGGCAGCACCTCGTACTACTTCCGTACGAGGACGGCGCTGATCGGCGCCTGTTACCACCGTCTGGTGGAGCTCGACTTCGCGGAGCCGGGCGCCGGTGCGGATGCGCCCCTCGCGGGGTCCGGAACACCGGCGCCGCCGGACCTGGAGGCCGCCGTGGAGCAGTTCGCGGGACTGCTGTACCGCTGGCTCACGGTGGGCCGCGAGCGCCACCTGGCCCGCTTCGAACTCAGCCTGGAGGCCGCCCGGAACCCCGACCTTGCCCCCGAGCTCCAGCGGGCGGGCCGGGCGGCGCGCGCCCGCGCCGCGACCGTCCTTGCCGCCCTCGGGGCGGAACACCCCGAGGAGGCCGCCGAGCTGCTGGCGGCCTGGACGGACGGCATCCTCTACGACCGCCTGGCCGGAGCCCCGTCCCACTCCCGCCCGGCCCCGGACCCCGCCGAACTCACCCGCACCACCCGCCGCATGCTGAACGCGGCGCTGAGCAGCGGCGCCCGGCCCACCGTCTGACCCGTGACCGCTGAGTGGGTTCATCAGCACGCCTCGGACGCGGGCCTCAGAAGGAGCGGAAGACGCCCTCGGGATCCGTGATCGCCACCTCGGCGTAGACCTCGAAGTCCAGGTTCGCGAGCGAGAGGTTCGTGTGCGCGCAGTGGACACCGGCTGGAACGGTCTGGAACGCGCGGGGGGACGCGGAGTCGACGAGGTCCTGGTAGTAGGCGGGATCGAGATCCTCGTCCTCGGCACCGACGGCGAGCAACGCGCGGTGCCCGGACCGCATCGTGACGTGGTCGGCGAACTCGCCACGTCCGGCTATGTGGCTACCGCTCCGCCGTCCGGGGCGTTGCCCCCACGATCATCGTAGGCGGAGCCGCGATGCGTCTCCGGTCGGGGGTGTGGGCGCCGGCGGGCGAGGCCGTCCGGAGCTGTCGTCGGCGGGGCCGGAGGGGGGTCCCGAGGCCGGCGCAGGGGTGAAGGTGACTCCATCATGACAGGTCAGAGGCCGTTTTCGTAGGACCAAGGGCACAGCTGTTCGGCCTTGTTCGGGTACCCGTGCGGCTCTCAGAATCAACGTCATGAATCCCATGGCGAACATCAATCACGACGCGGTGCTGCGGGCCCGGGTGGCCCTCCTCGGATCGCAGGCGCTGCCGGTGCGGCAGCAGGTGGCCGCCTATCGGGTGCTCGCCCAGGTGAGCCCGCTGGCGTATCTGCCCCTGCTGGCCGTCGCCTTGTACGACTACAGCCGTCAGGACTTCGCGCACCTGCCGGAGACGGCGCTGGCCCTCCGGGCCGAGTCCGTCGCGGCTGCCCGGCGCATGTACGGGTTGGAGCCCGGGCGGGTGGCGCTCCTCGTGGCCGCGCTGGCCGCCTACAAGGAGCAGTTGGTCCTGATGGGACGGGCGGAGGAGGCCGGCGCCGTCGACGAGGAGATCGCCGTCCTCGGGTAGGGGCCCCCGTCCCCACGCGAGCGGCCGGCCGCCCCTCAGTCCGGCGAGCGGGTCCAGCCCGTGGCCCGGAGGCGGGCGGCGTCCGCCGGGCGGTCTTCCGTGAAGAGGAGGCGGGACGGTTCCGCCACGCGGAGGACGTCCACGTAGATCCCCCGCCCGACGTACCGGCCGGTGGACGTGTGGCGGAAGCGGAGGTGTACCTCCCGGCCCGCCCATTCCGCCGCGAGGGGGGCCTCCAGGCGGTGCCAGACGCGCCCGGACCAGCCGCTCACCGAGCCGCGCGGCCACTGTTCGGGACCTCCTCCGGTGGAGCGGACGGTGCTGAACGGCAGTGCCTGCCAGGCCTGTCCGTCGGGCGAGGCCTCCAGGTGCAGCGCACCCTCGCCGGGCACGGTGTCCCACCACACGGCGCACCGCAGCCGGGCGGCGTCCGTGGCCGGGGTGAGCGGCGGCAGGGTGAGGGTGCCCGAGCCGCCGGGGGCGGTGCCGGAGAACCAGGCCGCGCCGCCGTGTCGCGTACGGACCGGGACGGCGCGGGCGAAGCGGTTGCCGACGGCTACGCGCGGCGCGCTGCCGGCCCGCCAGGTGCGTACGGGGTGGACGGAGTTGCCGAGGAGGATCAGGAAGGAGTCGGTGGAGGGGTCGAGGACGAGGGAGGTGCCGGTGAAGCCGGTGTGGCCGGCGGAGTGCGGGGTGGCCATCGCGCCCATGTACCAGTGCTGGTAGAGCTCGAAGCCCAGGCCGTGGTCGTCGCCGGGGAAGGCCGTGTTGTAGTCGGTGAAGAGCAGCTCGACGGAGGCGGGACGCAGGATGCGCCGGCCGGCGTACGCGCCTCCGTCGAGCAGGGTGCGGGCGAGGACGGCCAGGTCCCAGGCGGTGCCGAAGACGCCGGCGTGGCCCGCGACGCCGCCGAGGGCGTACGCATTCTCGTCGTGGACCTCGCCCCACACCAGCCCGCGGTCCAGGCCGGACCAGGGCGGGCGTTGGACCTCGGTGGCGGCGGTCACCCGCCGCCAGGAGAGCGGTGGGTTGTAACGAGTGCGGTGCATCCCGAGCGGAGCAGTGATCTCGTCGCGGAGCAGGACGTCCAAGGTGCGAGCGGTGATCCGTTCCAGGAGCAGCTGGAGCGTGATCAGGTTCAGGTCGGAGTACCGGTACACGGTCCCGGGAGTCTCCTGCGGCCGCACGGACCACAGCAGTCTCAATTGACCCTCGCGTGTGGACTCCTGGTAGAAGGGCGCCCACGAACGCAGCCCCGAGGTGTGCGTGAGGAGTTGGCGGACGGTGATGATCTCCTTGCCGCCGCCGGTGAACTCCGGCAGGTAGCGCCGTACGGGTGCCTCCAGTTCCAGCCGGCCCCGCTCCATCTGCTGGACGGCCAGGACGGAGGTGAACAGTTTCGTGAGCGAGGCCAGGTCGAAGACGGTGTCCTCGGTCATGGCGATCCGCTCGGCGGCCGGGAACTCCCGGACCCGGTCGGTCCGCCCGTCGTAGTCGGAGTACCGGACGGCGTCGCCCATCGCACGGTGCAGGGCGATGGTGCGGCCGCGGCCGGCGAGGACCACGGCGCCCGCGTAGTAGGGGTGTTCGGGGGAGGGGCCCAGGAACCGGCGTGCCTCGTCCGCCACCCCTTCGAGGTGCTTCTCCAGCAGTCCGGCCTGACGCGCGGAGCCGTAGCGCAGCCGCAGTCCCTGCAGCGCGCGCCGCTCGCCGGGGCTGCCGGCGGCCCCGGCGGCCCCGGTGGCCCCGGGGAGGGCCGCGTGCAGGACGAGTACTCCGCCGAGCGCGAGGAGCCGGGCCCCGAGCCGTCGCCGGCTCATCCCACCCCCGCCACCACCCCTTTCGGCCCGCCCCGGAGTGTCGTGGCCGGCCCCCGCGCCCTCGGCCGTGCCCATGCCCTCGGCCGTGCCCGTGCCTTCGGGAGTGCCCGTGCCTTGGGGCGCGCCGGGGCCCGCTCCTGTGTCACCGGCAGCCCCCACCGCCCGCACAGCCCCCGATGCCCCGGCCGCCCCGGCCGCCGGCCGGATCGGCCGGTCCGTCGTCTCGTCCCCCGTACCGCCCATGTCCGGCCTCCTGTTCGTGGCTGCGCCGCACGCTAGTGGGTATCTGCCCGCCCGCCGCCCAACCTCCGCACCGACCGGCCCGCAAAGAATCTGACACTGCATCAGAAAAGCTCTTCCCTCGGATGCCGGGCTGCGGCATCCTGCCGCCCATGGAGACGGAGCTGAGCAAGAAACTGGGAGTCGAGCACGCGATCTTCGGCTTCACTCCCTTCCCGGCGGTCGCCGCCGCCATCACCCGTGCGGGCGGCTTCGGCGTGCTCGGCGCGGTGCGCTACACCGCGCCCGACGACCTCAAGCGCGACCTCGACTGGATGCAGGAGCACACCGACGGCAAGCCCTACGGCCTCGACGTCGTGATGCCCGCCAAGAAGGCCGTCGACGGCATCAGCGAGGCCGACATCGAGGCGATGATCCCGGCCGGGCACCGTCAGTTCGTCCGCGACACCCTCGCCAAGCACCACGTGCCCGAGCTCGCCGAGGGCGAGGCCTCCGGCTGGCGGATCACCGGCTGGATGGAACAGGTCGCCCGCAACCAGCTCGACGTCGCCTTCGACTACCCCATCAAGCTGCTGGCGAACGCCCTCGGTTCCCCGCCCGCCGACGTCATCGCCCGCGCCCACGACCACGGTGTCCTCGTCGCCGCCCTCGCCGGCAGTGCCAAACACGCCCGCCGCCACGCCGAGGCGGGCATCGACGTCGTCGTCGCCCAGGGCTACGAGGCCGGCGGGCACACCGGAGACATCGCCACGATGGTCCTGGTCCCCGAGATCGTCGAAGCCGTCGCCCCCCTCCCGGTCCTCGCCGCCGGCGGCATCGGCAGCGGCGGGCAGATCGCCGCCGGACTCGCCCTCGGCGCCCAGGGCGCCTGGCTCGGCTCGCTCTGGCTCACCACCACCGAGGCCGACCTCCACTCGCGGGCCCTCACCGAGAAGCTCCTCGCCGCCGGCTCCGGCGACACCGTCCGCTCCCGCGCCCTGACCGGCAAGCCCGCCCGCCAGCTGCGCACCGAGTGGACCGACGCCTGGGACGACCCCGACGGGCCGGGCGCCCTGCCCATGCCGCTCCAGGGCCTGCTCGTCGCCGAGGCCGTCTCGCGCATCCAGAAGTACGAGGTCCAGCCGCTGCTGGGCACCCCCGTCGGCCAGATCGTCGGGCGGATGAACAGCGAGCGCAGCGTCCAGTCCGTCTTCGACGAGCTCACCGGCGGTTTCGAGCAGGCCATCGACCGCATCACCCGCATCGCCGGCCGCGCCTGAACGGGCGGCCGTACCGGACCCAGAGGAGCGAGCAGCAGCATGACCGACAAGCAGCCCCCCAACGGCTTCTGGGCCCAGGCCGCCGCCGACCCGGAGCGCACCGTCCTGGTGACCCCCGAGGGCGGGGAGTGGTCCGCGGGCCGCCTGCACGCGGACGTCAACCGCCTCGTCCACGGCCTGCGCGCCGCCGGGCTGGAAGAAGGGGACGTCTTCGCCGTCGTCCTCCCCAACGGCGTCGAGTTCCTCACCGCCTACCTCGCCGCCGCCCAGGCCGGCTTCTACCTCGTGCCCGTCAACCACCACCTCGTCGGCCCCGAGATCGCCTGGATCGTCTCCGACTCCGGCGCCAAGGTCCTCATCGCCCACGAGCGCTTCGCGGACGCCGCCACCGCCGCGGCCGACGAGGCCGCCCTGCCGGCGGCCCGGCGGTACGCCGTCGGCGCCGTCGACGGCTTCCGCCCGTACGCCGAACTCCTCGACGGGCAGCCCGCGACGCCCCCGGAGGGGCGCACCCTCGGCTGGGTCATGAACTACACCTCCGGCACCACCGGCCGCCCCCGCGGCATCCGCCGGCCGCTGCCCGGCAAGCTCCCGGAGGAGACCTACCTCGGCGGCTTCCTCGGCATCTTCGGCATCCGGCCCTTCGACGGAAACGTCCACCTGGTGTGCTCGCCGCTCTACCACACGGCCGTCCTGCAGTTCGCGGGCGCCGCCCTGCACATCGGGCACCCGCTGGTCCTGATGGACCGGTGGACCCCCCAGGACATGCTGCGCCTGATCGACCGGCACGCCTGCACGCACACCCACATGGTCCCGACGCAGTTCCACCGGCTCCTCGCCCTCCCGCAGGACACGAAGGACGCGTACGACGTCTCCTCGATGCGGCACGCCATCCACGGGGCGGCGCCCTGCCCCGACCACGTCAAGCGGGCCATGATCGACTGGTGGGGCCGGTGCGTGGAGGAGTACTACGCGGCGAGCGAGGGCGGTGGCGCGTTCGCCACGGCGGAGGACTGGCTGAAGAAGCCGGGAACCGTCGGCAAGGCCTGGCCCATCAGTGAACTCGCCGTCTTCGACGACGACGGCGACCGCCTCCCGCCGGGCGAACTGGGCACCGTCTACATCAAGATGAACACCGGCGGATTCAGCTACCACAAGGACGAGGGCAAGACGAAGAAGAACCGCATCGGGGACTTCTTCACGGTCGGCGACCTCGGACTGATGGACGAGGAGGGCTACCTGTTCCTCCGCGACCGCAAGATCGACATGATCATCTCGGGCGGGGTGAACATCTACCCGGCCGAGATCGAGTCCGCCCTGCTCACCCACCCGGCCGTCGCGGACGCCGCCGCCTTCGGCATCCCCCACGCCGACTGGGGCGAGGAGGTCAAGGCCGTCATCGAGCCCGCCGAGGGCTTCGAGGCCGGTGACGCCCTCGCCGCGGAGATCCTGCACCACTGCGAACGCCAACTGGCCGGCTACAAGCGCCCCAAGACGGTCGACTTCATCGAGACGATGCCGCGCGACCCGAACGGCAAGCTCTACAAGCGCCGTCTGCGCGCACCGTACTGGGAGGGCCACGACCGGGCGATGTGACACGGGGCCGGTGCGCGGGCGTACGGGAACGTACGCCCGCGCGGGCGCGTACGGGAAACCGCGCCCGGTCAGCCCGTGAAGATCCAGCCGAGTTGGCCGCCGTGCGCCTGTCCCTCGCAGTTCGTTGTGTTCGACTCGAAGAACTCGCGCTGCTTGCCGACCATGCAGCGCATCAGCGGCAGCGTGCCCACGTCCGAGGGCTGCCCCGGGTGGAACCAGCCGAGCCGCGAGACGTACGTCTGGCCCTCGCAGTTGACGTCCCCGGAGAGGAAGTTGTCCTTGCGGACGACGCAGTGGTACAGCGGAACCGTGCCCTCGCGCGGGGTCGTGTAGAGCTGCCCCAGGCTGCCCTCGACGGTGTAGCCGGGCGGGACGTTCCAGACGGTGCTGATGTGCTCGCCGTTCGGGCCGATCAGCCGGTTCAGGCTGCGCGTCGGCGCGCCCACCGCGGGCTCGCCGCTACAGGTGGCCTTCACCATGGCCTGCCAGTAGACCACGGTGATCTGCTGGTAGACGGGCCCCGCGGTCACCCGGCACTGCGAACCCGAGAAGCCGAACTCGGCGGCCTGCCGGTTGACGGCGTCGAAGGCCGCGGCCGCCGCGATGTTCTGCGGGCCGCCGCCGACACCGGTGAGGTGGACGTTCACGGGTCCCACGGAGGCGGACGCGGCGGGAGCGGGAGCGGCCGGGCCGGCGGCGGGCGCGGCTCCGGCCGGTGCGGCGACGGTCACGGCCGTGGCCAGTGCGGCGGTCAGGGCGAGGAGGGCGGTGCGTGAGCGGGATGTGCTGCGCAAGGCGGAACTCCTGGTCGTCGGCCCCGGCGCCGGTGGGCGGGCCGGGGGGTGAGGCGACATCGCATACCGCCCGATCGGCGGCAACACCGGCATTCCATCTGCTACCGGCCGTCCGGGGCCAGCCGTTCTTCGGCCGAACCCGGCGGCGCACCTCGGCCGCGGACGCGCGGCGACGGCCGGCCGCCCCGCCGCCGCGCCCGGCAATTTCGTGAGAATGCCCACGTCAGCCTCCTGGAAGCGCGCCCTTCGCCGCACCAGGCGACCAGTTCTGGCAACTTTGCAGACATGAGTACGGCAACGCACAGATCCCCCTTGACCGACTGGACCGTCGTGGTCCCCGTGGTGGCGCTGATCGCGCTCGTCTTCAGCTGGGGACGCGAGCTGCCCTCGATCGCGGTGGCCCTGGTCTGCCTCTGCCTCGCGGGCGCGGTGCTGGCGGCCGTCCACCACGCGGAGGTCGTCGCCCTGCGGGTCGGGGAACCCTTCGGCTCCCTCGTCCTCGCCGTGGCCGTCACCGTCATCGAAGTGGCGCTCATCGTCACCCTGATGGCCGACGGCGGGCCCAAGACCTCCTCCCTCGCCCGCGACACCGTCTTCGCCGCCGTCATGATCACGTGCAACGGCATCGTCGGCCTGTCCCTGCTGGTCGGCGCCCTGCGCAACCGGGTGGCCGTCTTCAACGCCGAGGGGTCCGGTGCGGCCCTCGCGACCGTCGCGACGCTCGCCGTGCTCAGCCTCGTCCTGCCGACCTTCACGACCAGCAAGCCCGGCCCCGAGTTCTCCACCGCCCAGCTGACCTTCGCCGCCGTCGCCTCGCTCGCCCTCTACGGTCTGTTCATCGCCGTCCAGACGGTCCGTCACCGGGACTACTTCCTGCCCGTGGACACCAAGCGGATCCGCAAGGAGGCGGCGCAGGCCGCCGCCGCGGCCGCCGCCGGGGAGGAGGACGAGCACGCCGAGCCGCCCAGCTCCCGGGCCGCGCTGATGAGCCTCGGTCTGCTGCTGGTCGCCCTGGTGGCGGTCGTCGGCAACGCCAAGGCCGTCTCCCCGACCATCGAACGGGGCGTGGAGAGCGCCGGCCTGCCCAACGCCGTCGTCGGTGTGATCATCGCGCTGCTCGTGCTGCTGCCCGAGACCCTGGCCGCGGTCCGCGCCGCCCGCCGCGACCGCGTGCAGACCAGCCTCAACCTCGCCTACGGTTCCGCCATCGCGAGCATCGGCCTGACGATCCCGGCCATCGCCCTGGCCTCGATCTGGCTGTCCGGACCGCTGCTGCTCGGCCTCGGCCCGATCCACATGGTCCTGCTCGCGCTGACGGTCGTGGTCAGCGCCCTCACCATCGTCCCGGGCCGCGCCACCCTGCTCCAGGGCGGCGTCCACCTCGTGCTGTTCGCGGGCTTCCTGTTCCTCGCCGTCAGCCCGTAGCCGTCAGCCCGTAGCCGCCCGCCCCCGACCGGCCCCGGCGGAGGTCCCCGCGTCCGCGCGAGGTTCCTCCACCGGGCCCGGTCAGGGGGTCACCGGGTCACCGGCGCTCGCGCGGCCACACCACCTTCAGCCGCGGCGAGGCGAGGATGTCCCGCTCGCAGAACCGCGAGGTCACCCAGCGCTCCTGCGAGAACAGCCGCGTCTGGTCCGCGGAGTACGGGGAGTCCGGGTCCGAGGACTGGCCGTACGTCAGCAGGGTGCGCGCCACCGGGCAGCGGCCGCCGTCCCAGCCGACCGCCTGGATGTGGCTGGAGCCGTGCAGCACCTCGGGGTAGCCGCCGGCCGCGGCGTTCCACGGCGCCTCGATCTTGTTCCACACACCGAGGGCCTCGGTGCCGCCGCCCACGGGCAGCTTCTGCCCGCCGCGGACCACGAACTGGTGCGCGCCGAGCGGGGCGTCCAGCGCGATCCCCGCCGCCCGCAACTCGGCGACGGCGTCCGCCAGGGCCCGTCCGAGCCCGGGCGCCGCCTGGTTGAGCGTGCGCGGCGTGCGGACGGGATCCGCCGCCGAGAAGGGCACCAGCCACAGGTCCCTGGCCGCCGTCGTCGCCGTCAGCTTCCGCCAGAACCGGTCGAAGAGCAGCGCGCCCCGGCTGGAGCTGTCGGTCGTACGGTCCCAGCCCGCCAGCACCGCGCAGGCCGCCGACACGTCCACCGGCGAGCCGTCGCTGCCCGCCGCCGAGCCGCCGGGCAGCGCCGCGCAGGCCTTCGCCGCGTCGGCGGCCGCCAGGTCGCCGGCCGGAACCCGGTTCGCGTACTGCTGCCCCTGCAGGTCGGCCACGGTCAGCCGGCCCTTCGCCGCCATCGCGGACACGTCCTCGACCGCTCCCCGGGTCCGGAGCGAACGCGGGGTGGAGACGTTGCCCCAGACGCGCTCGTAGCCGGTCAGCGGACGGTCCGCGTTGGCGAGCCACGCGCTGTCGTTGGAGTTCTCGGCGTACGGGGCGTCGCGCAGCGTCGGCGCCCTGCCGGGGCCGAACACGCCCGGCTGCACGGCGTCGGGGTCCGAGCCCGGCGCGCAGTCGCCGCGCGAGCCGTCCAGCACCGCCAGGCCCGAGGCCGGGTACGTGGCCTGGCCGATCGGCGTCGAGCAGCGGGCCGCGAGCTCGTCGGTGATCCGGGGGAGCACCTGGGACTGGGTGAAGAGGGTGCCGCCCGCGGAGTCCGCGGCCACGGTGTTGACCCACGGGAGGCCCTGGGTGCGCTTCAGGGCATCCTGGATCCCGGCCACCGAGCGGGCCCGGCCCATCGCGAGCGCGGTGTCGGAGCCGCGCAGGTTCGCCGCGTTGGGGTCGTTCAGCGCGTACGCCGTCCCGGCCGTCCAGGGCAGCGGCAGGCCCGCGCCGAGGTTCGACACCACCGGGCCGTAGCGGGTCCACCACTGGCCGCGGGTGACCGGCTCGCCGCCCGCGACCGGGACGGTGACGGTCCGCCGGGTCATCTTCTCGGGCTTCCCGTCGACCAGGTAGGCGGTCGGGTCGGCCGGGTCGAGGGTGAGCTGGTGCAGGTTGACCGGGGTGCCGGTGGCCACCGTGTGGCTCCAGGCGACCTTCTCGTTGAAGCCGATGTTGACCACGGCGGTGCCCAGCAGGGAGCCGCCCGAGACGTTCAGCTCGCCGGGAATGGTCTGCTGGGACTGCCAGAAGCGGCGCCCGCCCTGCCAGGGGTAGTGCGGGTTGCCGAGCAGCAGTCCGCTGCCGCTCTTCGTGGTGGAGCCGGCGAAGGCCACCGCGTTGGACCCCATGTCGTAGCGGGTGGTGTCGAAGAACGCCCTCGCCGCCTCGGCGGCGGCCGCCGGGTCCGGCTCGCGCGGCGCGGCGGTGAGCCCGCCCGCGGCGGAACCCGGCGGCTGCGCGGAGGTGATGCCGGACACGGCACGCCCCTGGCCGCCGAGGACCGAGACGGCGAAGCCGCGGGCCGCCACGTCGGTGGCCGTGACCGGGCGGACCCAGCCGGCACCCTTGCACGCGCGGTCGCCGACCTTGTTCTGGGCGAGCCAGGCGTTGTATCCGGCGGCCCAGCCGCGCATCAGCTCCTTGAGGTCCCGGCTGGGGCCGGCCGGCGCGGGCGTGGCCAGGAGCTTCTCGACCGTGCCGGAGTCGCGTACGCCCTTGAAGTACAGGTCGCTGGAGAGGTTGTCGGTGGCGGAGGACAGGGAGCCGTCCGGCGCCGCGGTGGGGCCGAACCAGCGCGAGCGCTCACCGGCGACGGTCACGAACCCGTCGGCGAGCACGCACACCTGGTCGGCCGCCTGCGCCCAGCCGGTGCCGAAGCCGAGGTGGGCGTAGTCCCGGGCGAGGATGTGCGGGATGCCGTTCTCGGTGTAACGGATGACGGCGGACAGACCACCGCCGGACGGGCCGGTGTCGGTGGCGGCCGCCGCGGACGGGGGTAACGCGAGCGTCGTGGCGAGCAGGGCGAATCCGGCCAGCGCGATCCGGCGCAGCGGCGGCCGGGTGCGGCGAGGACCATCGTGTGAGCGCAACGTACCTCCCAAGTGGCCTGCGAGCGGGCGTGGTTGCCCCTGATGCAGGCGGTGCGTCCGTGCACCCACACTCATGCAGGTACGCCGATGATCTGTCAACGGCCCGTCGGGCGTCCCGGGCGGTGGCCTCGGACGTACGGGGGAACGCGGGTCGGGGGCGTGGCCGTGCCGCGGATCCGGAGGCCCGGCGCGGTCAGGCCGCCGCGGCGCCGGGGGCGGGCCGGTCCTCGGCGGGGAGGACTCCGTCGCGGCGCAGGCGGCGCAGGGTGAGGTGTTCGTGGAGGAGGCGGCCGACGAGCGCACCGCCGTAGACCACGAAGCCCACGCCGACCAGCCAGGACTGGACGACCAGCAGGGTGCCGAACGGGCCGTAGGTCACGGCGTTCGAGGCGATCAGCGGGGAGAACACCAGCTGGGAGAAGACCCGCAGTCCCAGCAGGCCGACGCTGGTGGCCACCGACCCCGGCACCAGGGCGCGCCAGCGGACGCGGCCGCCGAGCAGGAGCCGCTGGGAGAGGACGAAGAACAGACAGGTGCCGGTGAGGTCGCCCACGGTGCCGAGGAGGGTGCCGAGGGGGTGGTTCGAGGGGGCGGGGATGACCACGAGCAGCGCCAGGTAGCAGACCAGCATGGCGAGCCAGATGACGTGCCGCCACATCGTGTGCCATCGGGCGGTCGGTACGTCCCAGACCTTCTCGTATCCGGTCTGCACGGCCGAGCCGAACGTCAGGCCGAAGACGGCGAGCGCGGCCAGGCCGAAGGCCGTGGTGCGTTCCAGCGCCAGGTCCGCCGCGCCGAAGACCATCTCGACCCGGGCCCGCGAGGACTCGGCCACCCCCAGGGCCTGGCCGAGCCAGCGGCCGAAGCCCGAGCCGCTGCCGGGTGCGGCGGCCGCCACGACCACCAGCAGCGGCACCAGGGTGAGGAACCCGAGGGCCGCGAAGCCCATCGCCCGGTGCATGAGCTCGATCTCCCGGCCGCGGCTCCACGCCAGGCCGGCCTGGGAGCCCTGGAGCCGGTCGTAGAGCCGCCGGAGGATCGAGGTCACGCCTCATGCACTACCCGCGGGGGCCCGCCCGCTCCCGGACGCCCGGCCTGATTGGACCCGAAGGGGTGGTTTCGCCCGCCCGGAGGCGGAACGCGGGAGGGGCTGCCCGGCGCCTACCCGGCGCCTACCCGGCGCCGCGGAGGTCGACCAGCCGCTTGATCTTCCCCACCGACCGCTCCAGGGTCTCCGGCTCGACCACCTCGACCCGCACCGAAACCCCGATGCCCTCCTTCACGGCCCGCGCCACGGCGGCGGCCGCGGCCTCCCGCTGTCCGGCCTGTGCCTCCCGGCGCGCCTCGACCCGTACGGTCAGGGCGTCCATCCGGCCCTCCCGGGTCAGCCGCAGCTGGAAGTGCGGGGCCAGGGCGGGCGTCCGCAGCAGGATCTCCTCGACCTGGGTCGGGTACAGGTTCACCCCGCGCAGGATGATCATGTCGTCGGTGCGGCCGGTGACCTTCTCCATCCGCCGGAACGCCGGCCGGGCGGTCCCGGGCAACAGCCGGGTCAGGTCCCGGGTGCGGTAGCGAATGACGGGCATGGCCTCCTTGGTGAGGGAGGTGAACACCAGTTCGCCCGGCTCGCCCTCCGGGAGCACCGCGCCGGTGAGCGGATCGACGACCTCCGGGTAGAAGTGGTCCTCCCAGACGTGCAGGCCGTCCTTGGTCTCCACGCACTCCTGCGCCACGCCCGGTCCCATGACCTCGGACAGGCCGTAGATGTCGACCGCGTCGATGTCGAGCCGCTCCTCTATCTCCCGGCGCATCTCCTCGGTCCACGGCTCCGCGCCGAAGACGCCGGTCCTGAGGGAGGTCGCGCGCGGGTCGATGCCCTGGCGCTCCATCTCCTCCAGCAGGGTGAGCATGTAGGAAGGGGTCACCATGATGACCTCGGGGCGGAAGTCCTGGATCAGCCTGACCTGGCGGTCCGTCATCCCGCCCGAGGCGGGCACGACCGTACAGCCCAGCCGCTCGGCGCCGTAGTGCGCGCCCAGGCCGCCGGTGAACAGGCCGTAGCCGTAGGCGATGTGGACGATCTGACCGGGTCTGCCGCCCGCGGCGCGCAGGGACCGGGCGACCACGTCGGCCCAGGTGGCCAGGTCCCCGTCCGTGTAGCCGACGACGGTGGGGCGTCCGGTGGTGCCGCTGGAGGCGTGGATCCGGCGGACGTCCGCGCGCGGTACGGCGAACATCCCGAAGGGGTACTGGTCGCGGAGGTCGGTCTTGGCGGTGAAGGGGAACAGGGCGAGGTCCGCGAGCGAGCGGCAGTCGTCCGGATGCACCCCGGCCTTGTCGAAGGCCTGCCGGTAGAAGGGCACCCGGTCGTAGGCCCGGTGCAGCGTCGCGCGCAGCCGTTCGAGCTGGAGCGCGGCGAGCTCGTCGCGGCCGAGCCGCTCGCCCTCGTCGTGGAGATCCGCGTACGCCGTCATGCCGTCACCTCATCCGAAACCAACCGACCGATCATTCGGTACATTGCCGGACCCTGCCGGGTAAATCAATGACTCGAACGAGTGAGCGTCTCTTCCGGGAGCCGTGCCGACCGGACTTCAGCCGGTCCTGACCCGGTCCTGATCGGGTCCTGATCCGGTCCTCGGCCGCTCCGCGGCCGGTGTGCGCGCGGGTCCCCGGTCCCGGGCGGCGGGCCACCCGGGACCGGCGTACGGTCGAAGGAGAGCCCCGCGGCCGTACGGTGAAGGGAGCGGCGGTCATGTCGGTAGTCGATCCCGCCGTATCGGTGCGCCTGAGCGCCTCCGGCGCCCGGCGCCTGGTCGGCATGCTGGCCGAGGTCGCGCAGCTGCTGGAGGACCCCGGCCCGCTGCGCCTGACCGAGGCACAGGCCGAGCTGCTGGGCCGGGGCACGGACCGCCGGGAGCTGGCCGAATGGTGCCGCTCCCTGGCCGCCGAACTGAGGGCCGGCCTCTAGCCGCCTGTTTCCGGGCAGGACCCTGCCTCCGCGTCGTGCGGAGACGGGTCGCCCTCCACTGCCGCCTACCCCGAGGGAGCATCATGAAGACCCGGTCCCACCGCATACGCCGCATCGCCGTGGCCGCCTGCGCGGCCCCCCTGCTGCTGGCCGGAGCCGGCGCCGCCGGCGCGGTCGCCACGGCCGCGCATCCCGCGGCCCAGGGCGTCGTCCAGCAGGCCAGCGCGAGCGAGATCCTCTCGCTCGTGAACGCCGAGCGCGCGAAGGCCGGCTGTCAGCCGCTCGCGGAGAACGCGCAGCTCACCCAGGCTGCCCAGGCCCACGCGGACGACATGGCCAAGAACAACCTGAACGGTCACGCCGGATCGGACGGCTCCTCCGTGACGCAGCGGATCGAAAAGGCCGGCTACACCTGGGGCTCCTGGGGCGAGAACGTCTCCAGCGGATACGACAGCTCGAAGGGCCACGTCGACGGCTGGCTGAACAGCGCCCCGCACAAGGCCGACATGCTGAGGTGCAGCTACACCGACACCGGCGTCGCGGTGTCCGGCGACCGCGCGGTCCAGGTCTTCGCGACCCCGCGCTAGGCCGTAGGGATCCCCGCCTTCCGCAACCGTCACCGCCCGGGTCGGCCGGTCCACCGGCCTCCCGGGCGCTTCGTGTGCTGACGTCCGTCCCGCAGGGTGCGGGCCGCCCTACCCCGCGGGTGCGGAATCCGCGTCCGTCGCCACCGACTTGGCCCACCGGTAGTCCGCCTTGCCGCTGGGCGAGCGCTGGATGGCGGGGGCGATGACCAGCTGGCGCGGGATCTTGTACCCCGCCAGCTTGGTGCGGCAGTGGTTCTGGATCTCGTCCAGGGTCGGCTCCGGCGCACCCGCCCGGACCTGGACCACCGCGGCCACGTGGCTGCCCCACGTCGGATCGGAGACGCCCGCGACCAGGGCGTCGTACACGTCCGGATGGGACTTCAGCGCCTGCTCGACCTCCTCCGGATAGACCTTCTCGCCGCCGGTGTTGATGCACTGCGAGCCGCGCCCGAGGACGGTCACGATGCCCGCCTCGTCCACGGTCGCCATGTCGCCGAGCAGCACCCAGCGTTCGGCGCCCTTGCGGAAGAAGGTCTCGGCGGTCTTCGCCGGGTCGTTGTAGTAGCCCAGCGGGACGTGCCCGCGCTGGGCCAGCCGGCCCGGAACGCCCACCGGGACCGGCTCGTAGGTCACCGGATCCACCACCTGCGTCCGCTCGTTGACCTCCAGCCGGAAGCCCTTCTCCGGGCCCGAGTCGTCCGTGGCCCGGCCGTTGGAACCGGACTCGGACGAGCCGAAGTTGTTCAGGAGCATCACGTTCGGGACCAGGCGCTGGAACTCGGCGCGCACGGTCTCCGACATGATCGCGCCGGACGAGGAGACGCTGAACAGCGAGGACAGGTCCGTGCCCTTCAGCGGGCCGTTCAGGGCGTCGATCAGGGGCCTGAGCATCGCGTCGCCCACCAGCGACACGCTGGAGACCTTCTCCTTCTCGATGGTGCGCAGCACCTCCTCCGGCGCGTACTTGCGGTGGATGACCACCCGCTGGCCGTAGTTGAAGGCGATGAACGAGGTCAGGGTCGAGGTGCCGTGCATCAGCGGGGGAGCGGGGAAGAAGGTGAGCCCGGCGCCGCGCGCGGCCACCCGCTCGGCCAGCTCCTCCGGCCGCTTCACCGGCTCGCCCGTCGGCTCGCCGCCGAACAGGCCCGCGAAGAAGAGGTCTTCGGCGCGCCACATCACGCCCTTGGGCATTCCGGTCGTGCCGCCGGTGTAGATGATGAAGAGGTCGTCCGCGCTGCGGGACGGGAAGCCGCGCGCGGGCGAGCCCGACGCCTCGGCGTCCCCGTACGTCACCGGGGCGATCGACGGCTCCGGGGCGCCCTCGGGGGCCTCGCCCACCCGGATCAGGTGACGGAGCCTCGGCGCCTGGGGCAGCGCGGCCGCGACGCGCGCGGTGAACTCGCCCTCGAAGACGAGGGCGGCGAGGTCCGCGTCGTTGTAGAGGTAGGCCAGTTCCTCCTCCACGTAGCGGTAGTTGACGTTCACCGGTACCAGCCGGGCCTTCAGGCAGGCCAGTACGGTCTGCAGGTACTCGACCCCGTTGTAGAGGTGCAGGCCCAGGTGCTCGCCGGCCGTCAGCCCGCTGTCCAGCAGGTGGTGCGCGATGCGGTTCGCCGCCGCGTCCAGCTCCGCGTACGTGAGGCGGCGCTCGGCGCCGGTGCCCGGGTGGTCCACGTACACGAGGGCCTCGCGGTCCGGGACCACGTCCACGACCGACTCGAACAGGTCGGCAAGGTTGTACTCCACCGTTCCTCCTGACCCTGACAGTTCCCATGGCCGGACCCGTGGCCGGCTGCTCGGCGGTCATTAGAGCGCCGCCCGGCGCAACTGGGAAGGGAGCCGCCCAAGAAAACTGACTGAGTGTCAGAAAACTATTGAACTGCACCCGCCCCTACTGCAACCTGTTCTAGGTCTTGAGACGGGAGGACGGCAATGGGTGGGACGGAACACCTGACCGTGGATCGCCACGGCGCCACGCTGGTGCTCACCATGAACAGGCCCGAGGCGAAGAACGCGCTCTCGCTGCCGCTGCTGGTGGGGCTGTACGACGGCTGGCTGGAGGCCGACGCCGACGACGGGATCCGCTCGGTCGTGCTGACGGGAGCCGGCGGCGACTTCTGCGCCGGCATGGACCTCAAGGCGCTCGCCGGGAAGGGCATGGCGGGCGATCAGTACCGGGACCGTCTGCGGGCCGACCCCGACCTGCACTGGAAGGCCATGCTCCGCCACCACCGGCCGCGCAAGCCGGTCATCGCGGCCGTCGAGGGCTACTGCGTGGCCGGCGGGACCGAGATCCTGCAGGGCACCGACATCCGGGTGGCGGGCGAGGGAGCCACCTTCGGCCTCTTCGAGGTCAAGCGGGGGCTCTTCCCCATCGGCGGCTCCACGGTGCGGCTGCCCCGCCAGATCCCGCGCACGCACGCCCTGGAGATGCTGCTGACGGGGCGCCCGTACGCGGCGGACGAGGCCGCGCGGATCGGTCTCGTCGGACGGGTGGTCCCGGACGGCACGGCGCTGGAGACGGCGCTGGAGATCGCCGAACGGATCAACGCCTGCGGGCCGCTGGCGGTCGAGGCGGTGAAGGCCTCCGTGTACGAGACCGCCGAGATGACCGAGCGGGATGGGCTGGCCGCGGAACTGCTCCGCGGGTGGCCGGTCTTCGACACGGCGGACGCCAAGGAGGGGGCGCGGGCCTTCGCGGAGAAACGGCCCGCGGTGTACCGCCGCGAGTAGCCCCCGGACCCCGCCCCGGACCCGGCCCCGGTCCCGGCCCCGGACCCCGCCCCGGCGGCCCCCGCCCCGGTCCCGGCCGGGACCCGGGAGCGGGGCTCCCGCGGTACCGGGACCTCCCGGCCGGGGTCCGCGTTCGTCGTCCGTCCGTACCGGAACAACCGCATCGGAGTTGCCAGCCATGACAGCCGCCTCCCCACCCGAACTGCTCCGCGCGCCCCTCGTCGTCGAGTTCCCCTTCACCCGGTCCCTCGGGCCCGTCCAGAGCGCCTTCCTCACCGGCCTGCGCGAAGGCGTCGTGCTCGGCGTCCGGACCTCCGACGGCAGGGTGATGGTCCCGCCGGCCGAGTACGACCCCGTCACCGCCGAGGAGATCCGCGACCTCGTCGAGGTGGCCGCCACCGGCACCGTCACCACCTGGGCCTGGAACCAGGCCCCCCGCCCCCATCAGCCCCTCGCCACCCCCTTCGCCTGGGTCCTCGTCACCCTCGACGGCGCGGACACCGCGATCCTGCACGCCCTCGATGCCCCCGGCCCCGAAGCCGTGCGCACCGGCATGCGGGTACGGGTGCGGTGGGCCGCCGAGCGGGTCGGCGCCATCACCGACATCGCCTGCTTCGAGCCCCACGAGAGCGCCCCTGACGCCGGGGACGGGGAAGCCGCCCCGCACGACGGGGTGTTCGCGGACGCCGTCACCGGCATCGTCGCCGAGGCCCGCCTGGACTACACGTACAGCCCGGGCCGCGCCCAGACCGCCTACATCAACGCCCTCGCCGACCGCAAGACCGTCGGCGAGCGCTGCCCCTCCTGCCACAAGGTCTACGTCCCGCCCCGCGGCGCCTGCCCCACCTGCGGGGTCGCGACCACCGACCGCGTGGAGGTCGGCCCGGCCGGGACCGTCACCACGTACTGCATCGTCAACATCAAGGCCCGGGGCCTCGACATCGAAGTCCCCTACGTCTACGCCCACATCGCCCTCGACGGCGCCGGACTCGCCCTCCACGGCCGGATCGGCGGGATCCCGTACGACCAGGTCCGCATGGGCCTGCGCGTCGAACCGGTGTGGACCGAAGGCGGCCGCCACCCCGACCACTACCGCCCCACCGGCGAGCCGGACGCGGACTACGACGCGTACAAGGAGCTCATCTGATGGCCAGGACGAGCAGGCACGCACGGGAAGTCGCCGTCGTCGCCTTCGCGCAGAGCGACCACCTGCGCCGCACCGACGAGCTCAGCGAAGTGGAAATGGTCATGCCGGTGCTCCACCAGGTCCTGGCCCAGACGGGGCTGAAGGCCGGCGAGATCGGATTCACCTGCTCCGGATCCAGCGACTACCTCGCCGGCCGGGCCTTCTCGTTCACGATGACCCTCGACGGAGTCGGCGCCTGGCCGCCGATCTCCGAGTCGCACGTCGAGATGGACGGGGCGTGGGCCCTGTACGAGGCCTGGGTGAAGATCCAGACCGGCGAGGCCGACACCGCGCTCGTCTACGGGTACGGGAAGTCCTCGCCCGGGTCGGTGCGCGACGTGCTCACCCGCCAGCTCGACCCGTACTACCTCGCCCCGCTCTGGCCCGACTCGGTGGCCCTCGCCGCCCTCCAGGCGCAGGCCCTCGTCGACGCGGGGGAGACCGACGAGGAGGCGCTGGCCGCCATCGGCGCCCGCAGCCGCGCCGACGCCACCGGCAACCCGTACGCCCAGCTCACCGGGGCGGTGCCCCAGGGCGACTACCTGGTGGCCCCGCTGCGCACCGGCGACTGCCCGCCGATCGGCGACGGCGCGGCCGCGGTGATCCTGGCCGCGGGAGACACGGCGCGCCGGCTGTGCGAGCGGCCCGCCTGGATCACCGGCATCGACCACCGCATCGAGGCCCACGGCCTGGGCCTGCGCGACCTCACCGACTCCCCGTCCACACGGATCGCCGCCGAGCAGGCGGGGGTCTTCGAGGGACCCGTCGACACGGCCGAACTGCACGCGCCGTTCTCCTCCCAGGAGGTCGTGCTCCGCAAGGTCCTCGGCCTCGGCGACGGCGTGTCCGTCAACCCCTCCGGCGGCGCCCTCGCGGCCAACCCGGTCATGGCCGCCGGCCTCATCCGGATCGGCGAGGCGGCCGCCCGCATCCACCGCGGCGAGTCCGACCGGGCCGTCGCCCACGCGACCTCCGGCCCCTGCCTCCAGCAGAACCTGGTCGCCGTCCTGGAAGGGGACCCCCGTTGAGTACGACGAGCACGACGGGCAAGGAACCGGTGGCCGTCGTCGGGATCGGCCAGACCAAGCACGTGGCCGCCCGCCACGACGTGTCCATCGCCGGACTGGTCCGGGAGGCCGCCGCCCGCGCCCTCGCGGACGCCGAGCTGACCTGGGCGGACATCGACGCGGTGGTCATCGGCAAGGCCCCCGACTTCTTCGAGGGGGTGATGATGCCGGAGCTGTACCTGGCGGATGCCCTCGGCGCCGTCGGCAAACCCATGCTCCGCGTGCACACGGCCGGCTCCGTCGGCGGTTCCACCGCCCTCGTCGCCTCCAACCTGGTCGCGGCCCGCGTCCACCGGACGGTCCTGACCCTCGCCTTCGAGAAACAGTCCGAATCCAACGCGATGTGGGGGCTGTCGCTGCCCGTCCCCTTCCAGCAGCCCCTGCTCGCCGGAGCCGGCGGCTTCTTCGCCCCGCACGTCCGCGCGTACATGCGGCGCACCGGCGCCCCGGACACCGTGGGCTCCCTGGTGGCCTACAAGGACCGCCGCAACGCGCTGAAGAACCCGTACGCGCACCTGCACGAGCACGACATCACCCTGGAGAAGGTCCAGGCCTCGCCGATGCTGTGGGACCCGATCCGGTACTCCGAGACCTGCCCCTCGTCGGACGGCGCCTGCGCGATGATCCTCACCGACCGCGCCGGGGCGGCCCGTTCGCCGAGGCCGCCGGCCTGGGTGCACGGCGGGGCGATGCGCAGCGAGCCCACGCTGTTCGCCGGGAAGGACTTCGTGTCCCCGCAGGCGGGCAAGGACTGCGCGGCAGACGTCTACCGGCAGGCGGGGGTCACCGACCCGCGCCGGGAGATCGACGCGGTCGAGATGTACGTGCCGTTCTCCTGGTACGAGCCGATGTGGCTGGAGAACCTCGGCTTCGCCGCCGAGGGCGAGGGCTGGAAGCTCACCGAGGCCGGGGTCACCGAACTCGACGGAGACCTCCCGGTGAACCCCTCCGGCGGGGTCCTGTCCACCAATCCGATCGGCGCCTCCGGCATGATCCGCTTCGCGGAGGCGGCGCTGCAGGTGCGCGGACAGGCCGGGGAGCACCAGGTCCCCGACGCCCGCCGGGCGATCGGCCACGCGTACGGCGGCGGCGCGCAGTTCTTCGCGATGTGGCTGGTGGGAGCGGAGGAACCGACCTCCTGAGCACGGCCGGATGGCGCGCGGGGAGTGCCGGACCGGTCACGGGTGACGCACCGTGGCCTGTGCGGCACCCCGCGCGGTGGATAACCTGGCCCCCGGACGACGTACCGGGAGGAGCACACACGTGGCCGAGAGCATGACTTCGCAGCCCCTGGCCGGCTGGGGCAAGCCGGACCTCGATCTCACCGGGGCGCAGTGGCGGTCGAGCAGCCGGGGAGCGGGTGACGTCCAGATCGCCTTCGTCGAGGGCTTCATCGCGATGCGCAACGGCGAACGCCCCGAAGGCCCTTCGCTGATCTTCGCGCCGGACGAGTGGCGCAAGTTCGTCCTGGACGCGCGGGGCGGGGAGTTCGACCTCACGTAGCGCCCCGACCGTACGGAAGCGGCGCACCACCGGGGCGCGGAGCCGCAGCCCCGGTGGTGCGCACGCCCGTCCCGGACCCGCCCGCGTCCGCGCCCCGAGCCCCGCTCCGGCGGGACTACGAGGGGACCCCCGCCGCCGCCCGGGAAGGCCGGGCCCGTTCCACCAGCAGCGGCCACCGCAGTGCCAGGACCAGCAGCCACACCAGCCCCACCGGACCCCAGCCGCCCGCCGCCGCGCCCAGCGCCGCGACCACCGCGAGCGCCGGGCCCACCAGGAGCAGCGCGCGGCCCGCGCCGCGCCCCGAGCACAGCGCCGCCACCCCCGCGATCAGCAGGTACAGCGCGAGGCTCCCGCACAGCAGCCACCGCACCGCGTCCGGGACCGCGCCCTCCGCGTCGGCCACCGAGTCGCCGAGCGCGGCCGCGAGCGCCGCCACCGAGCCGGCCGTGAAGCAGTGCAGCGGCAGGACGAGGCGCACCGGGAGGGCGTCCACCGCCAGCAGGGGCACCCCGAACGCCCCGTTGCGCAGCGACATCGACCACAGCTGGAGCAGCAGCACGAAGGCCCCGGTGCCGACCCCGTAGAGCGGCCAGTCCCACTCCGCCTCCGAGGCCGCGGACACCATCTGGGCGATGGCCTCGCCCAGCACGATCAGCACGAACAGGCCGAGCCGTTCGCCGAGGTGCGGCGTGTCCATCCGCACCGCGACGGGCCGCGGGGCCGGCCGGTGCCGCCGGGCCGCCTCCTCCTCGTACTCGGCCTCCACCCGGGACGTCAGCCTCCCGTCGGACACCGAGAACATGACGACCAGGTCGATGGCGAGCCCCAGTGCCCAGAGCCCGAACCGCAGCGGCCCCTCGCACCACAGCGACACGATCCACGGCGCCAGCCCGAGTCCGACCTGGCCGAGCGGCAGCCCGGCCACGTACTGTCCGCGCCGCCCCCACGCCTTGCCCGCCAGGGACCGCACCAGGACGTAGGCGAGCGCGAACGCCGTCGCCCGGTCCCCGCGCACGCCGTGCACCGCGGCCGCCATCACCGCCAGCCCGAACATCCCGGTCAGCACCGTCCGGACGCGGGCCTCGTCCCCGGTGACGTTCCCGTACACCGTGAACAGCATCCAGCCCGTCCAGAAGGCCAGGAACATCACCGCGTACAGGCCGAGGTCGTCCCACCCGGGGCCGCCGTGCAGCAGGTGCGCCAGCTGGGCGACCCCCGCGACCGCCGTCAGGTCGAAGAACAGCTCCAGCCAGGAGGCGTGGCGCTCGCCCCGCGCGGGCTCCGCCGGGGGCGTTGAATCGGTCATATCGGGATGATAGGTAGGGTGGCGGCATGACTGGAGAGAGCGACCTGCGGAAACTGCTGAGCGGTATGCGCCCCGAACTGAACCAGGGGCACTACGTCTTCTGCACGATCCCCGCCACTGCCCCCGTCCCGGCCGGGATCACCCCCGTCGCCACCGTCCTGGAACCCGAGGGCCTCACGCTGGTGCTGCGCCGGGAGGACGCCGACGCGGCCGGCCTCGCCTACGCCTACACGGCCGGCTGGATCACCCTGCGCGTCCACTCCGCCCTCGACGCCGTCGGCCTCACCGCCGCCTTCGCCACGGAGCTCGGCGCACACGGTCTGAGCTGCAACGTCATCGCCGGCTACCACCACGACCACCTGTTCGTCGCCGCCGACCGGGCCGCCGAGGCCGTGGCCGTCCTCGAAGGCCTCGCGGCACGCTCCGCACAGGACTGACGGCCCTTCCGGTACGGGACGGACACCACCGGCGCACGAAGGTCCTTACACCCCCGGAACGAGCCACGATATGAAGATCAGGTTCTTTCCCGGAGCAGGCTCCCTCCGGTTCCGCGCGGGCGTACGCTGAGGCCCCCGAACAGGCCTTGGGGGTACCCGCCATGACGGAACGCCGGACCCGCACACGGCGCACGATGATCGAGCGCGAGGCCGAACTCGGCATCGTGGACGACGCACTGGACCAGCTCACCGGACCCGGCCCCGGCGCCCGCGGCGCCCTGCTCGCCTTCTCTGGCCCGGCCGGCCTCGGCAAGACCACCCTCCTGTCCGAACTGCGCCGCCGCGCCCGCGCCCGCTCCTGCACCGTCCTGTCCGCCCGAGGCGGCGAACAGGAGCAGAGCCAGCCCTTCCACGTCGCCCGCCAGCTCATCCAGCCCCAGCTGGCCGGGACCCCCGAGGAGGCGCTCCGTGCGGCCCTCGGCAGCTGGTACTCCATCGTCGGCCCGGCCCTCGGACTGTGCGCCCCCGAACAGGGCGCCCCGCCCGACCCCCAGGGCCTGCGCGACGGCCTCGACTGGGTCCTGACCCACCTCGTGGTCCAGCGCGCCCCGGTCGTCCTCGTCCTCGACGACGCCCACTGGGCCGACCCCGAATCCCTCGGCTGGCTCGCCGCCTACGCCCCGCGCGCCGAGCACCTCCCCTTGCTCCTCGTCGCCGCCTACCGCCCCGACGAACTGCCCGCGCACGCCGACGCCTTCCGTACGCTGCCCGGCCGCGCGGGACAGCGCCCCCTGGCCCTCGCCCCGCTCACCCCCGCCGCCGTCACGGCACTGGTCCGCGAAGCGCTCGGCGACCACGCCGAGGACGCGTTCTGCCGCGAGGCCTGGGTCGTCACCACCGGCAACCCGTTCGAAGCCGTCGAACTCACCGCCAGGGTCCGGGAGAAGGGGCTGCTCCCGATCGAGGCCAACGCGCCGCTGCTGCGCGACCTCGCCGCCGCGCAGCGCGGCAGCGGTCTCGTCGCCCGCCTGGAACGCCTCGGCCCCTCGACCGTCCGCTTCGCCTGGGCCTGCGCCGTCCTCGGCACCGACATCCCGGGCGAACTCGCCGCCCGCGTCGCCGCCCTCGGCACCGAGGAGGCCGTCGACGCCACCGGCCGGCTGCGCGACGCCCGCATCCTGTCCGCCGCCGGCGAAGGACCCGACGCCGGACTGGAGTTCGTCCACCCGCTCGTCGCCACCGCCATCTACCGCGCCATCCCCGAGGCCCTGCGGGTCGCGCTGCACGGCAAGACCGCCGTCGCCGTCGTCGACGCCGGGCTCGGCTCCTCCGCCGCCGCCCGCCACCTCCTGGAGACCCACCCCGACAACGACCCGTGGGTGGTGCGGACCCTGCGCCGGGCCGCAGCCGAGAACCTCCGCGCCGGCGCGCCGGAAGCCGCCCGCCGGCAGCTCGCCCGCGCCCTGCGCGAACCCCCCGATTTCGAGGAGCGCGCCGCCGTCCTCTACGAACTCGGCTGCGCCTCCCTCCTCACCGAACCGGCCAACACCGTCAACCACCTCACGGCCGCCCTCGACGAACCCTTCGACGACCCGGTCCTGCGCCAGGGCATCGTCACCCGCCTCGCCCAGGTCCTCGCCCACAGCGACCACCTCTTCGAGGCCTCCGAACTGCTGGCCCGCGAGATCCCGCAGGCCCAGGACGCCCGCGCCCGGCTCCGGCTGCAGTCCGAGCAGTTCATGTGGGACGCCTTCAACGCCGCCGAGCCCGACTCCCCGGCCCGCTCCCGGCGGCTGGCGAAACTCGCCGACCGGCTCACCGGCCGCGACCTCACCGAGCGGTACGTCATCGGACTGCGCACCTGGGACGCCTGTCTGCGCGGCGAACCCGTCGACGTGGTCCTCCACCACGCCGGACGGGTATTGCGGGAGCCCTTCAGCTGGGCGTACGCCGACCGCGGCTTCGAGGTCCCCGTCCTGACCGCCATGGTCCACCTGTACGCCGACCGGCCCTGGAAGGCGGAGGAGCTCTTCGCCGCGGGCACCGCCGAATTCGAACGGCAGGGGTGGCGCGGGGCGCACCTGTCCTTCGCCCAGAGCCTGCGCGGCTACATCCGCTACCGGCGCGGACGGCTGGCCGAGGCCGAGGAGCTGTCCCGGGCCGGGCTGCGGCTCGCCGAGCGGGTGGGCCGCCGCACGCCCGTGCACTGGTACGCCATCGCCATCCTCGTCACCACCCTGCTCGCGCGCGGGAAGAGCGACGAGGCCTGGGAGCTGGCACAGGAACACGACTACGGCAAGCCCTTCCCGGCTGCCGTCGTCTTCCCCGACTCGCAGACCGTGTACGCGGAACTGCTCCTGGCCCGCGGAGACGCCCCGGCCGCCGTCATCGAGCTGGAGGCCGTGGACCGGCGGCTGACCCCGCGCGGCATCCAGAACCCCGCCTGGTGCCCGTGGCAGCTACACCTGGCCCGGGCGGTGGCCGCCGACGATCCGGGGCGGGCGCGCGAGCTGGCCGCCGCCGCGGTGCGGGGGGCCCGCGCCTTCGGCGCCCCCTCGGGCATCGGGCAGGCCCTGCGGGTGGCGGCGGAGGTCGCGGCCCCCGAGGACCGGCCGGAACTGCTGCGGGAGGCCGTGGCCGTGCTGTCGGCGTCCCCCGCCGGATACGAGCTCGCCCGCGCCCTGGCTGCCGCGGGCACCGAGCTGCGCGACCGGGACCTGCTGACCCAGGCCGTCGTCACCGCCCGGGACTGCGGCGCCGACGGGCTGGCCGCGGAGGCCGCCGGGAGCCTGATCGGACTGGGCGGGCCCCTGCCGTGCGCCTCGTCCTGGCAGGACGAGCCGACGGAGGAGGAGCTCCGGGCGGCGGAGCTCGCCGCCCGCGAGGACGGGGCGGCCCCCGGCCCCGACCGGGTGCGGGTCCCCGACCCGGCACTGTCGGCGGCCTGCCGCAAGCTGGGCACGGACCGCGCGGGCCTGCGCGCCGCGCTGGACGCGTACGCCCGCACCCCGGGGTGACCGGGGCGGCCGGTGGCGGGAGCGGCGCCCGCCCCGCACACGGAACGCGAACGCGCGCCGGCCGGCCGGCTCCCGCCCCGCCCGAACCGGTGCCGCCCGGGGCGGCCCGGGCGCCGGCTCCGGGGGCGCCGCCGGGGGCGCTCGGGCCGGTGTCCGCGGCGCTCCCCGGCGGCCCGGGCGGGGGACGGGCTCCGGGCGGGCGGGATGGGGGCCCCGGGCCCGGAAAACTCCTCCGGCCACGTACCATGGCGGCATGTCCTTCCTCCGCCGCCACCGCGCCGCCACACCCGCCGGCCCGGACTTCGACGTCCTGGCCATGGACCCGGGGGACTGGCCGGGCAACCTCGGGGCCGGGCTGCTGCCCGCCCCCGACGGCAGCTGTCAGGGTGTCTTCCTCCGCTACGACCTCTTCGGCGGCCGCGGCCCCGCGATGATCATCGGCAACCTTCCCGAGGGTTCCCCCGCCCGGGACCTCTCCGAGGGCCAGGTCCCCTTCGAGGTGGCCCAGCTCCTCGACGCGCTGGAGAACGACGAGGACGTCGAGGTCACCGGCGCCGAGGACTGCCCCGTCATGCAGGGCGACAACCTCCTCATCGTCCGGAAGATCAAGCTGTCGGAGTCCCGCATCTCCTGCGTGCAGTTCGACCGCAGCGACAACGTGCTGGTCACCATCGCCAGCTGGGACCGCCCGATCACCGATGACCTCTACGCCCTCCTGAAGCCGCTCCCCGCCGAGCTCTTCCAGCAGGGCTAGGCAGGGGCGTCACCGGTACGCCCGCGTCACGCGTCCGCGATGTCGTTCGCCGCCACGTAGCCGAACGTCATCGCCGGACCGATCGTCGACCCGGCCCCCGCGTAGCTGTGGCCCATCACGGCCGCGCTCGCGTTGCCCGCCGCGTACAGGCCCCGGATCACCGAACCGTCCGCCCGCAGGGCGCGGGCCCGCGCGTCGGTCACGATGCCGCCCTTCGTGCCCAGGTCGCCCGGAACGATCTTGAAGGCGTAGAACGGGGGCGCCCAGATCGGTGCCAGGCACGAGTTCGGGTGCACGTTCGGGTCCGTGTAGTAGTGGTCGTACGCCGTGTCCCCCCGGTGGAAGTCCGCGTCGTCGCCCGTCCACGCCTGCGCGTTGAACCGGCCCAGCGTGGCGCGCAGGGCGGCCGCCGGGACCCCGATCTGGCCCGCCAGGGCGTCCCACGTCCAGGCCTTCTTCGCCGCACCCGACGCGTACCACGCGTCCGGGAAGGGGAGCGTGGGCAGGATGTCCTTGAACAGGTACTTGTTGCGGTAGTTCTGGTCCACGATCAGCCACGCCGGGATGTGCGACCCGGGTGCGCCCCTGTCGCGGTCGTACATCACGTGCACCACGTCGCTGTACGGAGCGGCCTCGTTGACGAACCGCGCGCCGTTGCGGTTCACGATCAGCCCGCCCGGCAGGGTCCGTTCGGCGAGGCAGAAGTACGGCTCCCCGGGCAGCGGGATCGACGGCCCCCACCACGCGTCGTCCATCAGCCCGAGGGCCGCCCCGGCCCGCTGTCCGGCCCGGATGCCGTCACCCGTGTTCTCCTTCGCGCCCACCGACCACTGGGTGCCGATGGGCTGCTGCTGGTACTGCGCCCGCATCTGCGCGTTGTGCTCGAAGCCGCCCGAGCCGACGATCACGCCCTTGCGGGCCCGCACCGTGCCCCGCACGCCGTCCTTCTCCACCACGACGCCCGTGACCGCGCCGCCCTCCTGGACCAGGTCCACCAGCGGGCTGTTCAGCCACACCGGCACCCCCGCCCGCTGGAGTCCGGCCCGCAGGCCCGCCGCCAGGGACTGCCCCATCGTCAGCGGCTTCTCCCCGCGCAGCGCCGCCTTCGTACCGCGCGCGAGGCACTCGGTGGACACCGCCAGGCCCTTCGCGCTCACCGCCGCGAGGTTCAGCCACTTGTAGTCCTGGCTGAACACCACCATCCCGGCCGGCACCGCCATGTACGCCGGGTTCAGACGGGCCAGTTCGGCCCCCAGGACGTTCCCGTCGAGCTGGTCCGGCTCGATGGACCGGCCGTTCGGCAACCCGCCCGGCAGGTTGGGGTAGTAGTCGCTGTAGCCCTCCATGAAGCGGAACCTCAAGGGGCTGTTGGCCATCACGAAGTCCAGCATCCGCGGGCCGTTGGACAGGAACGCCGCCTGCCGGTCGGCCGGGACGCCGGGCCCCACCACCGCCGCGAGGTACGTGGCGGCCTTCTGCGGGGTGTCCGGCACCCCGGCACCCAGGATCACCGAGTTGTTGGGCAGCCAGATGCCCGCCCCGGACCGCGCGGCCGATCCGCCGAACGTCGGTGCCTTCTCCACCACCAGCACGCTCAGACCGCGCTTCGCGGCGGTGAGCGCGGCGGTCATCCCTGCGGCCCCGGATCCGACCACGACCACGTCGTACTCACCGAGCGGCGGGCCGTCGGCGGCCCGGGCGGAGGCCGGGAGCACGGTCGCGGCGAGGACGCCCGCGCCCGTTCCGGCGAGCACGGTCCGTCTGGAGGGGAGGCTTTCGGGAGTGGTGCGGGAAGCGCTTGCGGACATGGGCGGGCTCCAGCGATGAGGGAGGGAGGTCCGGCTCCAGCATGTCTGATGCTGAGTCAGAAAAGGTGTTCGGGGGATCATGTGATGTCAAGGCATGCGGCAGCCCGGACCGCCGTGCGCGCACAGGGCGAAGCCCCGCGGCGGTGGGGGCCACGGGGCTTCGCGTAGGTGGGGGCGGCCGGCGGGCGCCGGCCACCGCTCAGCGGGTGCCGACCGCCGCCCGGACGGCCCTGCGGGCCATTCCCGCGTCGTCGTGCAGGCGGCGGAGCAGCAGCCGCTGCTCCTCCCCGGAGGAGAGGGCGCCCGCGGGCAGGGGCTGGGCCGCGGAGCTCGCCGTCATCGAGCGCTGGATGGCCGTCTCGGACATCCGGATCTCCCGGGTCAGCACCAGCATCAGGTTGACCAGGAAGGCGTCCCGGGCGGCCGGACCGGCGGACTGGGCGAGCCGGCTGATCTGCGCGCGGGCGGCCGGGGCGTCGCCCAGGACCGTCCAGAGGGTCGCCAGGTCGTAGCCCGGCAGGTACCAGCCCGCGTGCTCCCAGTCGAGCAGGACCGGACCGGCGGGCGACAGCAGCAGGTTCGACAGCAGGGCGTCGCCGTGGTTGAACTGCAGCCCGGCGCCGGACTGCCGCGCGCCGTGCAGCAGCTTCTGCAGGTCGCCGAGGTCCCGGTCGGTCAGCAGGCCGAGCTCGTAGTCCCGGGCGATCCGCCGCGCGTAGTTCAGCGGGGTCCCGAACAGATCGGCCGGCGGACGCCACTGGTTGACCCGGCAGACCGCGCCCAGGGCCGCCCGCAGGTCGACCCGCGGCGGGGCCTCCACCGGGTGCCGTTGCAGCGCCGCGACCCGGCCCGCCATCCGCTCGACCACCAGGGTGCAGTTCTCCGGGTCGGCGGCGATCAGCCGCGGGACCCGGACCGGCGGGCGGTGCCGGACGAACGCCCGGTACGCCGCTATTTCGTGCCGGTACCGCTCGCGCCACTCGGGCGAATGATCCAGTAACACCTTCGCGACGGCGGTCATTCGTCCGGTCGTTCCCACCAGGAGGACCGAGCGGCCGCTGCGGCGCAGCACCTGCACGGGCGCGAACTCCGGACAGATCCGCTGCACCGAGGCGAGGGCGGTGCGCAGTTGCGCGCCTTGCGGTCCCGAGAGGTCGATTCTTCCGCTCAGCGGCTGCGATCCGGTACCGGGTAGCCGCCGGGCCCGTAGGGCGCCCTGTACCGGGGCGGCCGGCCGGCCGGGTTCGAGGTAGGGGCCGCCACCCGCCTGGAGCGTGCGGTGCGGCCGGACCGGTGCGGACACGGAGGTCGTTGCTGCGTACATGGCGTTACGGATCCCTTCGTGCGCCGACGGTTTGCGTACGCCACCCCGCCGGATCCCGTGCTTCACCCTGGGGAGTTCCGCCGGTGAACCGGGTCGGGGAGGCGCATTCCTACCTGACACCCGGGCGTGGGTGGCGGACCACGAAGCGTGCCCTGGCGAAGCCTGGCGAATAGTCGCCGGGCATCTGACGCCGGGTTAATGTCAACTCAGCCGAGAACCTGGGGGCTTGACGTGAGCAAAGGTCCGAACACCCGCTTGAACGACCTGTTCGGCCTGGCCGGCTGGTCGAAGGGCGAACTCGCGAGGATGGTGAACCGGCAGGCGGCGGCCATGGGCCACCCGCAGCTGGCCACCGACACCTCACGGGTGCGGCGCTGGATCGACATGGGGGAATCCCCGCGCGAACCGGTTCCCACGGTACTGGCAGCACTGTTCACCGAGCGGCTCGGTCGTGTCGTGACCATTGAGGACCTCGGGTTCGTACGGCAGCGGCGCTCCACCAAACGGCAGCCGGACGGGGTTCAGGAGAACCCCGACGGGATGCCCTGGGCGCCCGAACGCACAGCCGCGGTCCTCACCGAATTCACGGGAATGGACCTCATGCTCAACCGACGCGGTCTGATGGGCGCGGGCGCCGTGCTCACCGCCGGCTCCGCCCTCACCAACGCCATGCACGACTGGCTCCACACCGACCCGGCCCTCGCCAAGCAGGCGGCGGGCTTCGGGGAGGCCTTCAAGGCCGACCCCGCGAGCTACGACCGCTACGAGGCTGCCCCGATCGGCTCCCAGGAGATCGAGGCCCTGGAACGCTCGGTGGACGTGTTCCGCGCCTGGGACGCCTCCAGAGGCGGCGGACTGCAGCGCAAGGCCGTGGTGGGCCAGCTCAACGAGGTGGGCGGGATGCTCGCCTACCACCATGCCGACCACCTCCAGCGCAGGCTCTGGGGGGTGGCGGCCAACCTCGCGGTGCTCGCCGGCTGGATGTCCCACGACGTGGGCCTCGAACCCACCGCGCAGAAGTACTTCGTCATCGCCGCGCACGCCGCCCGGGAGGGCGGTGACCGGCCGCGCGCGGGCGAGGCCCTGTCCCGGGCCGCCCGCCAGATGGTCCACCTCGGCAAGCCGAACGAGGCCCTCGACCTGATGAAGCTGGCGAAGTCCGGCTCCGGCGAGCAGACCCTCCCGCGCACCCGCGCCATGCTGCACACCATCGAGGCGTGGGCGCAGGCGGCCATGGGCAAGGGGCAGGCCATGCGCCGCACGCTGGGCGAGGCCGAGGAGCTGTTCGTCTCCGACAAGGGCGACGTGCCGCCGCCGAGCTGGATGCAGCACTTCGACGAGGCCGACCTGCACGGCATGCAGGCCCTGGCGTACCGGACGCTGGCCGACCACGACGCCGCGGCGGCGCCGGTCGCGGCCCGGCACGCCAAGGAGGCCCTGCGCCTGCGCGGCGAGGGCCATCAGCGCTCGCAGATCTTCGACTACATCTCGCTGGCCTCGGCCTGCTTCATCGCGGACGATCCGGAGCAGGCCGACCGCTACGCCCGGCTCGCCCTGGTGTCGATGAACGAGACCTCCTCGCACCGCACCTGGGACCGGCTGCGCGAGATGTACCGGCTCACCGGCCAGTACGCCGGGTACCCGAAGATCGAGGACCTCCGCGAGGAGATCGAGCGCGCCCTTCCCGACAGCCCCGCGCCGCGCAGCCCGCGCGGTACGGAGGTGTAGGGGGCGCAGTCGTCACCGCGCCCCTCCTCCGGTCCCCGCGCACCGCGTACGGAGACGAGAAGGGCCGCGCCGTTCGGCGCGGCCGCGAAGCCCGTGCGGGTACCCTCCTGCGCGCCGTCCGCCGTCGGCTATCCGCCGACCCGGGCCACGAGCAGGCAGGTGCCGTCCTCGCGCTCGCCTTCGCCGAACTCCTCGATCACCAGCCGGAGGCAGTCCTGCGCCGTCGGCGCCGCCGAGAGCCGGGGCGCGAGGGCCAGCAGCCGCCCGGTACCGTCCGCACGGCTGAAGTCGAAGCCGGGCGGGGTCAGTCCGTCGGTGTGCAGGACGAGCACGTCGCCGGGCCGGAGGTGTTCCTCGGCCTGTCCGTACGCGGCTCCCGACGTCGCGCCGAGCAGCACGCCCTCCGGCGGCCGAAGGGAGCGGCCCGTACCGCCGCGGAAGAGGAGGGGGGCGGGATGGCCGGCCTGCGCCCAGGACAGGACGCGGCGCGCGGGGTCGTAGCTGCAGCACACGGCCGAGCCGAGGGCGGGCTGGACGGAGCTTTCGAGGAGCTGGTTGAGGCAGCCCATCAGGGGGCCGGGCTCGATCCCGGCCATTGCCATGCCGCGCAGCGCGCCCAGCATCATCGCCATTCCGGAGGTGGCGGTGACCCCGTGTCCGGTCAGGTCGCCGACCGTCAGCATCGAACGGCCGCCGGGGAGTTCGAGGGAGTCGTACCAGTCGCCGCCGATGAGGTTCCGCGTCGCGGACGGCAGGTAGTGCGCCGCCACGTCCAGGGTGTCCGGGCTGCCGGGGGGAGGTCGCAGGGAGCCGCGCCACGGGGGGAGCACGGCCTCCTGCAGTTCGACCGCCAGCCGGTGCTCGGTCCGCGCGATGTCCTGCCGGCGCTGGAGGGTGTCGTGCGACTCGGTCACGGCGCGCCGGCTGCGGCGCAGTTCGCTCACGTCCCGGAGCACCGCCCACATGGAGGCGGTGCAGCCGTCGGGGTCGAGGACGGGCTCGGCCCTCATGTGCAGGGTCCGGACCCGGCCGTCGGCCCGCACGATGCGGAACTCCCCGTCGATCGGACGGCCGTCCACGAGGCAGGCGGTGACCCAGGCGGTGAGCAGCGGCTGGTCCTCGGAGAACAGGGTGGAGCCCAGTTCGTCGAGGGGGAGCGGGCCGGACCCGGGGGGCCGGCCGAAGATCTGGAACAGCTCGTCGGACCAACTGACCTCGTCGGTCAGCAGGTTCCATTCGGCGGTGCCGACCCGGGTCCGCCGGTCGTCGGCGCCGACGCTCGCTCCGGGCGTCGTCTCCGGGGGCCGGGCGGGTTCGGAGGCGGGCGGCAGGCCCTCCTTGAGCTGGCCGAGGTGCCGGCCGAGGTCGTCGAGGTGGTGTACGGCCAGATCGCAGAGGGCGCGCTGCCAGCGGCCCTGGGCTTCGTCGTCCGCGACGGTGTCGCGGCGGACCGCGTCCACGTCCCCCCGGAGGCGGCGGGTCCGCGAGATCAGCGCGTCCACCGACCCGGGTTCGTGGGGCTGCGCGGAGCGGTCCGCGAAGAGGTGGGACGGCATGAGCACTCCGATACAGGCGCGGCACGGCCAAGTCTGATGGAAGGACCGGTATCGACTGTGGCACAGGCCACGACGGCGTGTAAGTCGTTTGGCAACATCCGCCCACCTCTTGCTTCCGGCATATGCCCGAGGCCATCCGGGGTCTTCGCGCCGTACGAACGAATCCGGTCAGCGGCGTCCCGGGCGCCTTCCGCCGCCTCCCGACGGCCGGTGCGCGCCCCCGGCCGGGCCTGCCTGGAGCTCCTTGCTCCCGCGGCCCCGGAGAGCGGTCCGCCGGAGCCGGGAAATCCGGCCAGGCGCCGGGCGGGGGTCGATCGTACGGCCGAGGCGTGCGAGGTGGCACCGCCCGGTCCACCCGTACGGGCCGCTGGTCAACGCGGCGCCCGCGGAGCCCCCGGCCGAGCGGTCCCCGGCCTTCCCAGCCCCCTCCGTGATCGCTACGCTACGTGCCGGTAATGAACGGGGGAGGTCCGCGCGGGCGGGCCCGCGCAGGGCTGGGGACACCACGACATGACCGGGCAGCGCGGGACCGCGGGACGGCGCCACACCGCCGGGGAGGGCGACGCGGCGGACGGCGGGCGCGCGCCCCGGGAGGCCGGGGCGTCCGGCGAGGACGCCGCCGGGGGAGCCGGGGCCGCCGCCGGGCGGAGCCGCCGCTCGTTCCTCACCAGCCTGGTGGTGGCGCCGACCCTCGCCCTGGTGACCCGCGCCGGTGCCGACCTGCTCGCACCGCAGCCCGCCCACGCCGTGGTGCCGTCGCTGCCCGCCATCGCCGACCTGGTGGACCTCGGCGACCTGTTCATCCTGGCCGGAGCCCCCACCTCCGCCCTGCTGGCCCTCGTCGTCGACGCCGACGGCACCGTCCGGTTCCGGCTGCCGCGCGAGGAGGTCGGCCAGGGCCTCACCACCGCCGTGGCCATGCTCGTCGCGGAGGAGCTCGACGCACCGCTGGCCTCCGTACGCGTGGAACTGGACGACGCGCGGCCCGAGCTGCTCTTCAACCAGCTCACCGGCTCGTCCAACTCCGTCCGCTCCCTCTACGGCCCGGTCCGGCAGTGCGCCGCGACCGCCCGGGCCCGCCTGGTCGCCGCCGCGGCCCGGCGCTGGAGCCTCGCCCCGGCCTCGCTGACCACCGCGGACGGCGTCGTCCGCGCTCCCGACGGGCGCACCGCCGGCTACGGATCCCTCGCCGCGGACGCCGCCGACCCCGCGCTCGTCGTGCTCGGCGCCGCCCCCAAGAAGACCGCCCGGCACACCCTGGTCGGCACGCCCACCAACCGGGTCGACGCCCGCGCCATGGTCACCGGCGCCCTGCGGTACACCCTCGACCTCGACGTGCCCGGCGCCAAGCCCTGCGTGGTGCGCCGCCCGCCCACCCTGGGCGGTGGCGTCCGCGCCGTCGTCAACCTCGCCGCCGTCAGGGCCATGCCGGGAGTCCTGCACGTGGTGACCGTGCCGACCGGGGTGGCCGTCGTCGCCGAGACCTTCGGCCAGGCCCTCGACGCCAAGGCCGCGCTCCAGGTGACCTGGGGGCCGGGCCCCGCCGACGGGCTCTCCGACGCGCAGGTCCGCACGAAGCTGCGCGCCGCCACCCCGCCGCTGCTGGTGCCGCCGCTGCTGACCCCGTACGTGGACGCCGAGTTCGACTTCGCCTTCGTCAGCCACGCGCCGATGGAGACCAACTCCGCCATCGCCGACGTGCGTGAGGACCGCGCCGAGATCTGGTCCGGGCTCAAGTCCCCGATCGTGGCCCGCCAGACCATCGCCGCCGACCTCGGGCTGCCGGTCGACAAGGTCGACGTGCACGTGGTGCAGGCCGGCGGCTCCTTCGGCCGCCGGCTCTTCTTCGACGCCGCGCTGGAGGCGGCCCGGGTCTCGAAGGCCTGCCGCCGCCCCGTCAAACTGATGTGGACGCGCGTCGACGACACCCGGCACGGCCGGATGCGTCCCGCCACGCACCACAAGATCCGGGCCACCCACCTGCTGGGCGAGGTCCTCAGCTTCGAGCACCGGGTCGCCGCCGCCGAGACGGACTTCCGGCACGGGCTGGGCGAGATCATCACCGCCACCGCGGCGAACCTGCCGCTCGGCCTGGGCAACGCCACGCTCGCCCAGACGCTCTTCCTCACCACGGTCAAGTCCCCGTACCACTTCGGGCTCACCACGCAGGCGCTGACCGAGGTGCCCACGGGCGTCCCCACCGCCTCCTGGCGCTCGGTGTACTCCGCCAACACCCGCGGCGCCGAGGAGATCGTGGTCGACGAGCTGGCGGCCGCCACCGGCAGGGACCCCTACCGCTTCCGGCGGGCCTTCCTGAAGAACGACGCCCAGCGCGCGGTCCTGGACAAGGTCGCGGCGGAGGGCGGGTGGGGCCGGCCGATGGGGACGGGCCGGGCCCAGGGCATCGCCTTCCACGAGGAGTACAAGTCGCGCACCGCGTGCCTGGTGGAGATCGACACCCGCGATCCCGGGCACGTGCGCGTCACCAAGGCGGTCATCGCGGTGGACGTGGGCCTGCCGGTCAACCCGCGCGGGCTCGAAGCCCAGATGATCGGCGGTCTCACCGACGCCGTCTCGACCACCCTGCGGGCCGGGCTGCACCTGGACAAGGGACTCCCGCTGGAAGGCAGTTACAGCCAGTTCCACTGGGCGCAGCAGCGGGACACCCCGCTGGACGTACGGGTGTTCGTCCTGCCGGCCACCGGTGAGGAGCCGGGCGGCGCGGGCGAGCTCGGAGTGCCGGCCGCGGTCGGCGCCATCGCCAACGCCTGGGCCCGGGCCACCGGGTCCAAGCCGCGCAGCTTCCCCCTCGACTTCGACGTCGACTTCACCCCCTACCCCCGCTAGCCGGAAGCCAGGAGCCGCGCCGTGCCCTCGCACACCTTCACCGTCAACGGGCGGAGCGTCACCGTGGACGCGCCCGACGACCTGCCCCTGCTGTGGGTGCTCCGCGACATGCTGGGCGTCAACGGCCCCAAGTACGGCTGCGGCGTGGACGTCTGCAAGGCGTGCACGAGCCACCTCGACGGCGTGGACGTCCGCCCGTGCGTCGTGCCCGTCTCGGCCTGTGCCGGGAAGACCGTCACCACGATCGAGGGGCTGGCGGACGGGGACGACCTCCACCCCGTCCAGGAGGCCTGGCTCGAACAGGACGTCGCCCAGTGCGGCTTCTGCCAGCCCGGACAGATCATGGCGGCCGTCGCGCTGCTGAAGCGCACCGCGGCCCCCACCGACGCGGACATCGACGCCATCGCCAACATCTGCCGCTGCGGCACGTACTTCCGCATCCGTGAGGCCATCCGCAGCGCGGCCGCCAGGATGTGAGCGGGACCGCTGTGTGAGCCGGTCCGCCGCCCGAGCCGGGCCGCTGCGCGCGCGGGCCCGGGCCGGAGCGGTGGTCGCCGCTCCGGCCCGGGCCCGTGGAGCCGTCCAGCCGTGGGGAGTCAGCCGAGGAGCTTCTGCTTGGCCCGCTGGAACTCCTCCTCGCTCAGGTCGCCCTTCGCCTTCAGCTCGGAGAGCCGTACGAGGTCGTCCGCGCCCGCCCGGCCGGGATCCTTCGCGGTCTCCCGGATGTAGGCGTTGAAGGCGTCCTGGCGTTCCTGCGCGTGCTGGACCTCGCGCTTGCCCATGTTCTTGCCCCGGGCGATCACGTACACCAGTACGCCGAGGAACGGGATGAGGATCAGGAACAGCACCCACAGGGCCTTGAGCCAGCCGCTCATCTCGTGGTCGCGGAACACGTCCACGATGATCCGGAAGAGCAGAAACAGCCACATGACCCACAGGAAGATCCACATCACGGTCCAGAACGCGCCCAGCACCGGGTAGTCGTAGGCCAGGTAGACAGAGAGGTCCATGGCCGTCCTCCTTCCGTACCCGATCACCATCGCAGTGCCCGTTCAAGATCGCCACTGGCCGGGGCCGGGGCGGGTTCGCGGCATGACACAGGCGGCAGAGCGCCGTAAACCCGAACCAAATGGACGATCATCCTCGAATGAGGCGTATCAATGCGAAACGCGTGCTGGTCGGGGAGCCCCTGGACACCGCGCGCCTGGGCGAAACACTGCTGCCCAAACGGCTCGCCCTGCCGATCTTCTGCAGCGACCCGCTCTCCTCCGTGGCCTACGCCACCGAGGAGATCCTGCTGATCCTCGCCCTCGGCGGAGTCGCGCTGCTCCACCTCACCTGGTACGCGGCCGCCGCCATCGTGTTCCTCCTCGTGGTGGTCATCGCCTCCTACCGGCAGACCTGCCACGCCTACCCCGGCGGCGGCGGGGCGTACGTCGTGAGTGCGGAGAACCTCGGGCCCACCGCCGCCCTCACCGCCGCGAGCGCACTGCTCGTCGACTACGTGATGACCGTCGCGGTCTCCGTCGTCTCCGGCGTCGCCGCCATCACCTCCGCGATCCCCGCGCTGAACGACCACGAGGTGGTGCTCTCGGTCGCCTTCGTCGCGCTGCTGACGGTGATGAACCTGCGCGGTGTCCGGGAGTCGGGGCGGGTGTTCGCCATCCCCACCTACGGATTCGTCCTCGTCATCTACGTCATGTTCGCGTTCGCCGCCGTCCGGCTGGCGACGGGCGAGACCATCCGCGCCGAATCCGCCGACCTCCCCATCACCCCGGAGGGCACCTACACCGGCCTGGCCCTGGTGTTCCTCGCGATGCGCGCCTTCGCCTCCGGCTGTACGGCCCTGACCGGCGTCGAGGCGATCAGCAACGGCGTCCCCGCCTTCCAGAAGCCCAAGGCCAGGAACGCGGCGACCACCCTCGCCGCGATGGGCGTGCTCTCGGTGACGATGTTCGTCGGCATCACCGTCCTCGCCATGTCCTACCAGGTGCACGTGGCCGCCGACCCCACCGAACTGGGACTCGCCCCCGGAACCCCGACGTCCACCGCCCTCGCCCAGATCGGCCGGGCCACCTTCGGGAGCTGGCACTTCCTCTTCTACCTGCTCCAGACCGTCACCGCCGGCGTGCTGATCCTCGCCGCCAACACCGCCTTCAACGGCTTCCCGATGCTCGCCTCGATCCTGGCCCGGGACCGGTACGCGCCCCGCCAGCTCTTCAACCGCGGCGACCGGCTCGTCTACTCCAACGGCATCGTGCTCCTCGCGCTCGCCGCCATCGCGCTCATCGTCGCCTTCGACGCCGAACTGACCCGCCTGATCCAGCTCTACATCATCGGCGTCTTCGTCTCCTTCACCCTCTCCCAGTCGGGCATGGTCCGGCACTGGCGCAGGGAACTCGCCTCCCCCGCCACCCCGCGCGAGGAGCGCGTCCACATCCACCGCCGCCTCGCCATCAACGCGGTGGGCGCGGTGATGACGGCCCTGGTCCTCGTCATCGTGCTCCTCACCAAGTTCACGCACGGAGCCTGGCTGGTGGTCATCGCCATGCCCCTGCTCTTCCTCGGCATGAAGGGTGTGCGCCGCCACTACGACCAGGTCGCCCGGCAGGTCGCCGTCGCACCCGACGCCAGACCGCGCAAGCCCGCCCGCCACCACGTCCTGGTGCTCGTCGCCTCCATGCAGGCCCCGACGCTCAAGGCCCTCGGCTACGCCCAGGGCCTGCGTCCCGACCGGCTGACGGCGGTCACCGTGGCGGCCGACGAGGAGGACGCCGCCCGGCTCCGCGAGGCCTGGGCCGCCCACGACCCGGGGATCACCCTGAAGATCCTCCACTCGCCGTACCGCGAGGTGGTGGGCCCGGTCCTGACGTACGTGCAGGAACTGGCCGCCGACGACGCCAAGGGCGTGCTGTCGGTGGTGATCCCGGAGTACGTGGTGGGCCACTGGTGGGAGCAGCCCCTGCACAACCAGAACGCGCTGCGGCTCAAGGCGCGGCTGCTGTTCACGCCGGGCGTCGCGGTCATCGACGTGCCGTACCTGTCGGAGTCCGCCCGGCCGCCGGAGCGGGTGCGCGGCGAGGACTGAGCGGAGCCGGTGCCGGACCGGGGGCGCGTCCCGGACCGCCGGAGTCAGGAGGCCGGGCCGCCGCCCGGACGGCGCCCGTGGCCCGGCGGCTTCGGCCGGGAGGCGGCGCCCTCCGCGCCGCCCCGCTGGACGACCGCCGCGTGGGCCAGGGCCAGTTCCACCACGTGCGCCGGATCGGAGAGGGCGCGGCCGGTGAGCTGCTCCAGACGGCGCAGCCGGTTCGAGACCGTGTTGCGGTGGCAGTACAGCCGCTGGGCGGCGTGCGTCGTCGAGCCCCGGCAGGCCAGCCAGGTGCCGAGGGTGGTCAGCAGCACCCGGCGGTCCTCGGCGGGCAGCGCCAGGACCGGACCCAGCACCACCAGGCGCAGCCGGCCCGCGAGTTCGGCCTGGGACGCGACCAGCGCCGCCGGCAGCCGCTCGTCGAGCAGGGCGGTGCGCGGCCCGCCCGCCGCAGGGGCGGTGCGCAGGGCCAGGACCGCCAGCCGGTGCGCCCGGGCCACCTCGGCCGCAGCCTCCACGACCGGGCTGACCCCCGCCCGCACCCCGAGCGGCGCCAGCAGGTCCCGTACGGATTCCAGCGGGTGGTGGCCCAGGTGCACCAGGCCGCTCTCCCCGTCCGCGCGGATCCGCCACAGCACGCGCGGCGCACCGGCGGCCCCGGGTCTGGGGCCCGCGGTATCGGCGCTCCCGGCGGCCAGGACGACCACCGCGAAGCGGCCCCGCTCCGGAAGCCCCAGCTGGGCCGCGGCCTCGGAGGCGGCGGGGCCGTCGACGGCGGCCGCGCCGTCCAGCAGCGCGTCGAGCAGGGCCGCGCGGCGCTCCCGGTCGCGGTCGGTACGGGCCGCCTCCGTGGTCCGGTACGACTCGGCGACGGCGTCCGTCATCTGGTCCAGTACGTCCCACAGGGCCGTCGCGCCCGGCAGCAGCCGGGGGAGCGCGGCCCGGTCGTGCGCGGTGACCGCCTCGGTGAGGGTCAGCCAGAGCAGCCGCCCGCCCCGGCGATAGGTGCGCAGCAGGGAGGCGAGCGGCAGCCCCTGCTCGGCCCGGAGCGTCCCGGTGGCCCGCGCGTCGGTCAGCTCGACCGGCAGACCGCGGGAGCTGCGGACCAGGCCGTCGACGGCCTGGCGGAGGTTGTGGTCGATGCGCTCGCGCAGTTCGGCCCGGCCGAGCAGGGCGGCGTAGGCGGGGTCCTCGGCCAGGGTCCGCTCGGCGAGCCGGTCCGCGGCCGCGGCGAGCCTGCGGGACAGGTCCTCGCGTATCTCCTCGATGATCCGCTCCATGACGCGCAGCCTGACACGGGGGAGGGGGCGCTGGGGAGGGCCGGGACGCGGTGCATCCGCTACCGTGACCGAAGCACTGCACGTGCAGTGCTCACCGCGCTGCGCGCCGCCGCCCGCCCGGGGTTCCCCGCGCCGGGCCCCGCTGCGGCGCCGATCCCGAGGACCATCCATGCGCCAGAATCCGGAGCGCCGCACCGCGCTGCTCGACGCCGCGATCGAAGTCCTGGCGCGCGAGGGCTCGCGCGGACTGACGCTGCGCGCGGTGGACGCGGAGGCGGGCGTGCCGACGGGCACCGCGTCGAACTACTTCGCCAACCGGGCGCAGCTCCTCGTACAGATCCTGCACCGCACGCGCGAGCGACTGGTCCCCGACCCCGCCGACCTCGGCGGCCCGCTGGACACCGCGGTGCTGCTCGGGCAGCTCCTGGACCGGATGCGGCGCGAGCGGAGCGTGCACGTCGCCTCCCTGGAACTGCGACTGGAGGCCACCCGGCGCCCCGAACTCCAGGCCGAACTGGCCAGGTTCCAGGGAGCCGAGCTGGAGGCGAACGTCGCCTGGCACCTGGAGTCGGGCCTGCCGGGGGACCGGCAGGGCGTGGTCCTGCTGTACCTCGCGATGCTGGGACTGATCGTGGACGACCTCACCGTGCCCGCCCTGCTGGAGCCCTACCCGGTGGAGGGGCTCATCCGGGCGATGGCCGAGCGGCTCGTGCCGGAGGGTGGTGCGTAAGTGACGGGTGAGGTCGTGGAGTTCGATGAGGAGAGAGAGACCGAAGGGACGCCCCGCGGGCCCGGAAACGGAACGCTCGGGCCGGACGGGCGGTGATCTTATGCTCAGGTTTACGCGAGTCAGCTGGTGTTGGAGCCGGTGAAGGACTTTGATGGGTCGGCCAGGCCTCGTACCGGAGCAGGGGGATCACTCATGCGCACCGAACACAGCCAGAAGGACACCACGCCCACTCTGATCGGTTCCGTACAGCGCGCGCTGCGCCTCGTGGAAGCCATGCACGCGGAGAACGGGGCCACGGCCAAACGCCTCGCGCGGGTCACCGGCATTCCGCTGCCCACCGTCTACCACCTGCTGCGCACCCTCAGCCACGAGGGCTACGTCCGGCACGAGGGAGGGTCGTTCCGGCTCGCCGACGATCTTCCGCTCGCTTCCTGATCAGAAGGTGACGGGTTCCGGCCAAGGTGTTACACGCTTCGGCGCATGTTCCCGCGGAAAATGCCAGAACGCCTTTTCGCCCTGCGGAAGTTGAGTAGGTTCCCTCCTGTCGCGCCGTACGACCGTGCACCCCGCACGTCCGGCCGGGAGGGGAGCCCCGCGTGCCCGGGATCGACGAATGCCTGCTCGAAGCCATGGCCTTGCCTGGTGCGCGGGGGGCCGCGCTGGTCGACTGGAGCAGCGGACTGGCCCTCGGCACCGCCGGGGACTCGCCCGTGGGCGACCACGAGACCACCGCCGCCGAGACCGCCGAGCTGGCCCGGGCCGCCGCCGAGTACGAGTCGTTCGCCCCGTCCGAGTCCGAGCAGATATCCGGCGGCGGAGCACCCGCCGGGCCGCCCGTGGAAGACCTGATCGTCACCACCCGCACCGGTTACCACGTGCTCCGCTTCGTCGAGACCAGCTTCGACAGCAGCGTCTTCCTCCACCTCTGGCTCGACCGTACCGAGGGCAATCTCGCCCTCGCCCGGCACAGACTCCGCAGCCTGGCCGAGGAGCTGGTGCTCAGATGACCGCTCCCGCCCCGGTGCCGCTGCCGGCCCCGATGACCGCCGTCTCCCCGCTCCTCACCCGCCTCGCGGCCGAGCGCGCCACCGGCGCCCTGCTCCGCGACCGCGGCACCCTCTTCCTGGAGGACGGCCGGATAGTCCACGCCGAGAGCCCCGCCACACCCGGCCTCGACGTCCTGCTCACCACCGGCGGCGGCCTGGCCCCCGAGCGCTGGCGCGAGGCCCTGGACCGGGCCGGCGCCCGCCGCCAGGTCGCCCGGTTCCTCGTCGACAGCGGCGGGCTCGCGGGGGGCGAACTGGAGATCTGCCACCTCGCCGCGATCTTCGACGCCGCCTTCTTCGCCCTGTCCCCCGGCAGCGGCCCCTCCCGGTTCCGCCGCGGGGCCACCCACTGGATCGGGTCCGTGCGCTCCGTCCCGGCCGCGGCCGTCGAGCGCGAGACCCGCCGGCGCCGGGAACTGCTCGACGCGGTCTGGCCCTACCCGCTGCTGGACACCGCCCCGGTGGTGCCCCGGGCCGCCGCGCCCGGCCAGACGGTCACGCCCCGCCAGCGCCTCCTGCTGCACCACGCCGACGGCGTCCGCACCCCCGCCGACCTGGCATGGGTGCTGGGCCGGCCCGCCTTCCACACGCTCCTCGACGTACGGCGCCTCGCGGCGGCCGGCCTCGTCGACACCCCGCACGCCGCGGCTCCCGCCCCGGTCGTGGAACCGCTGCCCGACTGGATGACCCAGGCCCAATCCCCGGACGTGGCACTGCTCCGCCGGTTACGCGACGCACTGGAGGCAAGCCTGTGAGGCTCCCGCTGCGACCGGCCCTTCGCGCCGACCGCTCCGAGCGCAGGCTGCCCGAGCGGCAGCCCGACGGGCCGTCCGAAAGGAGAAAGGCCGACATGAGCACGGTGCCCGCCGAGGCGGAGGCCGAGATACTCGCAGAGCTCCGCAGGCTCCGGGCCCGCGTTCCCCAGCTCACCGGGGCGCTCGCCGCGAGCGTCGACGGCCTCGTGCTGGCGCACGACAGCGCCGCCACCGAGGCCGAGACCGTGGCCGCCCTGACCGCGGCCGCCCTCGGGGTGGCCCAGCGGCTCAGCGACAGCACCGGCCAGGGCGTGTTCCGCGAGCTGCTCGTGCGCGGGGAACACGGATACGTGGCGACGTACGCGGCGGGAGAGGCCGCCGTGCTGACCCTGCTCGCGGAGCCCCGCGTCAACGTCGGGCGCCTCCACCTGGAGGCCCGGCGCTCCAGCCTGCGCATAGCCGACCTCATAGACCACAGCCTCGGACGGCGCGGTCCCGGCAGTCCGCCGGCGTACCCGCCGACGTAGCCCCCACACCGGCGGCGTCACGCCCGTCGGCTCCGAACCCGCACCTCGGTACACCCGTACACCCGCACCGCGAGAGCGGTGCACCCGAACGTCACACCAGCGAACGAGAAAGAGGAACCTCACATGGCCAACGTGGAGACCGCACTCAAGGAAGCGACCACCACGATCGAGGGCGCGATCGGCGCGGCCCTCGTCGACTACGGCAGCGGCATGGCCCTCGGCACCGTCGGCGGCGGCAAGGACCTGGACCTGGCCGTCGCCGCCGCGGGCAACACCGACGTCGTGCGCGCCAAGGTCCGCACGATGGAGATGCTCGGTCTGAACGACGACATCGAGGACATCCTGATCACCCTCGGAGGGCAGTACCACCTCATCCGGCTGCTCAAGGGCCGGGGCACCACGGGCTTCTTCCTCTACCTGGCCCTCGACCGGGGCCGGGCGAACCTGGCGATGGCCCGCCACCAGCTGAAGAAGATCGAGAGCGAGCTGGAGGTCTGACCCCCGAGCCCTTCCCGGACCTGCTCCGGAGGCCTTCGTCAAGGTGGCGGGCGGCTTAATTCTTTGCCGTCCGCCCCGGCGATCAGGCAGGATATGTCCAAGATGGTGGGATTTTATGAATCTGTTACAGAGTAGGATGCTGTAATCAGCCGATCATCGATAAAGCATAAAACGCTGGAGAATTCGCCACCCATGCCCCCGCGCTTGAGCATCGTCGTCCCCGTCTACAACGTCGAGCTCTACCTCGACGAGTGCCTGGAGTCCCTTGCTGCCCAGACCTTCACCGACTTCGAGGCCATCCTCGTCGACGATGGATCCACGGACACCAGTGCCGTCATAGCGAAGGCGTTCGCCGCGCGGGACAAGCGTTTCCGGGTCGTCATGCAGGAGAACGCAGGCCTCGGGGCCGCCCGCAACGTGGGCGCCCGGCACGCGCACGAGGACAGCGAGTACCTGGCCTTCGTCGACAGTGACGACACCATGCCCACGTACGCCTACGAGCGGCTCATCGCGGCCCTCGACGAGACGGGTTCGGACTTCGCGGGCGGCAACGTCAAGCGCTTCCGCTCCGTCGGCATGCAGCAGTCGTGGGGCCACCGGGCGGCGTTCGCCAAGACCCAGCTGAAGACCCACATCTCCAAGTTCCCGGCGCTGGTCACCGACCGCACCGCGTGGAACAAGGTCTACCGGCGCAGCTTCTGGAACGAGCACGACTTCCAGTACCCGGAGGGCATCCTCTACGAGGACGCCCCCGTCAGCATCCCCGCGCACTACTTCGCGTCCAGCGTCGACATCATCAGCGACTGCGTCTACCACTGGCGCGTCCGCGAGACCGGCGAGCGCTCCATCACCCAGCGCTCCACCGACCCGGTCTCCCTGATCGACCGCGTGACCTCCGTACGCCTGGTCCGCGAGGCCCTCAAGGGCAAGGAGGGCGCCAAGTACGCCCGCTACCTGCGCGACTACGACTACAACGTGCTGAGCGAGGAACTGCCGCTCATCTACAAGTACGTCGGCGAGGGCGGACAGGACTTCCGCGACGCGTTCGTCAAGGAGGTCGGCGGTCTCGTCCGCGAGATCGGCACCGGCCCCTGGTCCGACCTGACCGTGGCCGACCGCCTGAAGGCGTTCCTGGCCCGCGAAGGCCGCGTCGAGGACTTCATCGCCCTCCAGGACCACCAGCGGGACTACCACTACAGCGTCCCGGTCAAGGGCCTCGCCCGCCCGCAGGCGGACTACCCCTTCCTCCAGGGCCGTCCGCCCGTGCCCGCCCGGATCCTCACCCTCGGCCCGCGCGAGCGCCGCGTCGTCAGCCGCCTCGAGCAGGCCGTCTGGGCCGACGGCAAGCTGCTCCTGCGCGGCTACGCCCTGCCCGGACACCTCGGCGCCGAAAGCCGCCTGGGCTCCCGCAAGATGCTGGTGTTCCGCGAGGGCGGCAAGCGCCGCCGCGCCGTCGTCAGCGCCCGTACGGTCGCCTCCCCGATGGCCACCGTCAACTCCCCGCACCTGGCCCTGCGCCACGCGGACTGGGCCGGCTTCACCGCCGTCGTCGACCCCTCGATCTTCCAGTCGGGCGGCACCTGGCGCGACGGCGTCTGGACCACCTCCGTCGCCGTCACCGGCGCCGGCGGCCTGCACCGCGCCCGGCTGCGCGGCGGCGAGCACGACACCGGCCAGAACCCGCCCGCGCACTGGGTCGCCCCCGACGTGCGCATCCTGCCGATCGTCGCCGGATCCCTCACCGTCCAGGTCGAGACCGTCCGCGCCCGTGCGCTGGACGTCCGCCCGGCCGGTGACGACGCCCTGGAGATCACCGGCGAACTCGCCGCCGAAGTGGGCGCCGGCGCCACCCTGCGGGCCGTCCACACCACCACCGCGACCGCCCTGTCCTTCCCGCTGGAGACCTCCGCCGCGGCGGGCGGCCGGGTGCCCTTCACCGCGCGCGTCCCGCTGGCCGGGCTCGCCGCCGTCCCGGACGCCGAGTGCCTGCCCGGCGAGTGGACCCCGCAGCCCTGGACCCTGACGGTGACCGGCGCCGACGGCACCGAGCACCCGCTGGCCCACGACGAGCGCGGCGGCTTCACCGGCCTCGTCGTCCCGCTGTCCGGCGGCGACCCGGGGCGCTCCCTGTTCGCCAAGCGCGGCAACACCGGCCACCTGATCCTCTCCGCGCAGCCCTCGCCGCCGCTGGTCGACGCCGTCACCGCGAAGGACGGCGCCATCACCCTGCGCGGCCGCTTCCTCGCACCGGCCGACGAGCCCTACGAGCTGGTCCTGCACAACGTGCACGGCGTCGAGTTCAGCTACCCGGTCACCCGCGACGGGGACTCCTTCGAGACCACCTTCGTCCCGACCCTCCCCGAGGCGTACGCGGGCCGCACCACGCTGCCCGAGGGCCGCTGGTGGCCCACCCTGCGCCCCGTCGCACAGGGCGGAACCACCGCCGGCCTGCTCGGCGTCGACCGCGGCGCCCCGGTGCAGATGGGTCCCGGCCTGCTGTTCGCCGGTCCCCACCCGCTCACCGTGCAGGGCCGCCGGATGCGCGTCGAGGCCCGCTTCCACGACCGCATGGTGATCGTCTCGGACCCGCTGCTCAGCCCGCACGACCGCTCCAACTTCGCCCAGCGCGTGGCCCGTTACGAGACCTACCCGGCGCAGCGCGCCCTCCCGGTCAAGGACATGGTCGTCTACGACACGTTCCAGGGGAACGGCGCCGGCGACTCGCCGCGCGCCATCCACGAGGAACTCCTGCGCCGCGGCGAGAAGCTGGAGCACATCTGGCTCGTCCGCGACGGCCGCGCCGAGGTCCCCGAGACCGCCCGCGCCGTCCAGTACGACAGCGTCGAGTCCTGGGACGTGCTGGCCCGGGCCCGCTACTACGTGGTGAACTCCAACGTGCCGCGGAACTTCCTGCGCCGCTCCGGCCAGACCGTGGTCCAGACGTGGCACGGCACCCCGATCAAGCAGATCGGCCACGACTACGTCCACGACTACTACACGAGCCCCGAGGTGCTGGAGGGCCTGGAGCACGACAGCGCCCAGTGGACGCTGCTCGCCTCCCCGAGCTCCTACGCCACCCCGGTCCTCAAGCGCGCCCTCGGCTACACCGGCGAGGTCGTCGAGTCCGGCAGCCCGCGCACGGACGCGCTGGTCAAGCCCGACCCCAAGCGGGTCGCCGAGGTGCGCCGCCGGCTCGGCCTCCCCGAGGGCAAGAAGGTCGTCCTCTACATGCCGACCTGGCGGGAGAACCGCGAGGGCTTCTCCGGCGGCTACAAGCTCGACCTGAACATCGACCTCGACGAGGCCCGTCGCGAGCTCGGCGAGGACCACGTCCTGCTGGTCCGCGGCCACCACAACGTGGGCGAGCAGGTCCGCGAGGGCGTCCGTGACGGCTTCGTCGTCGACGTGTCGCGCTGGCCCGACGCCACCGACCTGCTGCTGGTCGCCGACGTGCTGATCTCGGACTACTCGTCCGCGATCTTCGACTTCGCGGTGACCGACCGGCCGATCCTGCTCTTCACGTACGACCTGGAGCACTACCGGGGCACGCTGCGCGGCTTCAACTTCGACCTGGAGGAGAAGGCGCCCGGCCCGCTGCTCGCGGACTCGGCGAGCCTGATCGCGGCCGTCCGCAACGCGGAGTCCGTCGCGGCCGAGTACGCCGGGGCGCGGGCGGCGTTCCGCGCCGAGTTCTGCGACCTCGACGACGGCGACGCCGCGAAGCGGGTCGTCGACCGCATGCTCGGCGTCACCGGGACGCCCGGGAAGTAGCCCGTACGAGCGAATTCCAGGCTGGACACAGACCGGCCCCGGGCCCACCGATGAGATGCGGGCCCGGGGCCGGTCTGTATGTGAGGACGGGTACCCACCGCCCGCGCAACGGCCTGGAGGCAGTCATGACCAGCAAGGGTTTCACCACGTGCCTGTGGTTCGACGGGAACGCGGAGGAGGCGGCCGACTTCTACCTCTCCGTCTTCAAGGACGGGAAGCTCGGGCGGATCGGCCGCTACACCGAGGCGGGCCCCGGGCCGGCGGGCACGGTGATGGTCGTCGAGTTCGAGATCAACGGACAGCAGTTCATCGGCCTCAACGGCGGCCCGCAGTTCCCGTTCACGGAGGCGGTCTCCTTCCAGATCCGCTGCGCCGACCAGGCCGAGGCCGACCACTACTGGGACGTGCTCACCCGGGACGGCGGACAGGAGGGGCCCTGCGGCTGGGTCAAGGACAGGTTCGGGCTCTCCTGGCAGGTCACCCCGGTCGAGGCGATCGAGCTGATCGCCGACCCGGACCCGCAGCGGGCCGCCCGTGCCACCGCCGCCATGATGCAGATGAAGAAGCTCGACGTGGAGCAGATGCGCCGAGCCGCCGACGCCGCCTGAACCCCGCCCCGCACCCCGCGGACGCCCGCACCCCGCGGACGCCCGGCCGCTCGGGGCCGGCCGGGCCGTGGGTGCGGCGGCCGGGTGTCAGGCGAAGCGGGTCAGCAGGGCCGGGAGGGCCGTGCCGATGGGGTCGCGGATCACCTCGTCGGCGAGGGAGTCGTACGGGGTCTCCTCGGCGTTCACGATGATCAGCCGGGCGCCGGCCCCGGCGGCCAGGCCGGCCAGCGAGGCGGCGGGCTGGACCTGGAGGGTGGATCCGACGGCGATGAACACCTGGCACCCCTTGGCCACCGCCATCGCCCGTCCCAGCACGTCCGGGTCGAGCCGCTGGCCGAACATCACGGTCGCCGCCTTCAGGATCCCGCCGCAGGCCCGGCAGTCCGGATCCGGTTCTCCCGCCGCGACCCGGGCCAGCGCCCCGTCCATGTCCGAGCGGGCGGCGCAGCCCGTGCACACCACCGACCGGGCGGTTCCGTGCAGCTCGAACACCTTGCGGTCCGGAACCCCGGCGAGCTGGTGCAGCCCGTCCACGTTCTGGGTGATGACCCGCACCGGGGTCCCGCCGCGCTCCAGCTCGGCCACCGCCAGGTGCGCCGCGTTGGGCCGCGCCCCGAGCGCCCCCATCTCGGCGCGCATCCGCCAGGACCGGCGCCGGACCTCGGGATCGGCCATGTACGGGGCGTAGGTGACGAGCTGTTCGGCCCCGGGGTCCCGCCGCCACAGGCCCTGCGGGCCCCGGTAGTCCGGAATCCCGGAATCGGTGGACATCCCGGCCCCACTGAACACGGCGACGAGCGGCTTTCCCATGGGCCGACCCTACGTACGCGGCCCGTCCGCCCGCGACCGCATTACCGGGCCGGGCGCCGGGTGCCCGGGCGCTCCGGTGAATCCCGCCCCCCACAGGAGTGAGTCCGGGCCGCGCCCCTCCCGGCGGACCCGCCCCGGCGGCTACAAACCGGACATGAGACTCACGCCGTACGGCCCCCGCTCCGCCCTGCTGCTCGTCCTGCTCGCGCTGCCGGCAGCCCTCGCCTGCGGACCCGCCCTCGCCGCCCCGCCGGACCGGGGGGCCGCGCGGCACCACACCGCCACCCAGATCAGCCGGTTCCTCGGCTCCTTCTACGGCGACCACGGCCCCACCGCGTACGACCGCGAGTACCGGGTCTCGCAGGTGCTGAAGGACAAGCAGGCGGCGACCCCGGACGCGGACGTCCTGCTCTGTTCCCAGAACCGGCCGCTGGACGTCGCCGTCGGCCCCGTCACCGTGGCCCAGTCGGCGGGCGTCGGCTGGGCCACCGTCACCACCCACTGGTCTGCCGACGCCACCGACACCTTCACCGCGTACGTGCGCCTGGACTCCCTGCCCATCCGGCTCGACGACGTGATCTGCGCGGGCTGACCCACGGGCCGCGGCCCCGGGAGGCCGTGCGCAGGGCAGCGTACGCGCCCTCGCTGCGCACGTTCCCCGGGGCCTCAGTGGCGGGCGGCCATCACGTGGGCGAGGCGCAGCAGTTCGCGCACGCCCGGATCGTCCCCGTCGGCCCGGGCCAGAGCCGCGCGTTCGGCGTCGTCCAGACCGGTCGGCGGCCTCCGTAACAGCGCACCGGGATGGTGCAGATCGTGTACCCGGGTCACGAACGCGAAGGATCGGCGCCGCGGGGGCGCGTCCACGTCGAGCTGTCCGGAGTAGACGACGTGACGTCCGCCCGGCGCCGCCAGTACCGCACGCAGGCGACGGACGGAGCCGACGATCGCGGGCGGGGCTTCCACCGGGGCGAGATCCCGCCACGGGTCGAAGAAGCGGATCCGGTCCTCGGAGCCGGCATGACCGCAGACCACGTCCCAGGCCGGGACCGCGCACAGCTGCGACAGCATCGGGGTGTCGCAGGACGCCACCGGCCGCATCCCGTCGGCGTCCAGTCTCCACAGCACCAGCCCGCCGTGCCGCCCCGCCGTCACGAGCGCGTCCTCGCCGGCGAAGACCATTTCCCGTACCGGCGCGTGTTCCGCCGGTACCGGGGCTGCGTCCAGTGCGTGGCCGAGTGCGGCGTGGACGGCGATCAGGCGGTGGCCGTCGCACAGCACCAGGCGGTCGCCCCCGGGGGTCACCGCCACCGGGCCGCCGGTGCTCAGCGCCCACGGCCCGAGGTCGACCTGGCGCAACTCCCCGGTCGTCCTCATGACCAGGGCCTGCGGCGCGAGGGGCAGCGAGACCACGCATCCGTACGCCGTGGCCGCCAGGTGCGCCCCGGTGAGCATGCTGCCGCGCGCCAGCACCCGCGTCCCGGCCGACGTGTGCCGGACCAGTTCGGCCCGGGCCGCGTACCCCTCGCTGCGGCGCAGCGCGACCACGTCCCGGGGACCCAGGACGGCGAGCGACTCGTGGCACACGGGGCCGCGGAGGAGCACCGTCCGCGCGCCGGACTCCGGCTCGAGCGTTTCGATCACCTCGCACGACTGCTCGTCCGGGTCGTCCGTCACGTGCGCGGTGGCCAGCACCCGGCCGCCGTGCCCGAACGCGCTGTGCGCCGCGGAGAAGACGCCGAAGTCCTCCGGCAGCGTCCGGGTGGCCGCGCCGGCCGCCCCCTCCACGAGGTCCCGGACGCGGCGCGGGGAGAGGGACCGCAGCCAGCCGAACAGTTCCGCGTCCAGCGGGTGGTCCGGCGCCCCGGCGCGCCGGGGGATCCGGCGCACGAGCTGCACCGCGTCGGCGAGGGGAGCGGAGCGGACGAGCTCCCAGTACGCCGGCCAGTCCCGCCGACGCGCGAGCCCGCGCGCCGTGCCCTCCCGTACCTCGGCCGAAACGTGCGGCACGGGCAGCAGTTCCGGGAGCCACCCGTCCACCGTGATCCGGGCCGCCGGCACCCGCCGGCCCAGGGAGCCGGGGTCGAGCACCCGCCGCGGAACATCAACCTCCGGTTCGGGCGGCAGGCCCGCCGCGCGCAGCGCGCTGTTCTGCCGCGACACCGCTCTGCCCAGGGACGAGAGGTAGGTGGCGGGCGCGCGGTCGGCCAGCCGGCGCAACCGCGTCACCGCCTCCTCGCCGACCTCCACGGCCTCCCGGGGGCGGTGTGCGTCGAGCAGAATTCCGTGCAGGCTCATCAGCGCCGTCGTCCACGCGGAGGTGTACCGGTGCGGATCGGCTTCGGCGAGGCGCCGGTTGAGTTCGGCCACTTCCTGCGCCGGCGCGACGGCTTCGGCGTGCCTGCCGCGGGCGGACAGGTGCTCGCGCAGCCGCTCCAGCGACGCGACGAGCGGCGTGTCCTCGACGCGTGCTCCCTCCCGTACCAACTCCCGTCCCAGCGCGACCGCTTCGCGCAGGGCGACGTCCTCCGCAGGAGGACGGAACGTGAGGGCGGCCCCGTTGGACAGCGCGATCGCCAACCCTCGCCGCTGCTCCGGATCGTGGACGGCGGCCCTGCGGTACGCGCTTGCCGCCTCCTGGTTGGCCCGGTACGCCTCCTCCCACCGGCCGGCCGACTCCAGATGCACGCTGACATTGGCCAGCGCGGTCGCCCGGTACGGTTCGTAGCGGCGCGGATCGTCCTGGGCGAGACGGGTGAAGAGGTCCACCACGTCCTGCTGCGCCGCCACCGCTTCGTCGACCTCGCCGGTGCGGTGCAGCAGACCGGCGACGTTGGTCAGGGTGCGGCCGACGTGCTCCTCGTACGTCTGCGGATCATCGGCGGCCAGTTCCCGGAAGAGCTCGGCGCCGCGCCGCGCCGCCCGCAGCGCCTCGTTCGTGCGCCCCAGTTCGGCCAGGTCGTTGCCGTGCCCGGCGTACAGCCGGGCACACGTGCGCCGGTCCGGCGCCGCCGCGATCCGGGATGCGAACAGCCGGACGCTGACGGCGGCCCGTCCCACCACGAGGTTCGCGGGAACCGGGTGCGGCACGGCGTCCACCACGTCCTCCAGGAGCGCCGCCGTGATGTCGGGCAGCTCGGCCAGCGCGGAGAGGGCGGCGCCCCCGGCGGCCACGCCGAGGCCGGGATCGGCGGCCAGCAGCGGATGCAGGCAGGCGGGCCCGAGGTGCGGCCAGCGGCCCGCCGCCGCGATCAGCGTCGACACCCCCCGGGCGGGACCGCAGCCGTGCCGCAGCACGAGGCCCGCGGTGTCCGCCGCCCACACCTGCGCCGGGTAGTCGGCCGCGTGGCCCGGCACCGTCAGCGCGACGAAGTCCTCCGCCAACCGGTCCGGACAGAGCGGTTCCAGGACCGTGCCGTGCACGCCCTCGGGCGGCGGATAACAGGTGCCGTGGTCCGCCAGCACGGTGGGCGTCGGCGGACCGGCCTCCAGCGCGTCCACGAGCAATGCTCCCTGCTCTCGCGGCTGGGCGCCGCTGAGGGAGGCGGCGAAGACCACCCGGTTCATGACCGCGGGGGAGAGAGTGATCCGTCCCGCGCCCCGCCGGTCGTGCAGCAGCGCCCAGCCCAGGTGCTCGCGGTCGAGGAGGTAGAGGGTGAGCCCCGCCAGGTCGGCCGGGGTGCGCCGGCCCGAGGCCGCGGCGTCGACGGCGACCAGGGCGGCCATGTGCACGGCGAGCACCAGCCCGAAGTCGTCGTCGGCGAGTTCGGGCTCGCCCGCCGCCACCGCGATCCCGTACCGCTCGGCGAAGGCGGCGCGCGCTGCACGGAACATCGCGCCCCGCTCGCCCTGCCCGGCCGCCGGGCCGCTCGGCTCGTCCAGCGGCCCGAGGGCCTGTGTCGACACGTCGATCTGCTCACCGGCGAGCGCCCCGCGCAGGGCCGGCCACGGATCGGTGCCGCGCGCCAGCAGCAGGACGCGGGCGCGCACGTCCGGCCGGTGCAGCAGGGCGTTGCTGAACAGCCAGGTGAGGCTGGTCAGCGGCCAGCGGTCCGCGTAGTCGACCAGGAGCAGAAGCCCGGCCGCACCGTCCGGCGTCAGGTCCTGGCTGCCGGGCGGAGGCAGCACCGTCCCGGGCCCCTCGACCGCGGTGACCACCTTCCAGCCCTGCCCGGACAACTCGGCGGCCAGCTGCTGGGCCAGCCGGGTCTTGCCCTGCCCGCCCGGCGCGTGCAGCCACCGCGCCGCCCGCTGCGGAGCGCCGTCGCACCAGGCGTGCAGCGACCCCAGTTCGTCCTCCCGCCCGGTGAACGGCGCCACGGCGAACCGCGCGTGGAGCATCCGGCTGGGCTGCCGGCGCAGCCACTGCGGATCCGCCTCGGGGGCCGGCGTCCACCGCCTCAGCACGTACAGCGGAGAGCCGTCGCCGAACACGTGGATGTCCGCGCCGACGACACCGTAGGCGAACCCGCCCGTCGCGCTGACGTACTGCTCGCTCACGTCGCGCGGTCACCGCGGCCGGCGCCGGGCTCCTGATGAACGATCACGTTCCCGCCCTGCGCGCCGAACGCCTGTCCGTGGTCGCGTGCCTCGACGTGCTGCACCCAGTGACCCTGCCGGGCGGGCAGTTCGTCCTGCAGCCGCCGGGTCAGCTCCCGCACGTCGTCGGCCACCTCCGGGTGCGCGCGAAGGAACTGCTCAAGCCGCAACTGCCACGCCGGTGCCAACTGCCGGCGTGCCGCCTCCGGATCCCGCGCCTCTGACACCAGCGCGGCCTCGCTCTCCAACAGCGTTGCCAGCGAACCCTGTTCGAATCCGTCCTCGTTCCGCCCGAACAGTCGCAGCAACCCGGAGCGCGCGGCGCCCCAGGCGTCCGTCGCCATCGCGGCGACGAGCGTCGTCGAAGCGGCCGTCGCGACCGCCGCCAGGGATTCGATCATGAGTGTCCTCCCGTTGCCGTGCCCGCTCCATCGTGCCACCGCCGTGCGCCCCGCGCCCGCGCCCTCCCGGGTCAACCTGCCGCGGTTATAAGGTGGTCGGTCACACCCGGAACAACGACACGGCGACGACGCCGTGGGCGAGGGGACGGCATGTGGCGTCGCAAAGGACCGAACCGCACCAGCCTGCGCCGGCAGCTCCGCACGGCGCGCGCTCTGTTCGACACAGGCGACTTCGCCGCGGCGGAGGCGCTGCTGCGCCGCCTGCTGCCCGACTGCGAGGAGGAGCTGGGAGCGGATGACGGGGAGACCGTCGGCCTGCTCAACCTGCTCGGCTCCACCCTCTACCAGCAGCGCAAGGCGGCCGCGTCCGCGCAGTTCGCCCGCGAGGCCACCGACCGTGCGGCCCGCGCCTGGGGCCCCGACGACCCCGCGACCCTCGACTGCGCCCACAACCTCGGCGCGGCCCTGGCCATCCAGGGCGACGTCTCCGCGTCCGTCGCGGTCCTCGACGACACCTGGCAGCGCCGCGCCCGCCGCCTCGGAGCCGGCCACGAATCCACCCTCACCACCGCCAACACCCTCGGCGCGACCCTCTTCGCCGCAGGCCTCCACCGCGACGGACTGACCGTCCTGCGCCGCGCCCACGCCCAGAGCACGGACCTGCCGGCCGGGCATCCGGTGCGGGAGGACATCGCCGAGAACCTGCGGATCGCGGAACGGAACGCGGGCGGCTGACCGGCGGCGCCCCGACGTGACGGGCTCATTTCCAGACGGCGAACGCCTCGTCGTCGCTGCGCCGCAGCAGGCCGCCCTTGACCCACTCGACCTTCTCGGGCGCCGCGCCGGAGCCCGATGCGGAGAGGTAGACGGAGCAGGCCTCGTAGCTCTCGCCGGCCGGGGCCTGCTTGAACGTGCCGGAGTCGTGCCGGTCGAGGCACTTGTCGAACTTGGGGGCGTCCTTGTAGCTGAGCTTGCCGTCCGCGCCCACGACGGGTTGCGGGAAGGAACTCATGATGTTCAACCGGGTCAGCAGGTCGCCGTCCGCCGTGACGTCGAAGGAGGGGCCGCTCACGTCCCCGGCGTCGGTTTTGGTCACGCGGTAGTGGACGTAGTACGGCGTACGGCCCTGATACTGGGCGGCATCCTTGAGCACGGACAGGTCGTCGGCGGTGCCGGCGACCACGCGCTCCACACTGACCTCCAGATTGTCCTTCTTCGCCTTGGCGCCGTAGGAGAGCTCCTTGGTGTCGGAGCATCCGGTGAGGACGAGTGCGGCGGCGGTGGCGGTGAGGACGGCGCATGCGGTGCGGGTGTTCAAGGTTCCCCCTGTGTCGCTGATCGAAATGATTGCGGGGCGGTCGGCGGTCAGGACCTGCCGACACGGCCCCGGGTGAGCGTCAGGTCGATGGCGGCGAACGCCCCCAGCCCCAGGAGCGCGGCGAGGTGCAGCAGCCACCAACCGCTTTCGAAGCTGCTGACGCGTCCCGCCGAGACCACGTCGTTCCCGAGCAGCACCAGTGGAAAGGCGACGGTGCACAGAAGACCCACGACCCTGAGGGCGCGAAACCGTGCGTGCGGCCGGACGGCGCGGCAGGCGAGGGTGAGCATGCCGAGGAACGAGAGCAACCAAGGCCAGGTCAGCAGCCCGCTCCACGGGTCCTCGGCCGGAAGGAGGTCCAGCCCCAGGACGTCCTCCGTCAGCAGGAAGACACCACCCTGTGAGCTCCCGCCCTCGTACGCGAAGAGCATGGCCGGCAACGGCATCGCGCCGGCGAGCACCGCCCACACCGCGACACATGTCAGCACCGCTCCCGTGACGAGGCTCCAGCGCGGCCCGTGGGCGTCCGGCAGGGCGGGCCGGAGGGCGCCGACGTCCGGGTCCGGCTGCCGCACGGGTGCGTACGGACGATCGGGGTCCGCGTACGGAGGAACGGGGTCCGCGTATGGACGAACGGGGTCCGTGTACGGAGGAACGGAGTCCGCGTATGGACGAACGGAGTCCGCGTACGGATCCCCGTCCGAGGGCGAGTGGCCCGCCGAGGTCCCCACCTCGAGGATCCGCACGTGTGCGGGCGCGTACCGCCGGGTCTTGGCGGTCAGCTTGCCCAGGTCGAACTTCCCTCGCTCGACGGCCACATGGAGCGGTGCGGGCATCGACACATCGGGTGGTAGCACCTCGGCCCCGGCAGGTACGGCCACACCCTCGCGCAGCCGCGTACCGATCAGTACCTGCGGCCCGAGCGCGGCCGACTCGGCTACGACGAAGGCGGTGACATCGGTCCACGGCAACCGGACGTTCCCGATGCGCACGCCGGAGGAGTCGAACTGGAAGAGGACGCGCCGCGCGTCGAACCACAGGAACACGTAGGGCGCCAGCAGCACGATGACCGTGCCGCCCTTCATGTCCAAGGCCCAGCCGAGAACCAGCGCGACACCCACGAGGGCGCCGATGAGACCCCAGAGCTTCGCGAGATCGGACGGGGAGAACGGCCCGGTGACCCGGTAGCGGTCCCAGCGAGTGCGGCGGCGCGCAGTCCCTGTCGGCGGTACGGGAGCGGGTCGCGGACGGTTCATGCTGCTGTCCCCCGGTGTGCACGAAGCGAACACGGAACGCGGCACCTTCCAGGCGCGCACCTGCCGCCGCGAACCAGGGTCGGCTCGCCGAACGTTTGTACCGCACACCGGTGTTGGACCGCCCCCGGCGTGGGCAGCCAGAGACGAGGATCACAGAACAGGGGCCGAACCAGAGGGCCGTCCGTCCCGCTGTTCCATCCCCGGCGTCCCTGTCCCCTGTCGGCCGGATGGGCACGGCAGTGGAGCGCTGTACCCCGAAGACCGACGGTGGTCGGCTGTTTTCGGCGGCCGTTAGGGTGATCGACATGATGGGGGCAGCGGGCGACCTGGTGGGTGGGCGGTATCTCCTGGTGGAGATGGTCGGGCGCGGAGGGATGGGGCGCGTATGGCGCGGCCACGACTCGATGCTCGACCGCGAGGTGGCGGTCAAGGAAGTGCTGCTGCCGCCCGAAACGCCGCCGCACGTCCGGTCGGAGCTGATCGCGCGCACCGAGCGGGAGGCACGGGCGGCAGCCCGGCTGCGGCATCCGGGCATCGTGACGGTGCACGACGTGGTGCACCACCAGGGGGTTCCGTGGATCGTGATGGAGTTCATCACCGGGCCCTCGCTGGCCGGCCTCGTCAGGGCCGAAGGAAGCCTCGGCTGGGAGCGGGTCGCCGCCCTCGGGGAGACGATCGCCGACGCCTTGGCCCACGCGCACGCCGCCGGGGTGGTCCACCGCGATCTGAAGCCCGACAACGTGCTGCTCGCCGGTGAGAGCCCCGTCATCACCGATTTCGGCATCGCCCGGATCCTGGACGCCACCCAGCATCTGACAGGGACGAACGCCGTCATCGGCACGCCGCAGTACATGCCGCCGGAGCAGTTGGAAGGCCGGCGCGTGGGGGCGTCGGCGGACATGTGGGCGCTCGGTGCGACCTTGTACACCGCGGTCGAGGGACGCCCTCCGTTCGAGGGGGCGACCCTGACGGCGGTCATCACGGCCGTGTTGACCCGGCCCGCGCCGCCGGCGGTGCGCGCGGGTGCCTTGGCGGACCTGCTCGGTGAGCTGCTGTCCAAGGACCCGGAACGGCGCCCTGACGCCGTGCGCACGCGGGCGCGGCTGGGCGCCGCCCGGTCGGCGGCGCCGGGCGCGGTGGCCGCGCGGCACGTCCCCACCGTGAGGGTGCGGGCCCCGGCGGTTCCCGCGGACGTGGCCGCTCTCGCGAGCGCGCCCACCGCGGCGGCGCCGGCCGCCCCCGCCCCCGCGCCGTCCGGGCCGTGTCGCCGTCATGTCCTGCTGGGCGCGGTGGCCGCCGTGGCCGTGGCCGCGGCATCGGGGACGGTCATCGCCGTGCGCGAGTTCGCCGACCACGACGCTCCGTCCGCCAAGAACCGGGCCGGCGCCCTGTGGAGCGCACTCACCGTGGCCGACAGCACCGTGATGTCGCTCGCCTACAGCCCCGACGGACGGCTCCTGGCCGTGGGCTGTCAGGACGGCACCGTCCGGCTCTGCGACACCACCACCCGAACGCTTGCCGCCACCCTCGCCACGAAGACCGAGGAGGTGCGGCACCTCCTGTTCAGCCCCGACGGCAGGACCCTCGCCACCGGGACGGCGCTCGGTACGTCCAAGGCCGAACTCTGGGACGTGGCGACCCGCACCAGCCGCTCCACCCTCGACCGCCACGGCCCCGTCGGCACCGTGCTCGCGTTCAGCCCGGACGGCAGAACCCTCGCCGTATCCGGTGACGACGACCTCCTGATGTGGGACACGGCCGCCGGTACGCTCACCGCCACGCAGACCGGTGACCGGGGCTGGCTGAACGTCCTGGCCCACAGCCCCGACGGGAAGACCCTCGCCATCGGCGGAGAACGAGGCCGGGGGCATGCGCTGCGGCTGTGGACCCCCGGCTCCGGCAAGGATCCGGCCGTGATCGAAACCCTCGACGGAGCAGTGGAGTCGGTGGCGTTCACACCCGACGGACGGGGCGTCATCACCGCCAGCAAGGGGAAGAACGGGCTGCGCCTGACGGACCTGGCCGACCCGGCCGGCATCTCGACCACCGTCCTGGACCAGGAGGCCGTCCAGCGGGCGGCCATCAGCCCGGACGGCAGCACCATCGCCGCCGTCCTGTTCTCCGACCGCACCCTCACACTCGCGTTGTGGTCCCTCGCAACACGCACCCGTACCACCACCACAGACCTCAGCAGCACCTTCGTGGGCGGAATCCCGGTGCAGCCGGTCTTCAGCCCCGATGGACGGACGCTGGCCACCGCCAGTGAGGACAACACCGTCCGGCTCTGGCCGCTCCCCATGCGGGATCCGTGGGCTCCGTCGCAACCGCCGGCCTCCCGGCGGCCTTGAGCGTCGGGAGTCTCGCCGCCGCCATCAGGGTCGCAGAGCCGGCGTGTGCCCGGCAGGGGCAGGGGCGGTACGCGTCAACACGGCGACCCCCCTCTCATCCCGCTGGTCGCACGGAGATGCGCGGCCGGCCAGGCCCGGCCGTGTCCGTCCGGCACCCGGTGGGATCGGGGGTCCACCGCCGCAGGGCGTGCGCCGGTGGTGGCGGGCAGGCGCACGCCCCTCGTCCGTCGCCCCCTCGGGTGCGCGCAGCGGATCGGCGCCGATGCCACGATGCCTGGCAGAAACCGGGCATCGCGGCGAAGTTGCCGCAAAGCGACGAGAGGGAAGACCGTGACGCCTCATCAGGTGGTCGATGAAGCAGCTCAGCCCATTCCGGAGCAGTCCGGTCCGCCCGCGGACACGCTGGACGCCGGGCCCGGCCGGGCCCCTTCCGCGGCGGGGCGGCCCGAGGCGGAGCTCCTGATCGCCGCCTCCCTGCTGCTGGCGGACGCGGCCCTCACCGCGAAGCGGGCCGGAGCGGATCTGACGGGCGCGCTGAGCAGCTGGCGGTTCGGCCTGGCCTGCCTGCGCCGCCCCGCGTGGGCGGTCGGTACGGCGGTGTCGTGCGCCAAGGCGCTGACCAGCCCTTCGGGGCTCGGGTTCGGTCCGAACGGCGGAGTCGTCGGCGAGCTGGCCCGGATGGCGGGGAGCGTGACCCACCGCCGCCCGGCCGCGGTGGCCATGGCCGTGGGCGCCTTCGCGCTGAGGATCGAGGCGGCGGTGGTCGAGCACCCGAACCTCGACTCCGCCCTGGCGAGGCGGCTCACCGACGCCATGGTGAGGGGGAGCCGGTGGGAGGCACTGCGGGCCCTGCACGCGCTCGTCGAGCGGCTGGGCGTGACGCGCGCCCTGACGACCGTCAGCCCCGTCATCATGGAGCTCCTGGGGTTGCTGGGACTGCTCGACGAGAACCCGGTCAACGACGACTTCTCGTGGGTGACCCTCGCCGGCGGCGTCCCGACCACGGATCCCTTCTTCGGACTGCCCAGTTCGGTGCTCGGGTTCCTCAACCCCGGTCCCGGACGCGCGGAGCGGATCGAGCCCGACTCCATCCTGGCGAAGGCCCTGCGCACGTCCCGCAACGACATCGTCAGCTACATCAACGACATCGGCACGCTCGGCAATCACGGTCTGGTGCTGCTGCGGCGCGTCGCATGTACCGACGGCCACGTCAGATACGTGCTCCTGCTGCCCGGTACCAGCTTCGGGCTGCCGAGCAACAGCACCCCCCAGGACCTGATCGGCGCCTTCGACGGGTGCCTGCGCTCCGACACGACCTACACGCGCGCCGCGCGGAAGCTGCTGCGCCGGGCGGGAGTGCCGGCCGGGTCCGAGGTGATGTTCGTCGGACACAGCCTGGGCGGGCTGACGGCCATGAACCTGGCGATGGACGTGGAACTGGCGTCGGCCTACCGGATCACGCACGTGGTCACGCTGGGCTCTCCCATCGACAACAAGCGCCCGGCCGACCACACCACGCAGGTGATCAGCCTGGTCAACAAGCACGACGTGATCCCCATGCTCGACGGACGGGGCCCCGCCTCCCCCCACGACGTCCCTGCCGACTGGGTCGAACTGACCTGGCTGGACGAGTCGTACGACTACCCGCTGTCGCACGCCCCCCAGGCGTACTCCGACACCCTGCGCGGGGAGATGGCGCACCACCGGGACCGGGTGAACGGACTGATCACGGCCTACGACGGCGAAGTCGTGGGGAACCAGCCGTACATGCTCCGCGACAAGTGACCGCGTGACCACGAGGGAGACCGACCGATGACCACCCCGTACGACGTCCCGGCCACTGCCGCCCCGCGACCCGGGACGGCCCGACCCCTGGAAAACGTCCTGTTCAGCGCCGCTCTGGTGGCCCGCGGTCTGCCGTGGGCCGACCTGCCCGCGCGGACGCTGGGTCTGGACGCGCTCACCGGCGCCGGGCTCGCACGCCGGCTGATGACGCATTTGCAGGGCCGCCGGGACGGGAAGTGGGTGCGGCTCCGTACGCCCTTCGGCACCTTCGTCGTGCCGCTGACCCGCGCGGACGCGGAGAGCCTGCTGGCCCGTGCCGACGGATCCGGTGCGCTGGGAACCGCGTCCGGTCTCGCCACCGACGGGCGCCGCTGCGGCCTCTCGCCGCACGTGGCTCCGGCCGGGGCGTGGGATGCGCTGACGCAGGAGGAACTCGCCGGGCTGACCGTCCGGGTTGCCGGGCACCTGCACGCGGTGCTCCGTGCCCGGAGCGAGGACGGCGCCCTGGACGAGGACGCCTGGCGCACCGGCATGCTGCGGCTGAGCCGGCACGTCGTCCTGGGGGCCGGCGCGGCCGCGGACACCCTGCTGAGCGAGATGGTCAGGGCCGCGACGAGCGCCGTGGGCAGCCGTGCGTACGAGGAGCGGGCGGCGGCCCTGCGGCGGCGGCTCGCCCCGTACCTCGCCGACCCCGAGCCGGGCTCCCTGGCCGGCCGGCTGGCGGCCCGGTCCCAGGACGCGCAGGAAACGGACCTGGCCGTCGCGCACGCACTGTCCCTGGTGTCGACGGCCACCAGCGTCTGCGCTCTCCAGGCGCTGGCCCTGCTCGCCGCGGGCGCGGCCACGGGCGACGTGACCCCGCCGGAGTCCGCGGTGGACCTGGCCCTGGAGACCTATCCTCCGCTGCCCGCCACGGTGTACCCGGTCCGTGCGCCGCTGGACGCGGACGCACCGGCGATCGTCCCGGGGGACGAAATCCTCTACGACCGTGCGCTGTTGGGGCCGCCGGCATCGGGGGAGTCCGCCGATCCGGCGTGGGCCCTGTGCGGCAGCCCGTCCGGCTGCGCCACCGCGCGCTTCGCCGTGCTCGTGGGCCGGGAAGTCGTCCGCGGCGCCACCGCGGGGGCGCGGCCCGTCCTCCTCGCACCGCGGTTCGGCCCGGACGGCCTGCCGGGCAGCCTCGGTCCGGGGTCCGTTGCCGTCGCCCTCGTCGGGGCCGACGGTCCCACCGTGACGGCGGAAGCGTACGGAGGCGGGCTCCCGGCGTACGGGGCGCGGGGACGCGTCGGAGCGGACCGGCTGGACCGCCACGCGGAGCGGCTCTCCGCCTGCGCCGCCGACACCGGCTGGAACGGGAGCGAAACCGGCGAACGGTTCCGGACGGCCCTCCTCGCGCACGCCGACCGGTGCGCGAACGCGGCCGCCGACGTACGGCGGGCCGCGAGGTGGTTCTCGGGCTGACCTCACCCGGGTGGGCGGGTCCGTCCGCCCTCGAACGGACGACTTCCGCCGCGCCGACCCGATCACCCCGTGATCGGCAGCGCTCACGGACGTTGAACCGGCACAACCCGTCCCGTCGACCCCCCGTCGGTGACGCGCGATGCGAGAGTGAGGTCCCCCATGAGGGACAGTGTGGCCGAGATGATCAGGGCGGCCGGGGCGGAACTCGACTCCGCCAAGAAGCTGCTCGGCCAAGCCGGCGAGGTGGCGTGGGACCGCCTCCTCGACTGGCTGGTCGACGACTACTTCCGGGTGGTCGCGCTCGGCCTGGAGAACATCCCGGCCGAGGGCCCCGCCGTGATCGCGGTCAACCACTCCGGTGCCTGGGGCCTGGACGCGTTCGTACTGGACAAGGTCCTGGGCAGGGCCCTGGACCGGCGCGTGCGCTTCCTCGCGGCCCCCTTCGTCTTCCGCACACCCATCCTGGGGCGGCACGCGCGCCGCAACGGCGCGCTCCCGATCGGCCCGACGGCCGGCGTCGACCACCTCAACGCGGGACGGCTCGTCGGGATGTACCCGGAAGGCGTCGCCGGTCTGGAGAAACCGTTCACCGAGCGGTACCGCCTGCGGCCCTTCAACCCCGGCTTCGCGGTCGCCGCCATCCGCTCGGGAGCCCCCGTGGTACCGGTCGGGATCGTCGGAGCGGAGGAGGCGTGCCCCAAGCTCGGCGAGGTGCCGACCCTCGCCCGGCTCCTCGGCGTGCCGTACTTCCCGCTCACCACCCCGTTCCCGCTGCCGTCCAACTGGACCATCACCGTCGGGGAGCCGATCCCGGCGCCGGCGCGGCCCGAGGGTCTGGTCGCCCGCCGGGAGGCCGCCCGACGCCTCAGCGAGACCACGCGCAGCGCCGTTCAGGAGCTGGTCGACCGCGAACTGGCCGATCGGGAAGACCTGTTCGACTGACCTCACCGCGGGCGCCGGATGCCGGCCCGCACCCGCCCGGTGCCCGGTACGCCGGCGCACCCGTGCCTCCCGGCCGGTGCGTCCGGGACGGCATCGGGACGCCGACGGACGTTCTTCGTACGCCTGTTGACGGCCGGTTGGGCCCCGCTGCGCGCCCTTCCGGCATCTGGTACAACACCGGACATGACGGGAACGGGATGCGAGATCGCCGGCGCCGGCGCCGCCGACATGGAACGGATGCGGGCCTGGGCCGAGGAGGAGGGCTGGAATCCGGGGGACTCGGACCGGTTCGCGTTCGCGGCCGCCGACCCGGAGGGCTTCCTCGTCGGCCGTGTCCACGGCGAACCGGTGGCCTGCATCTCCGCGGTGCGCTACGGACGGGACTTCGGCTTCATCGGCTTCTACATCGCGCGCCCCGCCTTCCGCGGGCAGGGGTACGGGATGCGGTTGTGGCGCGCCGGCATGGAACGGCTCCGCGGCCGACTCGTCGGCCTCGACGGGGTCGTGGCCCAGCAGGACAACTACCGCAGGTCCGGGTTCCGTCCGGCGTGGAACAACACCCGGCTGGAAGGGGTGCCCTGGGGGGTGGTGGAGCCCGGGGGAGCGCTGCTGTCGGGCGGGGCCGGGGTGTCCGGCGGATCCGGGGTATCGGGCGGGGCCGGGGTTCCCCGCGTCCCCGCCGGCGTCGAGCTCGTCGACGCCGGGTCGCTCCCCTTCGCGCAGCTCGCCGCCTACGACCGGCGCTTCTTCCCCGCGTCCCGCGACGCCTTCCTGTCGCTCTGGACCGCGTTGCCCGGCAGGACCGCGCTGGCCGCCGTCCGCGACGGGCGGATCGCGGGTCTCGGCGTGGTCCGTCCGTCCGCCGGGCCCTCCCGGGTCGGCCCCCTGTACGCCGACGGTCCCGACGTCGCGGCCGCGCTACTGCGGGGGCTCGCCCGGCACGCCCCCGGCGGTCGGATCTCCGTGGACGTTCCGGACGCGAACCCGGGCGCCGCCGGACTCCTGGCGGGCCTCGGGCTCGTACCGGTCTTCGAGACGGCGCGGATGTACACGGGCCCCGCGCCGGACGCCGACCTCGCCGGGATCTACGGCGTCACGAGCCTCGAACTGGGCTGACAGCGCAGGGTGGTTGCCCTAGTCTGCGCGGTGCCTCGTCGTCGGCGTTCCGGGGGGAACCCATGTCGTACGTGTTACTGCTCGTCGCCGCACTCCTGAGCGTGCTCGGCTGGGTGAACGACAGTCCGGGACTGACCGACGCGAGCTGGGCGGTGTGGGCCGTGGGCATCGCCCTCCTGCTCCTGGGATGGCGGCGCAACCGGAACAAGTTCGCCACCGTCGAGGAGGCGGAGGCCGCGGCGGCCGACGGTGACCCCCGGGCGATGCGCGCGGTCGCGCTGCTGCGGAAGATCGGCGGTGACTTCACCGAGGCGGAGCGGCTGTTGCGGTCCGCCGTCGACCAGGGGGACGTGGAGTCGATGTGGGAGATGGCCCGGCTCGTCGAACAGCGGGACGGGATGCCCGCGTCCGAGCCGTGGTTCCGGATGGCCGCCGAGCACGGTCACTTCTTCGCCAAGCGGCTGTTCCGGCCGGGCCACGCCTTCAACATGGACGGCGGAACGCCCCTGTGAGCCCCGTGTCCCCGGTGAGCCGGACGGCGGTCGCACGGCGCCGCCCGGCTGCGAGGTGACACGGGACCGGCACTCCGGCCGCGGGATCAGGACCGCGGGACGGGTGGCCGGCTCAGAAGCCGAACAGCGCGCCGGTGGCGTTCTCCAGGCCGCACGGGTTGCCGAAGGTGTACGCGTAGCTCATCCGGCGGCCCTCCCACACCCCTTCGGCCCTGACCGTCATCGGATTCCACTCCCTGGTACACGCGGTGTCCGGCGCGGGCGCGGCGAGCACGTCCAACTCCGGGCTGTTGGCGCGTAATTCGGCACACGCGGCGATCGGGTCCGGGTGCGTCCCGCCGGGCGTCGGCGCGCAGACGAGGGTCACCGCCCGCAGTACCGTACCGGCGTCGGCGTCCTCCCCGGCCGTCACGCTGAGCACGAGCGCGGACGGGGCGTACAGGCTCGCCGTGCCGGCCGGGGCGGCGTCGGCCGCTCCCGGCCAGGCCAGCGCGGTGAGCGCGGTGAGCGCCATGGCGGCGGAACCGAGCCCGAGACCCCTTGCGATGGACCGCATTTCGAACACTCCCTTGGGTTGGTGTTTCGGATAGCGGACAGAGTCTTGCCCACGCGCCGCGCGAACGCCCGTTCGCACCCCCAATTCCCGTCACTGATCGTGTACGGATGACCGCAGACCGCAGCGGTGCAGGTCGACTGACCAGTACGGGAACAGCCCTCCGAATCGGCCGAAGACCGACGCGTAGACCCTCCCGAAACCTTCCCGCAACATGCCGGAAGCCGCCGGGAGGCCGACTGCGGACCGTCCGGCGGCTTCGGGGCCGGGCCCGCCGCGGGGGCGGGGCCCGGGTGCTCAGCGGGCCGCGGTGTGGGGTGCGTACAGGTCGAGGAGGCGGGTGCGGGTCTGGTGCAGCCGCAGGGCGAGCACGCGCCCGACCCAGTGCCCCACCGCCGACCCGAAGGCCGGATCGGCGTCCATCAGCATCCGCATGCGGGGCCCGTCGAACTCGTACGCGCGCACCGGCGTCATCGCCTCGGCGCCCAGCTGCCACACGTACGGAGGGAACAGCCACGACCATCCCACCAGCTCACCGGGACCGAGGTTCTCCACGGAGGCGGGCCGGCGGCCGGGCACCGGGATCTCCAGGGTCACGGTCCCGGAGCGCACGATCCAGAAGGACTCCGCGCGGGAGCCCTCGTCGAAGATCCGTGCGCCCTCCCGGAAGTGGACCTCCCGAGCCTGCGACATCAGCCGTCCGCGGTGCTCGGTGGACAGGACGGCGGCGATCCGGATGGGAGAAGGTGTGCTCACGACGGCCTCCGATCACGACCCCCCGGTGGCTCCTGCTCATCCCAGTGTCGCCGACACCCGGGCGATCGTGAGCGGTCGCGCACGGCTTCTTCCCGGGGTACTCTCCCGGCGCCCGCGCGCGGGCCGATGCGGGCACGGCGCGGGACGTCGTACGGGCCCGCCCCGGTCCTCGGCGGCCCGGTCCTCGGCGACCCGTCCCCGGCGGCCTCCCCGGCGGCCGGTCCCCGGGGTCCGGCGAGATCCGTCGGGACGGCCTAGTCCTCGGCGCTCGCCTCCAGGCAGGCCAGCTCGACCGCGTCCAGCACCGCCTCGTGGCTGCGCCCGCTCAGCTCCGCGACGTTCTCGATCTGCGCCGTCGCCCAGGCCGCGAGCGTCATCACCAGCACGCGCAGGCCGTCCGTGCCGTGTTCCGCCAGGATCGCATCGGCGACGATCATGGCGTCCTCGGGCACCTGCTCCGGCGGCTCCAGGCCCGCGAGGCCGCGCAGCATCGTCAGGGTGCGGCGGGAGATCTCCGGCGTCATCCTCGCCAGCCGCATGTCTTCTTCGTCGTCCATCAGCCCCACCTCCGGTGCCGTGCCCGTTCCCCCAGGGGCACGGTAGAGGGGCCCGGGCCCGGTGCGTGGCGCTTTCGCCAGGGTGGCCGGGGACGAACGGGTGGCGGCGGCGGGTTCCGGTTGACGCGATCCGGATCATGCCGCGACGAATCACACCTTTCCGTTCTCGACCTTGCCCGCACGGGCCGTCCCTCCTGCTGAGGTGTCGCGATGCCGTGGTGTCGCGACCCCGTGGTGCCGCACCGTCCGCCGATTCCCCCCGTCCGCACGTCCGTTGGCTTCCCAGCTCGACGACCGGCCGGTAACCTGCCCGCGGCGCGGCCCGCCCCGGGCGGCCGACCCCGGCAGGAGCGAGATGAAGAGCCTCATGCGCGCCGTCCTCTGTGCCCTGCTGCTGGTGGCCGGGGGGCCGCCCGCCCTGGCCGCCGCGCCACCGGAGCCGGCACCCGCCGCCGTGGAGGCCTGGACCCCGCCGCTGTCCACCCGCGGCCGCCACATCGTCGACGCCCGGGGCGAGCGGATGCGCCTGCGCTCCGGGAACTGGGACGGCGCCCAGGGCTCCTGGAACGGTTCCGGCGACCGCGACGACCCGGCCGCGCACCACAGCGGGCAGAACGCGCACGGCATCCCGCTCGGCCTGGACCGCGTGCCGATGTCCGCCCTGCTCGCCGACTTCCGCTCCCTCGGGCTCAACAGCATCCGGCTGCCGTTCTCCAACGAGATGCTCCGCACCACGGCTCCGGTCCCCGACGCGGCCGTCGCCGCCAATCCCGGCCTGCGCGGCCGGACCCCGCTCCAGGTCTTCGACGCCGTGGTCGGCGCCCTGACCGACGGCGGGTTCGCCGTCATCCTCAACAACCACACCGTCACCACGCGCTGGTGCTGCGGCCTCGACGGCAACGAACGCTGGAACAGCGGCCGTTCCACCGCGCAGTGGGCCGACGACTGGGTGTTCCTCGCCCGCCGCTACCGCGACAACCCGCGCGTGGTCGGCGCCGACCTGTACAACGAGGTCCGCCGGGACCTCCTCGACGACCCGAACTGGGGCCTCGGCGACCAGCACGACTGGCACGCCGCCGCCCAGGAAGCCGCCGACCGCATTCTCACCGAGGCCAATCCCGACCTGCTCGTCGTGGTCGAGGGCATCAACTGGACCGGCCTGCCCGTCGACGGCTTCCCGCACGGCCGCCCGACCCTCACGCCCGTCCGCACCCTCTCCCACACCTTGGCCGTCTCCGGCAAACTGGTCTACTCGGCCCACTTCTACGGCTACACCGGCCCGCGGCACAGCGGCGCCACCGGGATCGGGGAGACCAGCGACCCCCGCTATCAGGACCTGACCGCCGAGCAGCTCGAACAGACCCTCACCGAGCAGGCCTTCTTCGTCTCCGCGGAGACCGGCGCGCACTTCACCGCGCCCGTCTGGATCAGCGAGTTCGGCATCGGGGCCGACGAGAACGGCGCCGCCTCCCGCACCTGGTTCGCGCGCCTCACCGACCGGCTGATCCGCTCCGACGCCGACTTCGCGTACTGGCCCCTCGTCGGCTGGAGCACGACCGCGCAGGGCGCCCCGGGCGGCGACACCTGGGCCGTGCTCCGGTACGACGCCGCGGGCCGCCGCTCCGGGGTGCTCGACCCCGCCGACTGGCGCACCGGCCCCTGGACGGCCCTGGCCTCCGCCCCCGGCCGTACCGGGCCGGTCCCCGTCACCCCCGCCTGGTACCAGCTCACCACCGACCACCGCGACCACAACGCCTCCCTGCGGACCCGGGCCGGCGGCGACTGGGACGCCGGGGCCCGCAAGGCGGTGTGCCCCGACGGATCCCGGCTGGCCGGGCTCGCCCACACCGGCGGGCGCGGCCTGTGCTCCACCTCCGACCTGCGTGCCGCGGCCGGCGGGCACACGGTGGTCCGCGACGAGGCGTACGTACCGCCGGGTGGCGACTGGGCCACCGGCTACACGAAGTTCCAGTGCCCGCCCGGCCAGTTCCTGACGGGCTACAGCCGCCGGGGCGACCGGGTGTCGGCGGCCCTGTGCGCCCCGGCCCGTACGGCTCTCCCCGCGGGCGGGCGCACGCTGTGGTTCGACCGCGGCGACAACCGCCCGCCGGGCGGTCCCGGAGCCGACTTCGCCGCCGGGCACTACAAGGGGCAGTGCCTGCCGACCGAGTACGCGGCGGGCATCGCCTTCACCACCCGCGCGGCGGCCCGCCCCTCCCCGGCGGCCCTGCTCTGCCGCCCCCTGCCCCCGGCCTGACCCGCGCCCCGGGCGGCCCCCTTGCCGTACGTGCGTTCGCCGCCGAACCGGTGTGCGGGCGGTGTCGGGGGCGTTCCCGGAGCGATTCGGCATCTGATGTGCCAAGTGGGGTGAACCGAGCCGCGATCCGCCCTAGGGTGCGGCCGTACGCATGGTTGTGGACAGCTGACGGCTGTTTTCGGCCATGACTCACCCGGCCGCGCGTGACACGGCCGCACCGCACCACCGAACTGGGGGGTTCATGCGTAGATCCAGAGGCCTCGCGGCCGCCCTCGCCCTGTCCGTTGCCGCCACCGGCGCGAGCATCGGCCTCGGCCTCGTGCCGCAGGCGGCGGCGATCACCCCGCCCGTCGCCTTCACCGCCGACGCCCTGCCGACCTGGCAGCCCAACGGAGTCGTCTGGGCCCTCGCCGAAGCCGGCGGCAAGGTCTTCGTCGGCGGCACCTTCTCCGTCATCCGCCCGCCCGCGGGCGGCGCCGGCAGCGAGCAGTCCGCCGTGAACTTCGCCGCGCTCGACGCGGCGACCGGCGCTCCCACCGCCTGCACCCTGTCCTTCACCGTCGGCGGCGGCACCGCAACCGTCCGCGCGCTCACCCTCTCGCCCGACCGGCAGACCCTCTACGCGGGCGGCTACTTCGGGGCCGTGAACGGCACCCCCGTCTCCAGCCTCGCCGCGATCGACGTGGCGACCTGCACCGTGAAGACCGGCTTCCGCCCGGCGTTCGCCGCCACCGTCCGCGCCCTCGCCGTCACCGGCGACACCGTCTACGCGGGCGGAGACTTCCTCACCGTCGCCGGCCAGCAGCGCGAGCGCTTCGCCGCGGTCGACGCGGACGACGGGGCGCTGCGCCCCTTCACGGCCGACGCCGACGAGCCCGGCCGGGCCGTCGAGGTCACCCCCGACGGCAGCAAGGTCATCCTCGGCGGGGACTTCTTCACCGTCAACGGCGTGAACACGCACGCGCTGGCCGTCGTCGACTCCGCCACCGGCGCGCTCGCCCGGTCCTACCCCGGCTTCATCGAGAACAACTCGGTGGTCAAGGACGTCGCCACCGACGCGACCGGCTTCTACACCGCCAACGAGGGCACCGGCGGCGGCGTCTTCGACGGCCGCATCGCCCTCAACCTCGGCGACCTGGGCCAGCGCTGGCGCGACACCTGCCTCGGCGCGACCCAGGCGGTCCTCCCGTACCAGGACGTGCTCTACAGCGCCTCGCACGCCCACGACTGCTCCAGCGTCGGGGAGTTCCCCGACGGCCAGCGCCACCACCTCCTCGCGCAGCCGACCACCGGCACCGGCAAGCTGGGCTGGGCGCCCGACACCAACGACGGCATCGGCGAGGGCATCGGCCCGCGCGTCATGGCGGTCGGTTCCAAGAGCGGCGTCGAGTACCTCTGGGTCGGCGGCGAGTTCACCACCGTCAACGGCTCCGCCCAGCAGAGCCTGACCCGCTTCGCCTCCACCGGGGACACCGGAGCGCCCACCGTGCCGGTGGCCAGTGCGGTCAGCTTCGCGCCCGGCGAGGCCCAGGTCCGCTGGCGGACCAGCCTCGACCTGGACGACAGCGCCCTGACGTACAAGATCTACCGCAACGGCGCGGCCACCCCGATCGCCACGGTCAACGCCGACTCGCTGTTCTTCCGGCGCCCGCAGGCCTCGTGGACCGACACCACCGTCTCGCCGGGACAGTCGTACACGTACCGCGTCACGGCCACCGACGCGGCCGGCAACGCCAGCGCCCTGTCGGGGACGGCGAGCGTGACGGTGCCCACCTCGGTGGACGGCTACCCGAACCAGGTCCGGGCCGACGGCGCGCAGCAGTTCTGGCGCTACGACGAGTCCGCGCTGCCCTTCGCCGCCGACTCCTCGGCGGGCGGCAACCAGGCGGGCGTGCACCTGAACGGCCCGGCCCTGCGCCAGACGCCCGGGGCCGTCACCGGCGCCAGCACGGCGATCGGCTTCGACGGCACGGACACCCAGGTGTACGGCGACAAGCGCCAGACGGTGGGCGGCACGTACTCCGTCGAGACCTGGTTCCGCACGAACACCACCCGCGGCGGCAAGCTCGTCGGCTTCGGCAACAACCAGGACCGGACGAGCAGCCAGTACGACAAGCACGTCTACATGACCAACGACGGCCGGCTGGTCTTCGGCGTCTACACCGGGGCCACCCGCACCGTCACCACCAGCGCCGCCTACAACGACAACGCCTGGCACCACGTCGTCGCGACCCAGGGGCCGGGCGGGATGACCCTGTACGTGGACGGCGTCCAGAAGGGCACCCTCAACGTCACCACGCACGAGAACTACTCGGGCTACTGGCACGCCGGCGGTGACAACCTCAACGGCTGGCCGGACCGGCCGACCAGCGACTTCTGGGCGGGCAGGCTCGACGAGACCGCCGTGTACCCGACCGTCCTGAGCGCGGCGCAGGTGCAGAACCACTTCACCCTCGCCTCCGCCCCGGCCGACTCGGTCGTGGAGGTGACCGCCTCCGAGGACACCTACGCCAACGCCGGCGCGCCCGGTACCAACTACGGGACCTCCGGCTCCCTGGCGGTGCGCGGCAGCTCGTTCTACGCGAGCTACCTGCGCTTCGACCTGCCCGCGGCGCCCGCGGGCACGGTGCTCAAGTCGGCCGTCCTCGGCGTGAAGACGAGCACGATGAGCGGCGCCGGCACCACGGACACCGTGTCGGTGGTCCCGGTCACCGGGGCGTGGACCGAGGCGGGCACCACCTACACCAACCGCCCGGCCCTGGGCGGTACGGCGCTCGGCGCCTTCGCGGGCATCCCGGACGGCTCGGCGGTGCACTCCACCGGGCTGAACACCGCGACCGTGGCGGCCGCGCTCGGCACCGGCTACGGGCTGGCGCTGACCAGCACCGGTACGGACGCGCTGTGGCTGTGGTCCTCGGAGGCCCAGGCCAACGAGGGGACCCCGCGGCTGACGCTGACCTTCGGCGCGCCGTAGCCGACGGCCCGACGGGCGAGGGGGTGCGGGCCGGGGAACGGCTCGCGCCCCCTCGCGCTGTTCCGGGCCCCCTTCGTTGCCGAACCGTGATGAGTTTTTGGCATGAGAGGCCAAGTATTCGTTCCGCCGCCGCGTCGACGACTACAAAGGACCGCAGCGAGCCAATCCCGGCGAAGCGAACGGCGCCAGCCGTCGACGACCGGGTCCCTGCGGAAGGCGGTGGATGTTCCGTGCGTGAGTGCGGCAGGACCGAACCGATTGCGGTCGATTTCCCTCCGGGAAGTACGAGTTCCGGCGCTGCCACCTGATGCGCGCCGTCACGCTGAATCCCGTCACGCTGAATCCCGTCTCGTTTTCCGTGGAGTGCGCCTCCGCGGAGGACTACCGACTCCTCGCGTCGACCATCCGCTCCAGAGCTGCGGAGGCGCGGGCCTTCTCGAGAAATGCGGGGGGCGGGGAGGCGCGCGTTCGCTACCTCCCCGTGCGCATGCAGCAGAGAGGCCTTTTCGTCGAGCTCTACATCGAACTCCGGGTGCACAATCCCGGGATTCGCATCGTGGGGTTCCGCAACACCTTCGAGGACGGGCAGGCCCCGCCGGAAGCCCATTTCCGCCACGTGCGGGACTCGGTCGCCCCACCGGGCGTCCCCCGGGCGGAGGCCCTGCCGTTCGGCGGGGGCCGCTCCCTGGAGGCAGCGGCCGGCGCGGGACGGACGAACCTGCCCCTGGGGCGCCGCTCCATGGTCAACGCGGTCATCTGGCTGCACCGCAACACCGACCCGAAGTGCACCGCACGGGCCATCCTCGTGCTCTCGGAAATGCTCTGCGAAGCAGCCCGCTCGCCCGTCCTGGCGGACGAGATGTCACGCGTCTGGATGACCGGCGGACCCCTGTCGTCCGCGATGCGGGCGGCCGCCTGACAGGGTGCGTCCGACCGACCCGCCGCATTTCCCGCAGCGGCCGCACGGGCGGCCGTCCGGGTGACGGCACCGTATGACGTCCGCGGAATTGCCGGACGCGCGGAAGTATTTCCCTGCCGTTTTATGTGTCGTGTCCTCACATGCCTGCGCGGAGACCGCCGCGCGGATTCCATGTGCCTGTCCGGCGCGTTTCGGACCCTCGATGGCCACATGGTTCGACGGGCCCGGTCGCAGGTTTCCGGACAGTCGAAAGATTCTTCAAAGAAGCACCAATCCAAGGGCGTTGGCACCCCGAAGAAGTAGCGAGAACCTCTCCGAGGACTCATTTCCACCCCGCACGATCTGTGATTCCCCGTCCGGGAATCCATGGAACAGGAGCGAATGTGATAGTCAAGCGCACCGGCCGCCTCGTGGTGCTCGCCGCCGTACCCGCCGCCGTGTTCCTGACCGTCGGCCTCGCCGGCCCGGCCCTCGCCGACGCGGGGAAGGCCTATCAGATCGACCTGGCCCAGCTGAACGGGTCCGGGGCCAAGGGGACCGTCATGCTCAGCCTCAAGGGCCGGCAGCTCACCGTGCAGATCGAGTCCGAGGGCATGGTGCCCGGACAGCCGTCGGCCCAGCACCTGCACGGCTCCACCAAGGCCCACGACTTCCACTGCCCGGACGCCAGCGACGACACCGACGGCGACGGCATCCTCAGCAACACCGAGGCCACGGTCGACTACGGCGACATCAACATCTCCCTCACCACGTCCGGGAGCACCGAGGCGGCCAGCGGTCTCGCCGTCGACCGCATGCCCGTCGCCGACAAGCAGGGCAAGATCTCCTACAAGCGCACGATCCCCGTCGGCCAGGACGTCGTCGACAGCATCAAGGACCTGCACGTCGTGCAGCACGGGATCGACCGCAACAACAACGACAAGTACGACTTCGAGGGCGCCGGCAAGAGCGAGCTCGACCCGAAGCTGCCGCAGGAGGCCACGGCCCCCACCAACTGCGGAGAGGTCAAGGGAGCGGCCGTGGGCTCCATTCCGGTCGGCGGCATCGAGACCGGCGGCAGCGCCCCGCAGGGTGCGTCGGCGCCGACGGCGACGATGGCCGGAGCCGCCATCGCCCTGTCCGTCGCGGCGTTCGGCGCGGTGACCGCCGCACGCCGGCGGGTGACCGCCGTCCCCGTACGCAAGAACACCACGGGCGGCGCCGCGTGAAGCCCGCCGCCCCCCGGGTCCGCCCGCCCGCCGTGCGCCGCCGCCGCCGGGTTTCGGGCCCCCTGGCCGCCGCCGCGCTCGCCACCCTCTTCCTCGCGGGGTGCTCCGGCCAGGATCCGGCGGCGCCCTCCACCCCGCAGGGCCAGGCCCCGCAGGGGCAGTCCCAACCGGGCGGGGCGCCGGCCGCCGGCGCGGACGTCCCCGCCGGGGAGGCGTCCCCGGGCGGGCACAGCGCGTCGCCCGGAGCCGGGGCGCACAGCGGAGCGGGCGCGGGGGCCCAGGCCAAGCCCGCGCTGGCGCGGTCGGAGCCGCAGAAGATCTCGATCCCGTCGCTCGGCGTCTCCAGCTCGCTGGAGACGCTGCAGCAGAACGCGGACGGAACCATGCAGACCCCGAAGGACCCGGGCCTCGCGGGCTGGTACGAACCGGGACCGACCCCCGGTTCCCAGGGGCCGGCCGTGATCGCCGGCCACGTCACCTGGAACGGCTCGGCCGCCGTGTTCGAGAAGCTGAAGACGATGAAGGCCGGCGACACGATCAAGGTGACCCGGCGGGACAACAAGACGGTCACCTTCACGGTGAACCGGGTCGCCGAGTACCCGAAGGCCGAGTTCCCGACGCTGGAGGTCTACAAGAACCTCGACCACGCGGGCCTTCGGCTGGTCACCTGCGGCGGTGACTTCGACCCGAAGAAGCACTACTACAACAGCAACGTGGTCGTGTTCGCCCAGATGACGGGCACCGCGTAGTCCGGCGCCGGGACCGGGAGGGGCGTCCGTCGGCCGCAGTGCGGTCCTGCGGCCGACGGCCCCCGGAGCGGTCGCCGGATTCCGCGGGCGGAGCCGCGGGCGCCGCGACGGTCAGGCCCGGTCCTCGTGGTGCACGTGGGCCAACACCTGCCGGAGCAGGGCTTCGACGTGCGCGTCGTGCAGCTCGTAGACCACGTTGCGGCCGTCGCGGCGGCCGGTGACGAGGTCGAGGTGGCGCAGCAGGCGCAGGTGGTTGGAGACCGTGGGCTGGCCGAGGCCGAGGTCCTCCGCGAGGTCGCCGACCGAGCAGGGGGAGTCCAGCAGGCGGGCCAGGATGCGCACGCGGGCGGGGGAGGCGAGGCCCTGCATGATCTCCGCGACGGCGGCCGCGTCCGGCTCGGAGAGCAGGGGCGGGGTGGCGGCCGAGGGTTCCATGGCGGTCACCCTAAGGCAGATGATCAGGATCTGCACAGGTGTACATATTCAAAAGTGCTGATATATTGATGTTATGAGCGAAGAAGTGAAGAACCAGGAGCGGACCCACCGCCACGGCGCCCCGGGCGAGCGTGCCGAGCTGGTCAGCGCCCTCCTCGCCCTCGTCGTCTACCTCGCCGGCCTCGCCCTCCGCCTCACCGGTGACGGTGGCCCGGCGTCCCTGGCCCTGTTCGTCGCGGCCTACGTCTTCGGCGGCTTCTTCACCTTCCGCGAAGCCCTCGCCACCCTGCGCCGGGGACGGTTCCAGGTCGACTTCCTCATGCTCGTCGCCGCAGCGGGAGCCGCCGCCATCGGCCGCTGGGAGGAGGGTGCCGTCCTCCTCGTCCTCTTCAGCCTCGGCCACGCCCTGGAGGGCCACGCGATGGGCCGCACCCGGCGTTCGATCGAGGCCCTCGCCGACCTCGCCCCGCGCACCGCCCTCGTCCGGCGCGGCGCCGGGGCGCCGTACGAGGTGCCCGTGACGGAGTTGGCCCTCGGCGACACCGTGCTGGTGCGCCCGCACACCCGCGTCCCGGCCGACGGGTTCGTCGCCTCGGGCACCAGCAGCGTCGACCAGTCGCCCGTCACCGGCGAGAGCGTCCCCGCGGACAAGACCCCCGTGGCCGACCCGGCCGCCGCACTCGCCGACCCGGCCGCTGCCGGCCCCGACAGCACGGTCCACGCGGGTACCGTCAACGGCCCCGGCACCCTCGACGTGGTCGTCACCCGGCTCGCCGGCGACACCACCCTGGCACGGGTCGTCCGCCTCGTACGGGACGCCGACCGGCGGACCTCGCCGACCCAGCGCTTCACCGACCGCTTCCAGAAGGTCTTCGTACCGGGCGTGCTCGTGCTCGTCGCCGTCCTCCTGGCCGTCGGCGCCGCCACCGGCGAACCCTTCACCGACACCTTCTACCGCGCCATGGCCGTCCTCGTCGCCGCCAGCCCCTGCGCCCTGGCCATCGCCACCCCGGCCGCCGTGCTGAGCGCCGTGGGCCGCGCCGCCCGCGGCGGCGTCCTGGTCAAGGGCGGTGCGCCGCTGGAGGAGTTCGGCCGGCTGCGCACCCTCGCCTTCGACAAGACGGGCACCCTCACCGAGGGCCGCCCCCGCCTCACCGAGATCGAGCCGGCCGCCGGAGCGGGGCGCGAGGAACTGCTGCGGACGGCGGTCGCCGCGCAGAGCCTCAGCGACCACCCGCTCGCCCGTGCCGTCGTGCGGGACGGGACGCCCCTCGTCACCGGTGGCCCGCTGCCCCGGGCCGGGAACCTCCGCGCGGTCATCGGCCGCGGCGTCACCGCCGAGTTCGACGGCCGGCCGGTCCACATCGGCAGCCTCGCCTACGCCGACACCCTCACCGGCCCGCCCGTCCCGGCCGCCCTGCGCGACCGTACGGAGGAACTCGCGCGCACCGGCCGCACCACCATGCTCGTCCGCAGCGGTGACCGGTGGCTCGGCACCCTCGGCCTGATGGACGCGCCGCGCCCCGGGGCCGCCGACACGGTCGCCGCACTGCGCCGGCTCGGGATCGCCCGCACCGTGATGCTGTCCGGCGACGACCAGCGGGTCGCCGACGCGGTCGGCCGCGAGGTCGGCATGGACGAGGTCCGCGGCGGTCTGATGCCGCAGGACAAGGCCGACGAGGTCACCCGGCTGCGCCGCACCGGCCGGACCGCGATGATCGGCGACGGCGTCAACGACGCACCCGCCATGGCCGGCGCGACCGTCGCCGTGGCGATGGGCGGGGCCGGATCCGCGGTGGCCCTGGAGACGGCGGACATCGCGCTGATGTCCGACGACCTGAGCCGCCTGCCCTTCGTCACCGGCCTCAGCCGTCGGGCGAGCCGGATCATCCGGCAGAACCTCTGGCTCAGCCTCGGCATCGTCGCCGTCCTCGTCCCGGCCACCGCGCTCGGCCTGGGGATCGGCCCCGCGGTCCTCGTCCACGAGGGATCCACCCTGCTGGTGGTGGGCAACGCGCTGCGGCTGCTGCGCCACCCGGACGACCGGGGCACGCTCAGCCCAGCCGGTAGCCGAACGCGTATGCGACCGAGGTCTCCCCGTGGCGGTAGGTGAACCCGCCGGACCCGCTCAGTCCGGCGAGTTCCCCGGTGCCGGAGCCGGGGACCACCGCGAAACGGCAGGTGGTGCCGCCGGGGTCGAAGGTGCCGGACTCCTCCAGCACGAAGGACCCCGCACGGCCGTCGACGCTGCCGGACACCAGCTCCATGCCGGTGTAGGTGCCGACGTTCTCCCCGGTGTAGGCGATCGTGTACGCGCAGTCGGTGGCGGCCGCCTCCACTCCGCCGGTGAACGTGTTCGTGACGAGGGCCCGGGCGAGCCGGGGGGTCCCGTCGGGGGAGCCGACGGGAAGCTCCTCCCAACCCGCGTACGTGAAGTGCCCGGAGGTCTCCACGGAGGCGGTCGAGGGCTCCGGGCCCCGGGCACGGTCGGGGGTGAAGGTGGACATGGTGATCCTCTCGGCGGGCCGGACGGCAGTTCCGCCCGGCGGGTGAACAGGGGGCCGGCCGGGAACCGGCCGACGTCCCGCCGGAGATCGCTCCGGCGGTGCCCACAGGCTGTCAGCCGTACCTGACACCTCCTGTCAGGTACGGGACGCGGATACGACCGGCTGCGGGGCCGCGGGGGAGGGTTCGCGGGTGGCGCCGGCGGGTGGCGCCCGCGGGTGGGGTCGCCGGGCGGGTGGGGCGGGGAGTGCGGCGGACGGGTCGGGACGGTGCGGCGGACGGGACGGGACGGGAACGTACGGCGGACGGGACGGTGCGGCGAGAATGACCGCATGCGCGCCGACCGGCTCCTCACCCTCCTCCTGCTGCTGCAGAACCGCGGCCGGATGACCGCGCCGCAGCTCGCCGCCGAGCTGGAGGTGTCCGTCCGCACCGTCTACCGGGACATCGAGGCCCTCGGCGCCTCCGGCGTCCCCGTCCACGCGGACCGAGGCCCCGACGGCGGCTACCGGCTGGCGGACGGCTACCGCACCCGCCTCACCGGACTCACCGACGCCGAGGCGGGCTCGCTCTTCCTCGCCGGAGCACCCGGGCCCGCGCGGGAACTCGGCCTCGGCGCCGACCTGGCAGCCGCCCAGCTGAAGCTCCAGGCGGCGCTCCCGGCAGCCCTCGCCGGGCGGGTCCGCCACCTCCAGGACCGCTTCCACCTCGACGCACCCGCCTGGTTCCGCGACGCCGACCCCGTCCCGCACCTCGCACGGATCGCCCAGGCCGTCTGGGACCAGCGGGTCCTCCGGGCCGACTACCGCCGCTGGAGCGGCGAGGTCCACCGCGAACTGCACCCGCTCGGCCTCGTCGTCAAGGGCGGCATCTGGTACCTCGCGGCCGAGGCCGACGGCACCGTGCGGTCCTACCGGGTCGCCCGGTTCCTGGCGGTGGACACCACGGACGACACCTTCGAACGGCCGCCCGGCTTCGACCTCGCCGCGTACTGGCGGGAATCCACCGGCCGCCTCGCCGAGGCCCTGCACCAGGAGACCGCCGAACTGCGGCTCTCCCCCCGGGGCCGGAAGCTGCTGCCGATGTGGTTCGGGTCCGCCGGCGTACGGGCGCTCGCCGAGGCCGAACCGCCCGACGCGCAGGGCTGGGTACGACTCCGGCTCGCCGTCGAGTCCCGGGCGGTTGCGGTCGGCGACCTGCTCCGGCTGGGGGTCGAGGCCGAGGTCCTGGGTCCGCCCGACCTGCGCCGCGCGGTCGCCGAGACGGCATCGGCCGTCGCCGCCCGCTACCGCTGAGCCCGCCCCTGCCGGGGCCCGGCGACCCCACGTGACGAGACGGCCCGAGGGAGGGCCGCCGCGCACCGTACCGGCCGACGGCGAACTGGTCGGGCACACCGCCGTGTTCGGGCCGACCGGCCACGGTGAGGTGACGTACGCGAGCGGGCCCGCGCACTAGGGGGTGTCGTCGAACTCGTTCCTGCCGTGCGGTGCCCGGCACGCACGCTCGCCGCGTTGTCGGGATCGCCCGTGTACATCCGGTACACGGGCGACCCTCCGCCTTGCGAGCGCACGCACCGGACACCGCACGGCCCGCCCTCCGGGCGTACGAAACGACTTCGACGACACCCCCTGGGGGAGGGGCACCGCCACCCGGGCGCCGGCCGCCCTGACGGGGCTGCAGGCGACGCGCCCGCTGCCCGCCGGGACGGCCGCCGACAACAGGTCCTGCTGACCCTGGACCGACGCCGTGCCGCGGTCAGCGCGGGGGTTCCACCTCCAGGAACCGGCGCCGCCGCGGGCCCCGGTACAGCAGGCAGACCCACCCGAGGCCCTCCAGCACCCCCGCGCAGGCCGTGAGCCGCTCCTGCTCCTCCTCGGCGGCGCCCCCGCCCGGCGGGCCGGACCAGGTCACCTGCGCCCGGCCCGGTTCGGCGCCGTCGGCCACCCGGTATCCCGTGCGCGTCCGCCGGCCCCCCGCGTCCACCGCCGACGGGGGGAACCCCGCCGCCTCCAGTGCGAGCGCCACCGCGCGCGCGGGCTGCCGTACCTCCCAGGGCGCCGGAACCTCCGGCCCCGCCGGGCCGTTGACCAGGCGGCGGATCTGCAGCAACCCCTCGTGCGCCGTGCGGAGCTCCCGCTCCCTGCCGGGAGACGGCTCCGGCTCCGGCCCGTCGCCGGTCGAGGGCTCGAATCCCTGCCCGGGTACCGCCACCACCCACCACCCCGCCCCGCCGTCTGAGTACCTCGTGCCCAACGGCCTGAGTATCCGCCCCGATTCCCCGCCGCGCCCGCGCTGGTCGAATGGGGCCATGACTTCCGAGGCCCCGCACGGCACGACGCCCCGCCCGCACCTGCGGCACGTGACCACCGCCGGTTCCGCGCTGGCCGTGGCGCTGGTACCGCTCGTGGTCGGCGTCCTGCTCGCCAAGGGCCTGGCCGCCGACCCGATGACCCCTGTCAACGCCCTGATCACGGGCGGCGGTCAGCGGGCCGGCCTGCCCCGGGCCGAGTGGCGGCGCCGCGGCCACGACACCGTGCGCCGCCTGCGCACCGCCCGCCGCGACACGGCCGTGCGCTGCGCCCGGGTCTGCGGCCGCCGTCCCTGAGCCGCCACCGCGCGCTGCCCGGTCCCGGCGCCGGGGCCGTACGTCGTCGTGGCGGCGCCCTACGCGGGCCCGGTCTGCTCCCGCAGCCAGGCCTCGGCCGCGCGGGGCGACCGGAGGTGGACCAGCTCCAGCGGGGCGAACAGCGGGTCGCCGGCCCGGCGCAGGATCTCGGCGCGGCGGGGCCCGTACTGCCGCCAGGCCCACCACGCGGGGTGGTCGGCCCGCAGCCACTCCCGCCAGGACTCCCGGTTCCCGCCGAACAGCCGCTCCCGCGTCAGGCTCCGGCGCAGCGAACGCAGCAGCACCCGCCGCATGACCACGTACCGGGGGTGGTCGAGCCAGACGACGGTGTCGGCCCGTTCCCACAGCAGGTCCCGGACGGCCGGGTAGCCGAGCGAGTCGAAGACCCACCGCTCGGCGGCCGCCAGCCGCGCGGTGTCCTCGGCGAAGGCGGGGTTCACCGCCCACCCGGGCCCGGTGAAGTGCAGGGCGTCCAGCTCGTGGAACGGCAGCCCGTGCCGCACCCCCAGGGCCCGGGCCATCGTGGACTTGCCGGCCCCGCTGATCCCCACCACCAGTACGCGTCGCATCCCGGCACCTTACGGGCCCGGCCCGTCAGGGCGTGTCGGCCGGGGGTTCCTGGAGCTCGTGACCCACCGGTCCCGGTCCTCCGGGCAGGCGAGGGCCGGCTCACGGGCGTACCCGGCCGAGCGGTGGCCATGGGCGTCGATCCACCGCGCCAGCACCTGCGAGGTCGGCAGTACGCCCTCTATCGACCCCCGGTGCAGTTCCTTGAGCGCGATGACACACGGTGGAGCCGGGCCAACTGCCCGGCCCCGTGGAAGCGGTAGCCGGTGAGGGAGGGCGACGCGGGCCGGGCCCAGACGTCCGAGGGCGCCGTAGTGACGCAGCATGCGGACCGATCCCGCCGGTGCCGGCCGTGCCCCGGTCAGCGACCGTACTCCCGCAGGCACAGGTCGACGATCGAGGGGGGCACGGTCCCGTCCGCCGCCGCGCACAGTTCGTCCATCGCGGGCGCCGCGGCCGGACCCCGGCGCGGGTGGGGGCTCGCCGGCCCGGGCGGGTGGGCCCGTCGGGGCGCCGCCGGCTTCGCGGGCCGGCCCGAGAGGGGCCGGGCGGCCTTGGCGGGCGGCCGCCCGGCGGAGGCGTCCGGGACCGGGCGCGGGTCGTCCGCCGCGGGGGCGGGCAGTTTCCCGAGGGGCAGGGCCGAGGGCGCGGCCGGCCGGTCCGGGGCGCCGACGGGCGGGAGGGAACCGGGCACCGGAGCCGCGGAGTCGGGGCCGACGGAGACACAGCCGGCGCTCGCGAGGAGCGCGACGAGGGAGAGGGGCACGGCCCGGCGCAACTGCATCCGACCACCTTGCCGTACGGCCCGGCCGACCGGATCCGGCGGCTCACGCGTCCGGGTGACGCGGGCCCGGCTGCGGAATCGATCCTCCACGGCGGTGTTCGCGGGTGCCCGCGAGCGGGCCCCGTGACCGGCCCGGCGGCACCGGCGGGAATTACCGGGGCGGACGGGGGATTGGTAGGACCGTACGGGTGACGGGGGAGGCGCGACCCCCGCTCGCCCCGCACCGCCCTGTCCTGCCCGCCGTGTCCTGCCCGTCACTGTGCCCGTACGGAGTACCGATCCATGACCTCAGCCGCCGCGCCCGGCACCCCGCCGTCTTCCCACGAGCCCCACGACTCCCTTCCACCCCGTGAGGCGCTCGCGCCCGAGGCCGTGCCCGGTGCTCCGGCCCGGGCCGGCGGGGCCGACGCAGACGACGCAGCCGGTGGTGCCGACGCTGCCCACGGGGCCGGTGGTTCCGTCACGGCCGGTGGCGTGGGCGGATCCGGGCGCGCCCCGTGGACGGGCTGGGCCGCCGTCTGCGCCGTCGCACTCGGGATCTTCGGCCTGATCACCTCCGAGCTGCTGCCCGTCGGCCTGCTCACCCCCGTCGGCGCCGCCCTCGGCGTCTCCGACGGAACCGCCGGGCTGATGGTCACGGTGCCCGGGCTCGTCGCCGGGCTCTGCGCCCCCCTCGTCACCGTCGGCTCCGGCCGCCTCGACCGGCGGCTCGTCCTGTGCGTGCTGATCGCCCTGATGGCCGCCGCGAACCTCGCCGCCGCCCTCGCCCCGAACTTCACGGTCGTGCTGGCGACCCGGCTCCTCGTCGGCGTCAGCGTCGGCGGCTTCTGGGCCATCGCGGGAGGGCTCGCCGTACGGCTCGTCCCGGAGCGGCACGTCGGCTCCGCGACCGCGGTCGTGTTCGGCGGCGTCCCCACCGCCTCCGTGCTCGGCGTCCCCGCCGGAACGCTGCTCGGCGAAGCCGGCGGCTGGCGCACCGCCTTCGCCGCGGTAGGCGTCCTCGGCCTCCTCACGCTGCTCGCCCTGGTCCTGCTGCTGCCCCCGCTTCCGCCGACCCGGCCCATCGCCTTCCCCGAACTCCTCGGCCTGCTCCGGGGGAACCGCGGTGTCCGCGCCGGCGTCGTCGTCACCTTCCTCGTCGTCACCGGGCAGTTCGCCGCCTACACGTTCGTCCGGCCGATCCTCCAGGACGTCTCCGGAATCGAAGCCCACCACGTGAGCACGCTCCTGCTCGGCTACGGCGTGGCCGGCGTCGCGGGCAACTTCCTGGCCGGGCCGCGCGATGCGCGCCGCACGCTGCTCACGGTCAGCGCGTCCCTCGCGGTGATCCTCGCGCTGATGGCCGTCCTTCCCGGCACGGTCGCCGGGACCGCACTGCTGCTCGCCTGGGGGCTGGCGTACGGAGGGGTGTCGGTGAGCCTGCAGAGCTGGATGATCGCGTCGGCGCCGGAGGCCACCGAGGCGGCCTCCTCGCTCATGGTGGCCGTGTTCAACCTGGCCATCGCCGCGGGCGCGCTGCTCGGCGGGCTCGCCGTGGACGGGATCTCCGCGTCCGCCGCGCCGCTCGGCGGTGCCGCTCTGATGCTCCTCGCCGCGGCGACGGTCTGGGGCGCGTCGGCCCGCCGACCCGAGGGGATCCCCAACTGACCGGTGGGGCGCGGCGGGAGGCGCCGGAGCGACAGACCGGGTGGATCCGGGTGGAACGGGCATCCGGCTTGACCCGGGGCATCCCGGAGGGAAAGAGTGCGCCGACCGGGCAGCACCGCCCGCGCCGTACCTCGGAGACACCTCACATGGGGATACCCGCCCGCGCCTCGCTGGCCGCCGCGGCCACGATCGCCGGCCTGCTCGGAGCGGTCGCCTCCGGCGCGTCCGCCGCCGCGTCCGCCTCCGTCCACGCCTCCAGCCGCGTCTCCACCTACGTCTCCGCCCCTGCCGCCGCCGCCCCTGCCGTCTCCGCCCCTGCCGCGGACGGCTGTGCGGACGGGCTCGGCATCGCGGGCCGCTACGGCGAGTTCACCTCCGGGGACAACCGGCGCGGCCCCGGCGGCCGGGGCGCCGCGGGAGCCGTCGCGGTCGGCGGGAACGCCGTCTTCCGGGGCGGGGCCACGGTCGGCCGTGACCTCGGTACCGGGGAGCCGGGGGCGCTCCCCGGAGGCAACGCCCTGGTCGTCGCGGGCGATGTCACCGGCGTCGTACGGGTGGTGCACGGGAACGGCGTCTACGGAGGCACCCTCACCGGCCGTGCCGAGGCGCCGTCGGGAACGGTGGTCAACGGCCCCTCACCCATCGACTTCGCGGCCGAGTTCGCCGCACTGCGCAGGGTGTCGGCGGGCCTTGCCGCGGCGGGCCAGTCCGCCACCGCGCAGTGGCGGGCGTCGGGGCCGACGGGGGCGGTGGAGCCGACGGGCGGGAGACTGCGGCTCACCGGTACGGACCTCCGGTACAACAGCTTCGTCCTCCCCGCGGCCGTGCTGGAGAAGGCCGCGGAGATCCGGATCGCGGTCCCGGTCGGGGCGACCACGGTCGTCACCGTGGAGGGCGCCGGATACCGGCGGGGGGCCCCGGAGGCCGTCCGTTTCCTCCTGTGGGACGAAGAGGCGGGGCGCGAGGTGCCGGAGGGCCCGTCCGGCAGCGCGGCGGGCGGTGCGATCCGCTCGAAGCTGCTGTGGAACTTCCCCGGCGCCGCGCGGGTGGCGAAGGACGACGCCGCGGCCTGGCCCGGCAGCATCCTCGCGCCCGACGCGGACGTCGACCTGGGCGCGGCCGGCGCCGTCAACGGCTCGGTCATCGCCGGTTCGTTGGCCGGTGCGGGCAGCGCCGAAACCCGTCACCACCCCTTCACCGGCTGCCTGCCCCGCGTACCCGTGCCTGCCGAGACGGGAGGGGCGCAGCCCGGACAGCCCGGCCCCGCGGGTACGGCCCCGGGCCCCGCTCCGGCCGCGTCCGCTTCCGGGGCGGCTCCGGTAACGAGCGCGGCGCCGGATCCGGATCCGGCGCCGACGGCCGCACCGGACGGTTCTGCCCCGCCGCCGTCCGCGTCGGGTGCCGAGACAGGGCCCCGGATCGAGGGCCGGGGCGGGGCTCCGGCCGGGGGTCTGGCCCGTACGGGCGGTGGCGTGGTGGCGGGGGACCTGGCCGTCGGCGGCGCCTCCGTACTGGCCACCGGAACGGCCATGGTCCTCGTCGCGCGGCGCCGCAGGACCTGACCGGACGGGCGCGGGGGGACGGCCGTACCGCACTGCCGTGCGAGCCCCTCCGCCGCCGGGAGACAATGACGTCCCAGATGCCCCACGCCTTCCACGAGAGCCGGACCGTGCCCGACGACCACCTCCTCGTACGCCGTTACGTGGCCCCCTCGGGCCGCCCGGCCGACCCGCCGGAGCCGGCCGACCTGCCGGAGCCCGTCGGCCCGGTCGGCCCGGTCGGCGCGACCGGTCCGGCCTGGCCGCGGACCGGGACCGTCACCTTCCCCGGCCCGATCCCCGGCGTCCGCCCCGCCCCGGGCCGGACCGGCTCCCCGGATCCCGCTTCCGGAACGGCGACCGCCCCGGCGACGGGCACGTCGTACGGCCACGGCCACGGCTGGGGCGGTGGCCCCGGCTCGGGCAGGGGCCGCGGCTCCGAAGCGGAGCGCGACGGCAGGCTGCCCGCGTCCCTCCTCGCCCTCCTCGCCCTGTTCGTGCTCACCGCGGCGGGGGGCCTGGTGCTCCTGCTCAGCGGACCCGACCCCGAACCGGCGCGGGCCGAACCGCCGCGCGGGCTCCGCGTGCCGGTCCTTCCGCAGCGCGACCCGGACGCCACCGCCGACGACTCCGCCGCGCCCGCACCGGACACCTCCCCGGTACCCGCCACCCCGACTCCCACCGGGGCGGCATCGCCCCCCGCGCCCGAGTCCGAGCCGCCCGGTCCGACGGGCAGCCGCGACCGGAAGCCCCCGCCGAGCGCCTCGCCCGCGCAACCGCCGGCCGACGACGGCACGCTGCGCCCGGGCGACCGCGGGCCGGAGGTGCGCGCCCTGCAGGAACGGCTCCACGGGCAGGGGTTCACGTACGTCACCGTCAACGGCGTCTACGACGACCGGACCCGACGCGGTGTGGCCCAACTCCAGAGCGACCGAAGCATCAAGGGCGACCCCAAGGGCACCTACGGCCCGGCCACCCGCTCGGCCTTCGGCTGACGCGGCCCGGGCACGGACCGAGGACTTGTGCCGCGACCGGAAGCGGAACCATCGCCTTGAACGTATGGAACTTCAACACCCACGGGTGGGCACTCTGCGAGGCCGTCTCCCGCTCTGTGCGTGAAGCGGCCGAGTGGGGATATGGGCCCGCGGCATCCCGGGGAAGGGGGGCTCCGGTGGGGAAGGTCGCCGTCCCTGCCGGTGCGGGGCTCAGGCTCGTGGCACCCGTTGTCGGCGCGGGCTTGCGCTCGGCGGTCGGCCCGGGGTCAGCGGCCTCCCGCTACGCGCAGGACGGCGCCCGTCGTGTAGGAGGCGTCCGGGGACAGCAGCCATGCGATCGCACCGGCGACCTCGTCGGGCCGGCCCGCCCGCCCGAGCGGGATGCCCGCCGCGGCCCGGGCGGGGCGGTCGGGGTCGCCCATTGCCGCGTGCATGTCGGTCTCGATGATCCCGGGAGCCACGGCGTTATCCCTGATGCCGTCCGGGCCGAGCTCCTTCGAGAGTCCCACGGTCAGGGCGTCCGTCGCGGCCTTCGTCGCCGCGTAGTGCACATAGTCCCCGGGGCTGCCGAGGGTGGCCGCCGCCGGGGAGACGTTCACGATCGACCCGCCGCCGGATCCCGCCATGTCCCGGGCGGCGCGCCGGCAGCACAACAAATAGCCGACGAGGTTCACGTCGACCACGCGCCGCAGGTCCGCCGTCGCGGTGTCGGCGAGGCGGCCCAGCGGACCGGTCACCCCCGCGTTGTTCACCAGGCCGCTCACCGCCCCGAGTTCGGCCCCCGCGATGTCGAAGAGCCGCTCGGCGCCGCACTCCTGCGACGTGTCCCCGCGCACCGTCACGCACCGGGCGCCGAGCGCGCGTACCCCTGCGGCGACGGCCGCCGCCGCCTCCTCGTCGCGCAGGTACCCCAGGGCCAGGTCGTGCCCGTCGGTGGCGAGCCGCAGACAGACGGCGGCGCCGATCCCCCTGCTGCCGCCGGTGACGACGGTGACCGGGCGACGTGTCATGAGGGCCTCCTGTGCGACGGTCCGGGCGGCTGCCGGGGGCGCCCATGCTGCCAGGTCGTGATCGCTGACTGCGGGGACCGGCACCGCGATATGCGGTGGACCAGGGGAAAGCGGTCGGCGAGAGTGGGGGCGTCGCCGCGGGTCCCGACCGGACACGCGGCCGGCCAGACCGTCACGTACGAGGAGCCTCCCCATGTCGACCTTGCGGGTCACCGCCGAAGAGCTGACCGTCCACGAGCACCCGAACGCCGACGCGCTGGAGCTGGCCCAAGTCGGCCTCTACCGCGCCGTCGTCGCCAAGAGCGCCTACAAGAGCGGTGAGTTCGCGCTCTACATCCCCGAGCAGGCCGTCCTGCCTGCGGCTCTGATCGAGGAGCTCGGCCTGACCGGGAAGCTCGCCGGAGGTTCCGCCGACCGGGTCAAGGCCGTCCGGCTGCGCGGCGAACTCTCCCAGGGACTGGTGTGCCGGCCGCAGGCTCTCGCCGGCGTCGACCTGGCGCGCGCCGCCGAGGAGGGTACGGACTTCGCTGAGCTGCTCGGCATCACCAAGTGGTCGCCGCCCATACCCACCACGATGAACGGTGACGTCGAGTCCGCCCCCGACCTCATGCCGTGGGTCGACATCGAGAACCTCCAGCGCTATCCGCAGATGTTCGAGGACGGCGAGCCGGTGGTGCTCACCGAGAAACTGCACGGCACCGCCTCGCTGTTCACCTATGTCGTCGACGGCGAGCGCTCCCTGGTCTCCTCCAAGGGGTTCGGCTCGAAGAACCTGGCGCTCAAGGAGGACGAGCGCAACCTGTACTGGCGGGCCGTACGCGGCCACGGCGTTCCCGGGGTCGCGGCGGCCCTCGCCGCCCGGCTCGGCGCGACCCGGATCGGGATCTTCGGGGAGGTGTACGGCGCGGGCGTCCAGGACTTGGCGTACGGAACCAACGTGCGCACCGCCGAAGCGCCGCCCGGGTACGCCGTCTTCGACGTCTCGGCCGAGATCGACGGCCACGTCCGCTGGCTGGACCCCGAGGACGTGCTGAACGCCGGCGAACTCCCGCTGGTTCCACGCCTGTACGAGGGGCCGTACGAGCTCGCCACGGTGCTGGAGCTGGCGAGCGGCCGGGAGACCGTGTCCGGACGGGAGCTCCACTTCCGCGAGGGGGTCGTCATCAGGCCGGCGACCGAGCGGTACAGCCCGATCGTGGGCGGCCGTGCCATCGCGAAGGCCGTCAGCCCGGCCTACCTGACCCGCAAGGGCGGTACGGAGTACGAGTGAGCGGGACCGGACCGGGCGCCGGGACCGGCCGCGACTCCCGTAGGCCCCGGCCCCGGCCCCTCCCGCCGGAGCCGCGGGCGTCCGGGCCCTGCCCGTCCGTACCTCTCGTGCACACTGCTCTGATGAGGGAACCGGAACCCGTACAGATGACCGCCACTCCCGCCGCCGCGGACCGCCGGGGCGGCCTCCTCGCCCGGGCGCTCACCGCGCCGGGCGAGCCACCGGTGCGCCTGCTGCCACCCGAGGTGGCGGCGCTGCTCCGGACGCTCGCCGCGCCGCCGCGGCTGGCGGCGCACCTGCGGCTGGTGCATGACGTCGCGTACGACCTGTCGGACCGGCTGGCCGGGTACTGCCCCGAACTGGTCTTCGACCGTGCGGAGGTCCTCTTCGGGGCGGCGACGCACGACATCGGCAAGGTGGTGCACGTCGTGGAGCTCAGCGGGCCGGGCTCCGCGCACGAGCCCGCGGGCCGGGACCTGCTCCTCGCCCACGGGTTCGGCCCGGAGCGGGCCAGGTTCGCCGCAAGCCACGCCATGTGGGGCGAACCAGGCGTCAGCGTCGAGGAGTTGCTGGTGAGCGTCGCCGACAAGGTGTGGAAGGGGAAGCGGGTGCCCGAGCTGGAGGACCTCCTCACCGGCCACCTCGCCCGGGCGGCCGGTGAGGAGCCCTGGGCCGCCTTCCTCGCTCTCGACGAGGTGCTCGGGGGGATCGCCGACGGCGCGGACGCGAGGCTCGCGTTCCAGGCGTCCTTTCCGGTGAGCTGACCGCCGGGCACATGGATGTCCCCGGAGGCCCGGGCATGAGCGGACGTGCGCCCCGGCCGCACCTCACGCCCGGCGGGTCGCCGCCGCCTCGTCGCGGACGTCCAGGGACCTGCGCCAGCCCGGGGGTTCCGTCCGCGGTTCGGGGGTCGCGCGGCGGCCGCCCGTCGTGAAGAACGCCGCCAGGGGGAGGGTGGCCGCGCCCACCGTGACCGCGTCCGGCCCCAGGGAGCCCATGCCGATGGCCACCCGGCCGGCCGGGTGGCGCAGGGAGTACCGGGTCGCGTGCTCCCGTACCGCGGGGAGGATGTGCGGCCCCAGCATCAGGCCCGCCCAGCCGCCGATCAGGATCCGCTCGGGCCGGAACAGGTTGATCAGGTCCGACAGGCCGGCGCCCAGGTACTCCGCCGTCTCCTCCAGCACCTCCAGCGCGACCGGGTCCGCCCCGCCCGCCGCCGCGAGGAGGGCGGCCACCGCCTCCTCCTCGTCGGCCGAGTCCCCGGGGCGCCCGCCCCGCTCGGTCCACCGCGCCAGCAGGGACTCCGCCCCCGTGTACGCCTCCAGGCAGCCCAGGGCCCCGCACCGGCACCGCCGACCCCGTACCGACACCGTCAAGTGGCCCCACTCCAGGGGGATTCCCTCCGTCGTGCCGCCCTCCGGGGAACCGTCCGTGATCAGGCTCGCGCCGACGCCGGACCCGAACAGCACGACCACCGCTTCGCGGGCCCCGCGTCCCGCGCCGAACCACATCTCCGCCTGGCCGAGCGTGCGGGCGCCGTTGTCGATGAGGTACGGGACCTCCTCCGGCAGGGCCCCCGTCGCGCGCAGCAGTTCCTCCAGGGGCACCGCGTCCCAGCCGATGGTCTGCCCGTGCACCACCGTTCCGCCGGGCGCCGCGCGGTCCACGATGCCCGGCACGCCGACCCCCACGCCCAGCAGCCGTTCCGTACCGACCCCGGCCTCGGCGAGGACGGTGGCGATGCCGGTCCGGATGTGGTCGACGATGGGGCCGACGTCGTAGCAGCCGCGCGGCAGCAACGGCATCTCGGTGCGGGCGAGTTCCGTCAGGGTCAGGTCGAACAGCTCGACGCGGACCCGGGTCTCGCCGACGTCCACCCCGATCATGTGGGCGCTGCCGGGCGCCACGCGGAGCAGGGTGCGGGGCCGGCCGCCGTCGGAGTCGACGACGCCCGCTTCCTCCAGCAGTCCGTCCGCGACGAGCTCGCCCACGACATTGCTGACGGATCCCGAGCTCAGCCCGGTGGCCGGCCCCAGTTCCTGCCGGCTCATCGGCCCGCCGAAGTACAGCCGCTGGAGTACGGCGCTCCGGTTGCCGCGCCGCAGGTCCCGTATCGTTCGTCCGCTACGCCCCGTGGTCATCTGGCCCCTTCCGCAGTGACGTCGGCGTCACCGCGTCCGCAACATACCCTTGCCCGACCCCTTGGCGCGACCCTCTGGCGCGGCTTAAAGTACGTCTTAATTTAAGATATGCACGAAAGCGGGCGCAGGAGAGACGCCGCAGACAACCGACTCGGCCACGGCCTCGCCGCACGGGAGGTCCGCGCCACCGCCGCGCCGCGCCCGCCCCGCCTCGGCGGACGGGCGCGGCGTGCGTGGTGGGATGGGCCCGGGGCGGGGTCCACCACCACACGGAGAGGTCGGAACATGGCCGAGGCCACCATGAGGGCGATTGCGTACGAGACGTACGGCGGCACGGAGGTGCTCGCCGAGACCCGGCTGCCGCTGCCGAAGGTGGGTCCGGGCGAGGTCCTGGTCCGGGTCAAGTACGCGGGCGTCAACCCCGTCGACTGGAAGATCATGTCGGGCGGGCTCGACGCCCTGATGGACGTCGTGTACCCGGTCGTCCCCGGCTGGGACGTCGCCGGCACCGTCGAACGCGTCGGGATCGACACCCCCGAGTACGCCGAGGGCGACGAGGTCATGGCGTACGCCCGCAAGGACTACGTGCACGGCGGGACCTTCGCCGAGTTCGTCACCGTCCCCGTACGCGCCCTGGCGCACAAGCCCGCGTCCCTCGGCTGGGCCGAGGCGGCCGGACTCCCGCTCGCGGGGCTCACCGCCTACCAGGTGCTCACCCGGCTCGGCACCGGCGCGGGCGACACCGTCCTCATCCACGGCGCCGCGGGCGGCGTGGGTTCCCTCGGCGTCCAGATCGCCCGCGCGCTCGGCGCCCGCGTGATCGGCACCGCCTCGCCGCGCAACCACGACCGGGTGCGCGCCCTCGGCGCGGAACCCGTCGCGTACGGGGACGGCCTCGCGGAGCGGGTGCGCGCGCTCGCCCCCGAAGGTGCCACCGTCGTCGCGGACTTCGTCGGCGGCGTCCTCTCCGTCACCCGCGAGGTGCTCCACGACGACGGCCGGCACGCCTCGATCGCCGACCCCACCGTCACCGGCTCCGGCGGCGAGTGGATGTGGGTCCGCCCGGTCGGCACCGACCTGGCCGAACTGGCCCGGCTGGCCGACGCGGGCCGGCTGAAGGTCACCGTCGCCGAGACCTTCCCGCTCGCCGAGACGGCGGCCGCCTTCGCGCTCAGCCAGGACGGCCACACCGCCGGGAAGATCGTGATCGAGGTCTGAGGGCGTGCTCTCGGATGGCCCGCAAGACGCGGGGCGGCCGCCGGGCCGCCCCGCGTCTTCCGGGGGTCGGGGGTGGGTCAGGGGAAGGAGAGGACGGTCGAGGGGACGGTCGAGGTGCCCGAGGTGGGGGCGCCGATGCCGTTGATGACGTGCTCGTACTGGCCGTTGCCGCCGAGCGAGACGACCAGGAGGTCGTGGAACTTCACGCCCGGCTTCACCGGCGCCTGGAAGCCGTGTTCCTGACGGATCGTCGGGTCCACGTTGTAGTAGCAGTAGCTGCCCAGGCCCCAGCCCTCGTGGGTGTTGACCGAGTCGGCCACCTTGTACGCCGCGTAGCCCTTGATGGAGCCGTTCTGGATCGCGGCCTGGTTCGGTGCGTCGTACGCCTTCTCGTTCTGGAAGAAGATCGTGCGGCCGCGCTCGCCGTTCCACTCCACGTCGTACTTGTTGAAGTGCTCGACGAACAGCCCGGTGGCGAGCACGTCGTCGCCGTTCACGCGGAACCCGTAGTCGGAGCGGTTGGTCTCCCAGCCCACCCCGTCGCCGTGGTCGGCCCGCCAGATCCAGGTGTGGTCGACGATCGTGTCGTGGCTGTTGACCACCATGCCGAGCGTCGCCTTGCCCGCGCCGGCGCCGCCGACCCGGATGAAGACGTCCTGCACGGTGGTGGGGTTCGCCGCGTGGTCCGTGGTGGCGCCGGCCGGGCCGACCTCCAGCAGGGTGGGCGAATTGACGGTGCCGGCGTCGATCAGGAAGCCGGCGAGCTTCACGCCGTCCACGTCGGCGACCTTCATGGCCGTGACCCCGTTGTCCGGGACGATCGTGGCGAGGCCGAGGCCCAGCACGACGGTGTCCGGACGGTTGACCTGGATGGTCCGGTCGACGTGGTAGACCCCGGGCGTGAACAGCAGGTGCAGGCCCTGCGTCAGCGCCGCGTTGATCGTCGCCGCGCTCGCGCCCGGCTTCACGACGTAGAACTGGCTCAGCGGGATCGAGGAGCCCTGCGGTGCGCCGTTGCCCCAGGAGGTGCCGCGCGCGTTGGTGCGCTTGGCCGGGACGAAGACCTTGTAGTCGGCGCCGTCCAGGTACAGGAACGGCTTCTCGCGGGAGACGGGGGTCGTGTCCAGCGTGGTGTAGGGCGGGTTCGGGTACGACTGCGCGGGTGCGCCCTGGGTGCCGGAGAACACCTGGTTCCACACAGCGTTGGACCAGCCGCCGATCGAGCTGTCACGCGTGTACCACTGCTGCTGCGAGTAGTTGCCCACCTGACCATCGATCTTGGAGTCGGCGATGTAGCCGCCGGAGGCCCAGCCGTAGCCGTTCGGAGCGAGGTTCAGCCCGCCCTTGACGTGCATCCGGCGGAACGGCGCGGCCTGCGAGACCGCCCACCGGTTGGTGCCGTTGACCGGGTTCAGGGCGAGGTTCTCCGCCGAACGCCAGAAGTTCTGGGTGGCGTTGCCACCGAACCAGCCCGCGTCGACGGTCACGTCGCCGTTGATGGTGGTGTCGTCGGGGTTCAGGCCGAGGCCCGAGATGGAGGTGTAGAAGCCGATCTGCGCGTTGAGCCCGTTGTACGTGCCGGGCTTGAACAGGAACTGGTAGCGGCCCGAGCCGAACTGCGCCGCCTCCTGCTGGGCGAAGACCTGGTCCAGCCTGGCCTGGATGTTCGGCGTCGACGGATCGAAGACGATCACGTTCGGCCCGAGGTCGCCGCCGCCGGGGATGACCGGTCCGGTGCCGGTGGTGCCGTAGACCTGGAACTCCCAGAGGGAGTAGCCGTATCCGGTGGTGCGCTGGGTCCCGTACACCCGCACGTACCGGGCGGTGCCGGTGACGTCGTGGGTGACGTTGCCGCCCGCGCCGGCCGTGGTCGAGTAGGCGGTGGACCAGTTGGAGCCGTCGGTGGACAGCTCGACGCGGTACGCCTTGGCGGCGGCCGCCTCCCAGCGCAGTACGACCTGGCTCAGCTGGGCCGGTGCGCCGAGGTCGACCTGTATCCACTGCGGGTCGGCGAACTGGCTCGACCAGCGCGTGCCGTTGTTGCCGTCGACGGCCGCTCCGGCGGCGGTGCCGGCGCCCTCCACGCTGGAGGCGGTGGCGGGCTTGCCCTGTGACAGCAGGACGGGCGCCGCATGGGCGGCGGTGCCGGGCAGCAGGACGAGGAGGGCGGCGACCAGCGCCGCGGCGAGCGCCGCGACGGCGAGTCGCGGCGGACGGTCGGAGAGGAGGGGCATGCGGGGGGCTCCTGACGTCGGGGATCCGGGGGGATCGAAGCGTGAGTGAACTGCCCGCAGAGGAGGCCGTCAAGGGTTTGAGCGTTCATGAACTGAACATCAAACGGTGTGTCAACTGCGCATCAAGCCCGTGAACTTGGGGTTTCTTCAATCCTTGTGAAAAGTGTTGACGAAAAAACCCGGCAGCGCTGTACTGAGGCTCCTGACCGCTCCGTCCCGCCGCGCCCGCCGGGCGTGGTGGAGCCCGGGGGAAGCGTTCGGGAAGTGTCCGAGTCATGGGCCGCTCCGGCGGCGTGCGTTCGTTGGTCGTCGCAACGGACGCCCGCCAAGGGCTGCGGCCCCATGCCCCACAGGTACCTCCTCGGGCCGGCGGGCGCCCTCGCGTCCAGGAGCTCCGCGTGCACGATGCCCTTGGCCGTCTGCACCCGGTGTCAGCGCCCTGAGGCATGATGTCCGCCGTGAACACCGAGACCTATGTGGACATCTGGCAGCGGCTTCTCGCCGACCCGCACAAGTCGTGGGTGCTGTTCGAGCACGGCACGTGTGTCGTGCTGATGGCCCCGGACGGGGAGCCGGCCGATCAAGCCATCGGAATACTGCGGCAGTTCGGGCCGGCGCATGCCGGATCTCCGGCAGGAGACTTCGGGGTGATCGACCTCGAGGACGCGGAAGGATGGGTCGTCACCGGGGACCACAACGACGTCCTGACCTATGTCGGCCCCGACGAGCCCGCGGACGGGTCGCAGATCGCCGTCGGACTGTTCGGGCGGGCCAAGCGTCACCGGGACGGTACGGAACTCCACGTCGTCCACGTCGAGGACAGGCGGGGCCCGACGGGCCCGGCCTGAGCGGTCGCGCCGGTGCCGCGCCGACCGGCGGGGTTCAGCGCAGGTCCGGCACGTCGCCGCCCGGGGCCCACGTGACCTCGACCCCCGGCAGGCCGGACGACCAGGGCGCCGCCCGCCGGGCCAGCCACGCGGCGTCCGGCGGGGCCGAACCCAGGCCCACCGCGTACCGGACCAGGCCCGGCCCCGCCTCGAAGGGCCGGGGCCAGGCGTGCGCGTCCGCGAGGCCCGCCTCCTCCAGGGCGCCGAGCAGCGACCGCAACCGGCCCCGCGCGCGGCCGAGGGCGTCCTCGAACCCCCCGGCGGCCGGTGTCCGTACGGTCACCACCGCCCACGCCGCGTGCCGGCGGTGCAGCGGGGGCGCCGCCAGGACCGCGTCGAAGGCGCCGGGGTCCGCCTCCAGCGCTTCCCAGGCCCGGTACAGCTCCCGTACCAGCAGATCCCGCATGCCGGGCCCCACCTGGGCGGTACAGCTGCGCACCGGCTCCGACGGCGTCAGCACGGTCACCGCAGCCGCGCCGACCGGAGGCCGGTCCCACTGCGGGAGCAGGGCCACCGGGTCGCGCCAGTCCCAGGCCGCCCACCGGGCGAAGAACTCCCGCCGCAGGGAAGCGGGATCCATCGGCCCGGCCTCCCGCACCGTGCGCGCCGCGAGCACCGCCCAGGCGATGCCGGGCAGCCCGCCGAACGGCGCCGAGTCCAGCCCCCGGGCGCGCGCCCACGCCTTGACCTCCCGGGCCAGCCGGGAGAACGCGGCGGTGTGCTCCGTCCCCGTGGCGTCCCGTACGGCTTCGGCGTCGCTCAGCGCGCTCAGCGCGACGGCCGCCGCCTCGCCCAGCTCCGCCCGACGCGCGAGTGCCCGCCCCGGCTCCAGGGAGCCGCAGCCCACCACGGCCAGGTCCACCTCCAGCCGCCCCACGCGGAAGCGCAACCCCGGTACCCGGGCTCCGGTCACCTCCCGCATCCGCTCCGCCTTCGGAAGCCCCGCCGTCACCCTGCGCCGTACGTCGTCCGGTTCGGGAGTTCCGGGGAGGACCGCCACCAGGTCGAGATCCGCCCGGGAGAGCGCGCAGCGCATGCGCCGCGACCCGGCGACCCGGACCGGCCCGTCGCCGAGCGCCGTCGCCACCCGGCCGGCCACCGCCCGGGCGTGCTCCTCGGCCGCCGCCTCCTCGACCGCGGCCCCGTCGCCGGTGGCCCCCTCGGGCCCGCCCCGGTCCGCCGGTTCGGCGGTCCACCGCACCTCGCCCGTGCCCAGCGCCACCGTCGCCCGCACCCGCATCGGTCCGTCTCCGCGCCGCGAGAGCACCGCCAGCTCCCCGACCCGCGCGGAGGTTCCGCCGGCGAGCCGCGCCGCGCACTCGGCCAGCAGGCGCTGCGGGTCCCGGCTCCGTCCCAGGGTCAGGTGCGCCGTGTAGCCCCGCTCCGCGTCGGCGTGCCCCCTGCACCCCGGGAACCGCTCGACCAGCGTCCGCCGCAGCTCCTGCCACGGCGCGGCGCCGGCCGCCGCCGGGTCGAGCCACACCGTGGCGTCCTCGCGGTGTCCGAAGCTGTGCACGCCCTCTGTGCGCGCGGTGAACTCCGGTACCGCCGCGGCCGCTTCGGCCAGCAGGGGCAGGGCCTCCTCGAAACAGTGCTCCGGTACGAAGCCGAACAGCAGGTTCACGTGCGCCGGCCACCGGCCGGCCCCCGGATCGTGCCTGCGCCGGAGGTCCGCCACCCGCGGATCCTCCGGCGGCAGCCAGGCCACCGCGGTCCGCGCCGTCGCCGGTACGCCGAGCCGCGCGGGACCTGCGGCCTCCCGCGCCCCGAACTCCACGGTGGCCTCCACCCCGTAGTGGTCGGAGACGAAGAGCCCCTCCGGACCGGGCTCGTCCCCGCGCAGCCCGGCCCGCTCCACACGGGCTCCGGCCGCCCCCAGCAGGATCCGGTCCAGCCGTGCGGCCCGGCCCGACAGGGATCCGACCGCCGCGAGCGGATTGGCCGCAGGGTCGAACGTCGGAGTTGCGTCGCCCGCCCCGTGCACCTCGTTCCAGGCGTCCCGCATGCCGAGCGCCGCCGCCGGCCCGTCCCGCCCGGCCCGGCCGTCGTTGAAGTCGCCCAGCAGCGCGACCCCCGCTCCGGCCTCGGCCGTCACCCCGCCGAACCCCTCCGCGAGGAGGGCGAGTTCGACCGCCCGACGGGCGTGCCCGTCCTGGGTGTGGTCGCTGGTCAGGTGCGTGGCGGCGACGACCAGCACGCCCGCCGAGGTCTCCACCGTCACGGCGGTGACCGCCTTGTGCGGGCCCAGCGCGTGCGCCGCCGCCTCCCGTACGGGCAGCCGGCTGAGCAGCAGCAGCCCGTGCTCGGCGACGTCGCGGCCGGCCGGATCCGTGCCCACGGTGTAGCCGGCCCGCACCCACGGCGCGGCCAGGAGCATGCCGAGCAGTGCGGGCTCGACCTCCTGGAGCGCGATGACGTCGGCGTCCGCGGCCGCGAGATCGGCGAGCAGCAGCGGCCTGCGCCGGGCGGTGGCGATGCGGGGCGCGTCGTACCGGTCCCAGAGCGTGTTCCACGTCAGGAGCCGCACCCGGTCGGGGGCGCCCGCCCCGCGGCGCGGCGGAGCCTCCGCCGGCCGCCACGCGCCGCCGCCCGCCGGATCCCACGCGTACGGGGTGCGGGCGGTGAAGAACGGCGCCCGCAGCAGCCGGGGGTCGCGGACCCGCCCCGCCGGCGTCGCGTCGATCCGGTCCGTGCCGGTGGCCCGGTCCCACACCAGCTCTCCGTCCGCCTCGACGAACAGCACGCGGTGCCAGGGGATGTCGCCTCCGGGGACGAACGACGGCAGCGGCACGCGTTTCGGCGGGGCCCCGCGCTGGTGCAGCCCGAGCACGAACCGCGCCGGGTCGAACCGGGGGTCCCAGCGGACCTGGTGGTACAGCTCCTCGCTGGTCCGCATCAGAGGTCCCCGCCGTTCGCGATCAGGCTGCCGGCGCTGTCCTCGACGTGCCCGCCCGCGCCGACGTACCAGGTACGGTGCGCCTGGCCGGGGTAGGGCGGGCTGAACCGGTGCAGTTGCGAGGTCAGCACCTGCGGGGGCACGGGGTGCGGGCGCACGGCGTTGCGGCGCACCAGCTCCTCCTCGCCGACGAGCAGCACGGCGTGTGTGACCAGGGCGTCGCGACGCCGGGCGACCGAGCCGGCGAGCCCGCGCTGCTGGTCGGTGAGCGACGTGGCGTCCCACACCACCGTGCCGCCGCGGGCCAGGGCCGCGTCGAGCCGGTCCAGGCCCTCGCTCAGCACGGCGGCGTTGGCCCGCTGGTCCGCCCGCGACCCCCGGGCGCCGCGCAGGTCGTCGAGACTGATGTAGGTGTCCACGCCGGTCAGTGCCCGGCCGAAGGTGCTCTTGCCGCTGCCCGAAGGACCGGACAGCTGCACCAGGCGGGGAAACGATCCGTCGCGCCACCGCCAGGTCGCCGCCACCGCCTCCTCGGCGCCCGTACCGGCACCCACACCTGCACCCGCACCCGCATCGGGGCCCGCGATCCGCCCCTGCGCGAACGCCCGCCGCGCCTCGGCCCAGCAGCGGTCGGCCGCATCCGCCCCGAGCCCGGCGAGGGACTCCCGCAGGGCCGCCCGCAGGGGCCGGAGCGGGTCCGCGTCCAGCAGCCCCGCCTCCTCGGCACACAGCGCCGACCACTCGGCGCACTCCCGCGCCGCGGCGCCGTCGGCGCCCCCGCCGGGGACCAGCGTGCCGGCGAGCGCGTGCAGCACCCCGAGATCGGCCGCCGCGGACAACCGCACCAGCCCCGCCCGCCGCTCCCCGTCCGGGAACGGCCGCTGGAGGTACGGGTACAGCCCCACGAGGTCGGCGACCCGGCGCGCGAGCGGCATCCCGAGCGGCCCGGTCGCGAGCCGGGCGGCGATCCGCGCCCGCGGCGCACCGTGCAGTACGGCGGCCAGCACCCCGGCCAGCCGCTCCTCGCCCGTACGGCCCCACCCGTCGACACGGGCCGCCACCTCGGCCACCGCCGCGGCGAGATCGGGGCCGCCGGCAACCGAAGGGGCTGCCGCAACCGATCCGCCCCCGGCAACCGAGGAGTCCGAGGAGTCCGCCGGACCCCCCGCCCCGTCGGCGGTCATCCCCAGCGCCCCCAGCAGCCCCGCCACGTCGGCATCCGCCCCGGACCGGACCGCCCACAACGGAGCCGCCGGACCGAGCCCGTTGGGCACCACCACCGCGAACATCCAGTGCGTGTCCGTCTGTACATGGCCGCCGCGCACCCACTTCGCCACGTACCGCCCGAAGTCCTCGCGCGCGAAGCCGTCCACGGTCCGTACGACGTACCCCTCCTGCCGGGCCGTGTCGACCTTGAGCCTGCGCAGCGCGCGCTCGTCGTAGGTGCCGCGCCACAGGACGCGCGGGGCGGGCACCCCGAGACCGCGCAGGAACCGTACGGTCCGAGCCCAGCCCAGGCAGTGCTCGCCGTCCCACACCGAGAAGCCGTAGAACCAGCTGTCCAGGTCCTCGTACGCGAGCGAGTGCCGCGCGTACAGGTTCTCCCCGCAGACCCGCCAGCCGGCCGGGATCCCGGCGCCGATCCGGCCCTGGAGGCCCTTGACCCACGCCCGCGAGGGATGGTGCGCGGAGTCGAGCGACCGCGCGTGCAGGCCGTCGGCGTACAGGGTGGTGTTCTCGCCGTCGAGTTTCTCCGTCACCACGACCTCGCGCCCGGCCATGCCGCCCGGTCCGGTGGCCCGCACGTCGTCGGCGGTGGCCCCCGGTGACCAGGGCAGATGTGCCGTACGGGGATAGTGCGTGCGCATGGTCCGCTCCTGCTCGACGATCCGGGGCCCCGTCACTGTAGGTATCCGGCCCCGGAGCGGCCACCGATTAACCCCGCCGACGCGCCCCGTCGCACGTGCCGGGCGCGCCGCACGCACCGCCCGGCCCCGCCCCGCCGTCAGCCGCCGACCGGCACCGCCGCGGCCAGCCGGCCGCCCTCGGCGAAGTGCAGCCGGTCCAGCCGGGCCGCGTACGGCCAGCCCGCCGCCCGGTAGAAGCAGAGGTCGCTCGGGATCGGGACCTCCCTCAGGTCGGCGGCGTGCGTGCCCTCCGGCAGCTCGGCGGCCGACGCGAGCAGCGGGTCGGCCGCGCCGGCCCACTCGCGCACGGGTGCGGGCCGCGGCCAGGGCTCGCCGGTGTTGGGCTGCATCCACCGGGAGTCGCAGGCGACGCGGCCCGCGAGGTCGGCGCGCTCCGCGGCCTGCCGGGCCAGCCGGGCGTACGTCAGCAGCAGGTCCGCCAGCGACTCGGCGACCAGCGTCACCTCGGGGTACTCCCGCAGCTCCTTGGGGCTGGTCGACACCGAGACGGCGTACCCCCACCGCCCGCTCTCCCGGTCGAGGCGGATCTGGACGAGGACGCCCTTGCGGCCGGAGTCCATCCGGGCCACGGGCCAGTACGTTCCGTCACCGCCCAGCATCCGGTGCAGCTCCGCGTCCACATCGTGCCCGGGGCCCCCGGGGAGCAGCCGCAGTGCGGGCAGCCCCGTCACGGTCACCCCGCCGACCTCGCGGAGCACGCCGCGGACGTCCTCGGGCACCGGGACCGCCCAGCCGTCCATGTCGGCGTCGGCGCAGCCCGGTTCGAGCCCGACGAATCCCGGGAGCCGTACGGCCAGCTCCCGCAGTTCGGCCACGGCCCGCCCGGCGGCGTCCGCGGGGACGGTGTGCCGCCGTACGGCCCGGCCGAGGAAGTCCCCGCTCACCACGCTGCGCAGCAGGAGCGCGCGCCCGCCGCCCGCGATCCGGAACTGGACCTCGCTGCTGCCGGTGTCGGCGGTGTTGTGCGCCGTGGAGAAGTACGGCTCCCAGACCACGGAGCAGGGGTACCCGGGCAGGGCGCGCAGGTCCACCAGATCGGTCAGCGGATCACCGCGCCCGACGAGCGCGGCGAGTTCGGCGTCGGTTCCCTCGGCCACCTCGACGCTGGAGACCGCCGCCGCGGAGTGCTCGGCCCGCGGCTGGTCCTCCACCCCGGCGGCCAGCCGGTCGGTGACACCGGCGAGCCAGCCCACGAAATCCGCCGCCCGGACGGTGACGTCCGGGTCGTACCCCGACGCGTTGACGCCCACGACGGGGCCCCAGCCTTCGGCTCCGACCCCGACGATCAGCGAGCCCTCGCCGAAGTCGGTCTCGCCGAGGGTCCAGTAGCCGTCACCGAACACCGCGCGTCCGCGCGGCCCGAAGCGGTACTCGTGCTCCTCGGTCTCCAGTCCGCCGATCTCCCGGAGCACGATCCGCACGTCGTCCGGCACGGGGACCGTCCAGCCGTCGAGCTCCGCGTCCGTGAATCCGTCGAACAGCTCGACCTCGTCCGCCCGCTGCTGCGCCAGTTCCTTCAGCGCCCGCACGGCCGCCGACGCCGCCCGCACTCCCGCGTCGTTCATGTCCACCGCTCCCGAGTCGTCCGCCTCACGCTTCCGAACCATATCCGCCGCCCGCTACCGGCACAGGGCCACGATCGACGGAGATACCGTCCCCCGGGCGGCCTCGCACAGCGGCGCCATGTCGTACGTCCGCCGCGGCGCGGGCCGCGAACGGGCCTTCGCCGGCGCCTGCTTGCGGGCTCGGGCGGGAGCCGCCGCCGGGGTCCGGCGGGCGGGTTTCCCGGCCTTGGCCCGGCGGGGCCAACGCGGCTCGGCCGCGGCGGCACCGGGCCGGGCGGAGGGCCGGGCCGCGGGCCGGGAACCGGGCGTGTCCGCCGCCGACCCGGGAACCGTCCGCGCGCCCGGGGCCGGGGGAGCGGCGGCCGGAGCCGCGGGCGCGGACTCCGCGGGGCTCGGGAGCCGGCCCAACGGCAGGGCGACGGGCTCCGGTCGGGCGGGCTCCGGGCGGGCCGGGCCGGGGAGCGGCCGCGGCTCCCCGGGCGGCACGGCGGGACGTACGGTCACGCACCCCGTGGCCAGGACGAGCGCGGCAAGGGTCAGGGGCAGGGCCCGGCGCAGCTGCATGCGCCCACCCTGCCGTACCCGCGGGCCCGCAAGGGTGCCCGTCACGCGGACGGGTGATGTGCGCGGCGGGAGGCCGTGGCCGGACCGCCCGGAATTCCCGGGCGGGCCGCCCCCGCCCCGTGCTTTCATGCGCGCATGGTGTCCACCGACCGACTGGCGGCCTTCGCCGCCGTGTCCTTCCTGCTGATCGTCGTCCCCGGCCCCAGCGTGCTGTTCGTGATCGGCCGCGCCCTCGCACAGGGGCGGCGGGCGGCCCTCACCACCGTGGTCGGCAACACCCTGGGCGCCTACGTGCTCGTCGTGGCCGTGGCGCTCGGGGTCGGAGCCGTCGTGGAACGCTCGGTCCTGGTCTTCACCGCACTGAAGCTCGTCGGCGCCGCGTACCTCGTGTACCTCGGCGTCAAGGCGGTGCGGGAGCGCGGCTCGCTGATGGCGGCGCAGGGCGGCGGCGGCCCCGCCCACGGCAGCCTGCGCACGCTGGGGGAGGGATTCGTCGTGGGCGTGGCCAACCCCAAGACCATCGTGTTCTTCGCGGCGGTGCTGCCCCAGTTCGTCGACCGGGACCAAGGGAACGTCGCGGGGCAGATGCTGCTGCTCGGGCTGGTCTTCAACGTCATCGCGGTGGTGTCGGACAGCATCTGGGGCGTGGTCGCGGCCACCGGCCGGAGCTGGTTCGCCCGCTCACCGCGCAGGCTCGCCGCCGTCGGCGGCATCGGCGGCCTCACGATGATCGGCCTGGGCGTCACCGTCGCCGTGACGGGCCGCAAGGAGTAGGCCCCCGGGGGCGTCAGTCAGGCCGATGGCCGCGGTGATCCGCTTCCCGGTGGGTTCGCGGTGGACCTCGAAGGTCCTGGAGACGGCCGCGACGATCTCCAGGCCGTGCCGGCCCACTCGGCGGGGGTCGGGCGGGAGGACCCGGGGCGCTTCGGGGTTGCCGTCGCGGACGGTCACCTCCGCACAGCCGTTCCGGACGCGGAGGGTCAGCCGACCGGGTCCGGGTGCGTACTTGCGGGTGTTGGTGATCAGCTCGCTGACGACCAGCTCGACCGCACCCATCGCGTGGCCGGACACCGGGATCCGGTGCCCGTCCCGCACCTCCAGCAAGAACGAGCGGGCGAAGTCCCGTGCTGCGGAGACGGGTTCGGTGCCGTCGAACGCGACGGTCGCGGAGGGGGAAGGGGGTGACGGGGCGTGCGGTACGGCTCCCTCTGCCAACTTGTCCATGCGGGCCCACTCCAGCGTCCGGGAGCCGCGCCTCCGGCGGACGGGCCCGTCCCCGGACTGTACGGGGCCCGCACGCGGTACGGGGCGATTACCGTCGCAGTCGGTCCGGGCCGGGTGCGGGACGGGTCAGGCCGGTGCGGGTACGGGCTGCAGGCGGGCGACGAGGACGACGATGTCGTCCTCGGGGTCGGCGGCGAACCTCTCCACGAGCTGTGTGCACAGCGCCTCGGGGTCGTCCGGACCGGCCGCGGCGGTGGTGCTGAGCAGGTCCAGGCGTTCGTAGAGGTCGCCGTCGCGGGTTTCGATGAGGCCGTCGGTGACCATGAGGAGACGGCTGCCCGGCTCGACCGGGTGGCTGGTGGCGGGCGGATGGGGCACGCCGATGCCCAGCAGCGGGCCGTGCTCGCGCAGGAGGCGCGGAGGTCCGCCGGGGGACAGCAGCAGCGGGGGCAGGTGGCCGGCGTTCGCGACCTGGATGCGGGTGTTGCCGGGTTCGACGAGCACGATGCACAGGCTGGTGGTCCATCCCGGCTCGTGCAGTCCCAGCAGGTGGTCGAGGTGCTCCAGCAGGACGTGCGGGGGATGACCCTGGGCGGCGTACGCGCGCAGGGCGAACCGCAGTTGGCCCATGACGACGGCCGCCTGGAGCGAATGGCCGACGACGTCGCCGACGGCCAGCAGCAGTCCGTGGGGGGTGTCGACGGCTTCGTAGAAGTCGCCGCCGATCTCGGCGGTGGTGGCCGAGGCGAGATAGCGCACGGCGACCTCTACCCCCCGGGACCGGGGCAGGGCGGCGGGCAGGAAGGCCCGCTGGAGGGTCAGCGCGACCTCGTGCTCCTGGCTGAACCGCTCGACGACGTCCTTGTGCTCGACCGTCAGCTCCGCGTACAGGGCCATCACGCCGGCATTGGTCTCGGTCAGTTCCTCGTTGAGGCGTTCGAGCTCGTCGCGCTGGGCGTGCGCCTCCTCCAGCGCGGCGATGAGGTCGCGGGTCTGCGCCTGGAGGTCGTCGATCGCACTGGCGGGGGCGTCCGCCGCCAGGACGCGGAGGATCTCCGGCACCTCCGGGCGGGCGGAGGCGGCGGGAAGGGGGCAGATGATGTCGATGCGGCCGCCGGGCGGGCGGGCGGCGGGCGTGGCCGTCCCGCCGTCCGGGGCCGGTGCGTAGTGCGTCTGCGGCAGCAGCCGGGTGACGGCGGCCAGGGACTCGCTGCTGGGGACGCGGTCGTCGCGCCAGCGCAGCGAGGCCTTGAGCGCCGCCGGCTCCCGCAGGACGTCGAAGGCGGCGGTCATCGGGGCGGGGCGCAGGAGGTCGCGCCCCAGTTCGCTCAGGGCGGTGGCGAGACGGACCTGGTCGCGGTTGTCGAGGCCGACCGCCTGCGCCACCGCTTTGGCGCGGCGGCGCAGGGCGAAGACGTCCTTCTCGGTGCCGACCGCCGTGACCAGGACGGGAGTCTGGTCGTGGGTGCGGGACCCCGGCGCGTTCACCAGCCCCCCTTGGCGATCACCACGCTGGCGTCGTCACGCCGCGTCCCGGCGTGACGCAGCAGCCCTGTGGCGATGAGGGCAGGCGTGTGGTGCAGGAGGGAACCCAGTTCACCGGGCTTCCACCGCTCGCTGAGCCCGTCGGAATGCATCACCAGGGCTCCGCCGGAGGGCAGTTGCTGTTCGTAGGTGCGCAACTGGCGCATCTGATGGCCGACGATCCCCGGATGGGACAGCAGGTTCGAGCGGAAATCGGGGGTGACGACGGAGGCCGAGATGTTGCCGATGCCGCAGAACAGCACCCGGCCGTCCGGCTCCAGCCGGGCCACGGCGACCGCGGCGCCGCGGGTTCCGCGCAGGGCCCGGTGCACCTCCTGCACGACCTGGTCGGGCAGGCGCGCGGACCCCTGGTGGAACGCCTTGACGGCTGCCTGGGAGGCGGCCGCCGCCAACGGGCCGTGGCCGAGGCCGTCGCAGGACATCACCAGTACGCCCCGCCCCGGTCCCGCGACGGCCCCGTGAACGAGTTCGGAGCGGACCTTGCCCGGTGCACCCGCCGACCGGGGGTGACCGGCCGGTGCGCCGAGCACCGGTCCGCCGGCCCACCCGGCCGAGCTGCGCGGGAAGCCGCCGAACGCCGTACCGGAGCGGCCCGGCCGGTCGGTGTGTTCCGCGGTCGTCCGCTCAGCCCGCTCGCCGGTGTCGGTGCGCGCGGCCCACGCGTCCCCGCACACCTCCTCGCCGCCTATGGGCCGCGTGATGCCGCCCACGACCGCTTCGCCGGTCACCGAGGCGGGCAGGGGGTGCGGCCAGAAGCGGGCCAGTTGTACGGTGCCGAGTCCGGGTACCGAGTGGATGTCGAAGCGGTCCGCCAGGCGCTGGATCGCGCCCAGGCCGATGCCCAGGGTTCCGGCGGTGGAGACCCCGTCGCGCAGGGCCGCCGCCACGTCCGCCATTCCGGGACCGCTGTCGACGACCAGCACTTCGACGCCGGCGACGTCCCGGTTGCGCAGCACGCGCAGCACCACGGACCCGTCGGTGGCGTGCTTGCTGGCGTTCGTGGCCAGCTCGGCGACCGCCAGGACCAGCTGGGCGGTGCGGTGCTCTCCGAGCCCGATGCGACGGCCCAGTGCGGCGGCCGCACCCCGGGCGGCTTCGGGCTGGTCGCGGAACCAGGCGGAGTCCTCGCAGTCGAGCAGCAGCGGCCCGTCCACGGCGATCACCGGGCCCACTTGGTGATGGTGACCGTGGTGCCCTGTCCCGGCGCGGTGTCCAGGACGAAGTCGTCGACGAGGCGCCTGGAACCGGAGAGGCCGAGGCCCATGCCGTTGCCCGAGGTCCAGCCGTCGGTCAGGGCCAGGTCCACGTCGGGGATGCCGGGGCCCTGGTCCTCGAACGCCAGGCGCACCCCGCGCCGGCCCCGTTCCTCGATCAGGGCGGCGGTCATGGTGCCTCCGCCCCCGTAGATGAGGGTGTTGCGGGCCAGCTCACTGGCCGCGGTGATCAGCTTGGTCTGCTCGACCAGGGAGAGCCGGCACTCCTGTGCCAGGGAGCGGACCAGCTGACGGGCCTGTACCACTCCGGCGTTGGCAGCGATCTCCAACACGACCGCGGCGGTCACAGACCCTCATCTGATGTCACGGCACCGAATCCGATCGAGGACTCAGACCTGTTTCCCCCCATCCGGTGCACGCGGGCCTGCTCCAGAACCTGGAGTCCCTTGTCCAGGGTCAGCGCGGTCCTGACCCCGCCGAGCGACAGGCCGAGCTCGACCAGGGTGATGGCCACGGCCGGCCGCATGCCGACCACGACGGTCTGCGCGTCCAGCAGCCGGGAGATGGAGGCGATGGTGGAGAGCATCCGCCCGACGAAGGAGTCGACGATCTCCACGGCGGTGATGTCGATCACCACGCCGTGGGCGCCCGAGTCCACCACCGCGGCGGCGAGGTCGTCCTGCAGCTGCATGACGGAGTGGTCGTCCAGGTCGGTCTGGATCGACACCAGCAGCACTTGTCCGATCCGGAGGACCGGAACCTGCTCGCTCACCGGCCACCGGCCTGGGGAGCGGTACGGGAGAGGGTCACACCGGAGCGGCGCAGCGCGTGGCGCAGCGCGTCGGCCAGGGTGGCCTTGGTCACGATGTCGCCGAAGTCGATGCCGAGGGCCACGATCGTCTGCGCGATCTGCGGCCGGATGCCGGAGATGGTGCATTCCGCACCCATGAGACGGGCCGCCACCACCGTCTTGAGCAGGTGCTGGGCCACCTCGGTGTCCACGGCCGGCACGCCGGTGATGTCGATGATGGCCTGCTCGGAGCCGGTGTCGATCAGCGCCTGGAGCATCTTCTCCATCACGACCATGGTGCGCGCCGAGTCCAGGGTGCCGACCAGCGGTACGCCGATCACCCCGTCCCACAGCTTCACCACGGGCGTGGACAGCTCCATCAGCTGTTCCGCCTGCGCCGAGATCAGCTCCTCGCGGGTGCGGGTGTAGACCTCGATGGTGAACAGGCCCAGGGAGTCCAGCAGGGAGGCGAACTTCAGGTACGCCTGGACATCGCTGTTCCCGCCGTCCAGCGCCGGTTCCAGGACCTCCTTGAGGGCGAACACGCTCGCGGCGGTCTCGGTGGGGCTGAAGCCCTGGCGGGCCCTGGTGCGGGACAGCTCGGTCAGCAGCGCACGAACCTCACCGAACGCCTCTGCCCGCCCGTCCAGGCTGCCGCTGTCCAGCGCGGCCACCAGGGCGTCGTACAGCTCCTGGAGCTCACGCTGGACCTCCGCCCGGCTCACCCGTCCGCCCAGCGAACCGGTCACCTTGTCCGCCCAGTCGGCGCCCAGGTCTTCACCCCGGACCGACAAAAGGCTGATCAGGCGGTCCGAAACGTTTTCATCAGTCACTATGCGCATCCTTTTTATTCGTCTCCGGGAACCCTATGGCATGGCCCTCGGCTGCGGGGCGCCGTAGGTTCTTCCCACGGCGTAGTCCGCAGACAGGCCCTGCCCCGGTTCGCCGGCGGGCATGCCGGGTCCCAGGTCCCGGCTCTGGTGCCGGGGGGCGCGGTGCTAGGGGGCCGGCCGGGGCGGGGTGATCTGGAACAGCTGGTCCACGCCGGACATCTCCAGCAGGTGCACGACCTGGGGCCGGGGCGCGTGCAGGCGCAGCAGACGCCCGTGCTGCCGGGCGAGGTGATGGGCACGGACGAACGCGTTCAGGCCGGCGGAATCGCAGAAGGTGAGGCCGTCCAGGTCCACGACGATCTCGTCGGGACCGTCGGCCTGGGTGATCACGTTGTGCAGGACGTCACCCAGCAGCGGTGCCCGATCGATGTCGATCTCGCCGCCGACACGGACGACGGCCAGCTCCGCGCTCTCCACCGGGGCGAACCCCGCCCCCTCCTCATCTGCCACCTGCCCAGCTTACGAGGCCTGCGGACGGACGATGACAGGAAGGTGCCCACCGGGACCGCCCGAGCGGGCCGGAGTCCGGTTACGCGCCCGGCCCACCGTGCGGAGGATCACCCCCGACGCCGCAGGTCCGATCCCCGTGAGGGGTCAGACCGTGACGCACACGGTGATGGTCTTGCCACCGGGGCCGAAGGCGACGTCCACGCGGTCGGCGAGGCGGTTGACCAGCATCCAGCCGAAGCCGCCGGGGACGTCGGGCGCCGTGCCCGGGCTGCGGGGGTGTGCGGGGGAGGCGTCGGCGACCTCGACGACCACCGTTTCTCCTTCGCGGCGCACCGAGAACCCGGTCACGCCGCCCGCATGGCGCACCGCGTTGGAGACCAGTTCCGACACGATCATCAGGACGTCGTCCACCACCTCGGGGCGCTCCGCCGCCAGGACCTCCCGGGCGATCCACCGGGCGTCCTCGCATCGCAGAGCAGCGGCCTCGACCGTCCTCCGGCTCATCGCCTCTCCCTCCACAGGCCGCCTTCCCCCGCTGTTCCGCGCCGTTCACCCGGCCGGAGCAGGATATGACAGCGGGCGGGGGGGGGGGGCCCGGGGGCGCCCCCCCCCCCCCCGGGCCCCGGGGGGGGGCCCCCCCCGCGGGGGGGGCCCGCGGTTTTTGGCCCCGCCCAGCGGGGGGTTTTCTCGTTTGC